>NZ_CP015217.1:367500-667500 GCF_001729245.1 Leptospira tipperaryensis | reverse complement strand
CAATCTTCCCTTTACGGAGTTTACAAAAGAATCCCTCGCCCAGATCATTCCGAATTTTGATACGAAGATTTTGATCTATTGCAATAATAACTTTGAAGGCAGTCCGCAAGCCTTTGCCGCTAAAAGCCCGGGCGCTTCTTTGAATCTCTCCACCTTTGTTTCCTTGAAGGTCTATGGTTATACAAATATCTATGAGTTAGGGCCTTTGTTAGATGTCGAAAAAACAAAACTTCCTTTTGAAGGATCCGAAATTCATTGATTGAAGATCAGGCTGAAACATCGTTCGAATTTTAAGGATTTTTTTATTCGGTTTTTTGTTTTGCCTTTCGACGTGCAACTCATCTCCGCGCATTTCCTTAACCGCAAAGGTAGTTCGAATCTCAAGATAAATTTGTCGGAAGTACGACAATCATCCGTGAAAGCTCGCGCGCCCCACCCTGATTTTGGGTGGTGGAGGCGGGTTGGCGGGAAAACTCGGGAGACTTTTCTATATCAGAGAATTCTACTTTTTGCAAGTAAAAAACGCCTTGTAGGAACTCCTACAAAAGGCAGAAATAAAATTTTCGTTTTTCTATCTTGAAATTCGAAACAACGGACTGGAACTCATAGAAAGTCCCACGTATGCGGCGGCGACCGCGTCCCAAGAATCGTCGTGGCCTTTTAAGAGATCGATATTCAAAAGAAGTTTGAGCGCGTGACGGATCTGCTTTTTATCAGCGGTTCCGCTCCCGGTCGTTCCTTTTTTGATCTGAGAAACGGTAGGTTCTAAAATTTGAATATTCTTTTCCGCTAATGTGATCAAAAGAACTCCCCTCGACTCGAAAACTCGGGAAGCTGTCTTTTTATTCTTTGCGAAAAACATTTCTTCAACCGACGCGATCGTCGGACTAAATTCTTCCAACACTTCGTTGAGCCCTTTTTTTAAAAGAAGAAGATTCTCCGGACTCGGGGTTCTCGGCGGAACCTCAACGGTACCGTAAGTCAAGATCCGAATTTTAGAGGAAGCTTTTTCCAAAACCGCATAACCGGCTCGATGCGAACCGGGATCGATTCCTATAATTCTCACTGTATGTTTTCCGAAAGTGTGTTTGATTTTTTGAGGAAGGCGTTCGATTCTTCTCTTCCTTCAAGAATAAGAAAGAGAAGAATCTTGGAATTCAAAAAAGAATCATTCAAATTCTTTTTCGAGAGAAGGAGCGAGTTCGAAATTGGAAGTGACGGAAGTTACGTCGTCGTGACCGTCCAACTGATCGATCAGCTTCATTACTTTTTCAGCGGTCTCTTTATCCTCGATTTCGGAACTCACCAGAGCTATATAACGAATTTCTGATTCTTCCGATTTGAGTCCTTTCTCGTTCAGAACGTGCATCACCGCTTCGTAGTCGTCCGGAGAAGTGATGACGCGAAAGACTTCGCCTTCATTGACCACGTCTTCCGCTCCGGCGCCGGCTGCGAGATCTACGAGTTCGTCTTCAGTTACTTGCGAAGATTCTAATACGATGATTCCCTTTTTTTCAAAGAGCCTGCTCACCGAACCGGAAGTTGCGAGAGAACCTCCCAATTTGGTAAGAATACTTTTGACTTCCGGTGTCGTTCTAGACTTTTTATCGGTAACAGCGGAAACCATGATCGCGATTCCGCCCGGTCCGAAACATTCATAGAGGCATTCTTCGTATGTAACACCTTCTAAATCTCCCGTTCCTTTTTTGATTGCCCTTTCTATATTGTCTTTGGGCATGTTCACTGACTTGGCCTTCAGCACCGCGAGTCTGAGTCTTGGATTTCCTTCCGGATCTCCTCCACCCATTCTTGCTGCGACTGTGATTTCTTTTCCTACTCTAGTAAATATGGCTCCGCGTTTTGAATCGATCGCGTCTTTCTTACGCTTGATCGTCGCCCATTTCGAATGTCCGGACATGCTTCTATCCCCTAAGATTTGCTTTTTGATGACTGGAATCAAACGAGGTTGATTCAGGATGATACTTTCCAGAAATCAAAAAAAAGACATTCTGTCCATCCTTTTCACAGATGAATTCGTTCGGAAAGAAGAAGGTAAATTTCTTTTCAGAAACGATTCTCTTGCTTAGAATAGACAAATGGACTCGTTTTCAATGGATTCTAAAAAAAATCTTCGGCAATTTCTCTTCGGAAAAAATCTCCTCGCAAGAGCTCTTGCATTCTTTCTCTTTGTGCAATTCTTTATCGTCTGCGATCGCGGCCAGAACCAAGAGAAAAAGGAAATTCTTCTCAAACTCATAGGCGACTTTCAAGTAGATCTGCAAAAAAATCTACAGACCACGATTCAGAAACAAGGAGTTGTAGCCGCACTCGAAGTTTGCAAAACGATCTCTCCTCAGAAAGAAAAGGAAATAAAAGAAGAATTTCCAATGCTCAAAGTTCGAAGAGTTTCGGAAAAACCGAGAAAACCGGATCACCAACCGGAAGAATGGGAAGCCCGTATTTTTAAAGAATGGGCCGAGGCCATGAAAACGGGAATGTCTCCTTACACTGTCATCCTCAGTGAGAACAATCAGGTAAAAATTCTAAAACCGATCATTCTGGAAAATCCAACCTGCCTCAAATGTCACGGCGGTCCTAAAGATATCAGCCCGGCAGTTGCGAAAAAGATTTCTGAACTCTATCCGAAGGACCAAGCGACGGGATACAAAATCGGAGATCTAAGAGGCGCCTTTTCCGCGACTTGGTGATCGGTTTCGAGCGTTTCAGATATATTTTATTTTTAGAATATTCTAAAATGTGAAAGTTTCTAAAAACCCTTGCGCTCCCCTTCCAAACCCGATTTTTTTTATTTTTCGGAATTTAGAATTTGATCTGCATTCCGATGCTGATCAGAGGATAGTATTTCACCTTTCCGCCGAACGCGGTCGATTCGATGTAGTTCGAGTTGTAGATCGGAGATGGATTGCTCGGGGTTGTAATTCCGGTCAGAGGATTTGTGGAAGACATACGAGTAAACTGTCCGAAATTATTATAAGATTCGCTGATCTGGTTTCGATTTCCAAAGAAGTTGATAAATTCTAAATACGTATTCACGTATCCCCACTGATAGTTCATAAAACGGTCGATCCGAATATCGAGCTGATGAAAGTCGGGCCATCTTCCTGAATTGTAATAATCCGAATATTTTGGATTGTAGAGATTGATCCCAGTCGATGCGATTCCCGCCGCTTTATCGGATCCCACGATGGGAGTGATCGGAACATTTGTAAGATAGGTATATTTGCTTCCGATCTGCCAGTCTTGACCGATCTTCCAAGCAACGACTATATTCAAAATATGTGTTCTATCGTAATCGTAGAGAAGAAGTTTATCGTTATCCACGAGAAGTTCGAACTTTCCGTCGTCGTAGTAGTTGAGATAATTTCCGCCTTCGTGAAGTTGATACTGAAGTTTACGGTTTCTATTGTTCTTGGTCCGATCTTTTTCTTCGTCGTCCGTGAGTTGCGGTTGGTGATTGTTTCTTTTCGAAATGGAATTCGTATAAGAAATCCAACCGAAAAATCTTCGGTGCGAACCTTGATTTGCTTTTAAGAAAATTTCCACACCTCGAGAGAATCCGTCTCTTGAATTCGAATAATTCATGTTTCGTACGATCAAAGGATTCTTATTTACGTCGTCCGGATGATTGACGATGTCTCGTTTTTCGTTGTTAGGTTGATACGGATCTTGGATGTAAGCGTCCGGAGTGACAAGATTGGAATACTGATTGTGAAATCCTTCCACCTTGATTAAATAATCGGAAGTCACTCTTTGTTCGATCCCTACCGAAGAATGAATCGAATGTTCCATCTTCAAATTCGGGTTTCCGGAACGAGATGAGAATTGTTCGATTTGAAGCGGGGCGTTGTAGTGTTCTCCGGTTCCCGCTAAAAATTTGGTTCCGGTTTTAAGAATTTCGTATTCCGCTCTGCCTCGAAACGCGTCCCTTTTTTCGTGAGCCTTATCGTAGTAGTCGTGGCGATATCCCGGAAGAACGCTGAATCCTCCGATCTTAAATTCCAATTCCGCAAAACCTGCGATCTCTCTCGTATGAATCTGATCTCCTTCGATGAGAGCCCTGAACTGACGATTAGAATCCAAGAGACTGTTGAAAAAATCCAAGAAAGTAGCGTTGGACGATTTGATATCTTCTCCTTGAAGTTCGATCGTCTTCTCTCGAAGTTGTCCTCCGAATCGGAACGTTAGATATCTTTCTAAAAGAGTAATCCGCGTATTGTTTTCCACAAAATTTATATTCTGCGTAGTTACGTTGGAAAGACCGAAGATCTGTTCTGCGGTGAGGGGATTTTTAAAATCCACATCGAAATTCTCTCGAAAGTAATTATTAGAAACGGAAATAGAAGTTTCAAACCAAGACTTATTATTATAAGAATATCGAAAACCGGAAGTTCGAAACAATCTTTCTAAACCTACGGGAGGCCGCCCCGAAGCGATGGATTGAATCGTGGAAGCGCCGAAGACGTCCTTCTTGCTGTTTTCAAAATTATCCTGAGCCTTGGTATATTGTTGTTTGTCCTTGGCCCCGAAAAGCAAAACGTTAAACGTATGATTGTTTCCCGGCTTCCAGTTAAACTTCGCTTGATAGTCTTCGTAGTCGGCGTATTTCGCGTCGGGAGGAATTCCGTCCGGATAGAGTTTTAAAAGAGCGACGTTCGGATAAGATTTTCTTGCGGAGACGATCGCAAAAAGGTTATCGGCGATTTTGTTCTGATGATAAACGTCCGAAAGAAACGTATTCAGGTTTACGATGGAGAATGTTTTCGCAACCGCGTCGGGGGTTCTGATATCGATGATTCCGCCCGTGGCAAAACCGAATTGAACCGGGAAAGCGCCGGAATAAATATTAAACGACTTTATAATATTATTATTTAATACGGAAGACTGATCTCCGAGGTGATACGGATAAGACATCGGGAAACCGTCGAGATAATAACCGTTGGCGAGAGCCCCTCCTCCGCGCATCACGAGAAAACCCCTTTCACTGTTCGAATAAGGATTCGAATTTCCGACGCTATTAACAAGATTGTTAAACGAAGAAGAGGAAAGTCCGATCGGAGGGACTGCTACGATCCCCGGAAGAGTTTGAATCGCTTTGAGAGCGTCGTTTTGCGCTCCGGGAAGCCTGCGAATCTCTTCTTGTTGAAGAGTATATCGAGAAAGAGATTCCAGATCCTTATCTCCATATACGTTGATTTCTCCGGAAACCGGCTTTCGAATAAAAAGGTATTTTTTCTGACCGTCGTATTCTACCGTTATGCTCTTTTTAAAAACCCTCTCCGAAGTCATAATTCTTAGATTGTAAGTTCCTGGAGCCGGGAAAGAAGCCTTTACGACCCCGTCTCCGTTCGTAATCAGATACTTTCCGATTTCTTGAAATACGACTGGAGTATTTGCGACTGCGTTGTTTCCGGATTCTTCCGTGATCACAACTTCGACTTGTAAGGGCTTTTCGGCAAAAAGAGAATTCAGTGAGAATCCAAAAAAACAAAGAAACACGTAGAAACGTCGATACGAAATTCCGCGAAGAAAAAGACGAGCTGGGAAAAATTTTCCGGATGAGAGGACGGGCTTTGAAAGAAAAGAGAATCGATCGATCGTAAGTCTTGCAATTATTTTCATTTCTCTGCCGGAAACTTCAAAAAACAAACTGGGACTTGTTTTTCAATCTATAATTATCTTTCAAAACCAATTCCTCGGGCGGTTGAAGTCTTTCGGGAAAGAGTAATTTTCAAAAGTAAACAAGTGGGTCTTGAATTTTGAATGTCTTGGACCAAAAAATAAGATCGAAGCATCCTAAAATCCGATTCAAACCCGAGTTCGAAACTTGAATTCAAAAAAGAAGGAAACGTTATTCTCTCCGGACCGGACCAACGGAAGTTCTTTTTCAAGAATTTTTTGAACGCTGCAAAGTTTGTCGGACCAAATGACTCGCTCTGCAAAACATTGACAAAAAATAAATTTCATTCTTAACAGCAAATGGGAAGAATCCTTTGTTTTTCAAACTTTCGCCGAACCCTTACGAAGACGAATTTTAAATTGACATGCACCGTTAATAGTTTTATATAAAACTATTAACGGTGCTCAAAATGATAGATAACTCTTCATGGAAACTTCTACTCTACCAATGGAAGATGTTTTTGAAATGCCCGATTTACTGGAGATGCGGGGGAAGAATCCTTCAATTCACGGAAGATCTCAGAGAGATGAAGGTAAAACTTCCATTCAATCGTAATACAAGGGGTTTGATGGGCACACACTTCGGAGGTGCGCTCTATGCCTTTGTCGATCCGATTCCTCTTCTCATGCTCAAAGAAAATTTAGGAGAAAATTATATCCTCTGGGATGTCAACGGTTCGATCGAATACATTAAGGCGACTTCTCAAGACGTTTTTGCGGAATTCAAAATTCCTCCTGAAGTTTTAAATAAAATTACGGGAGAATGCGAACAAAAGAAAAAAACTCTTTTCAATCTCAACATTTTGATCCAAGAAAAGAACGGCGACGTTGTCGCCAAAGTCGATAAGACAATTTACGTCCGTAAAAAATCGGATCTTTTGAAAAGAAGATCGGCGTGATAACCCACTTTCGATCGAACTTCAAATTCGGCTTTGAGTGAAATGTTTGGAAAAATTTTTGTAGGAACTCCTAAAAATCCAACTTCTATAAAGCCAAATGTGGGAACTCCCGCAATTTCGATTCTTAATTCTTACTAAATCCCTTTTTCCAATACAAACTTCCCAAAGAAACAAATCCGATCAGAGAAATCAACCCCTGCCAAGGTTGTAAAAGAAGAAAGTATCCAAGAGAAAACATTCCGAAAAAGAGAGCCGATGTTCCCAAGATCCATAGATAAATTCGGCTCTTAAATTCGTTCAGTCTTACTTCGCTCTCTTTTCCCTGCCAGAATCCGAAAGGATTCACTCTTTCTATAAAGGCGTCTAACGTTTCCTTGGGAACCGGAGGTGTAAGCAATGTTACGACGATCGATACGACGACCGAACCCATCGCCACCCAGAAAAGAAGATATTCGGATCTTACTTCCGGATAGACCGGATAAAGAATCATGGATAGAATCAAAGCGGTTATCATTCCGGAAAGTTCCGTCCACGCATTCGCCCTCCACCAAACCCATCTTAGAATCTGAGGCAATCCCATTCCCGAAGCGAAGGCGAGCAAAAATTTCCAAGCGCTTGCGATGGATTGAATCTGAGTTGCGACCAAGATCGCGATGATGGACATGAGGACTACCGCAATCCGGCTCACTCTCACCAATGTCTTATCACTCGCAGAAGGATGAATAAAACGAAGATAGAAATCGTTTACGAGATAACTCGCTCCCCAGTTGATATGAGTGTCCGCGGTCGACATAAAAGCCGCCATCAAACTCGCAAAGACGATCCCCAAAACCCCCGTGGGTAAAATTAGTTTCATCAAAACGGGATAACCCATCTCTCGATCGTTTCCAACGATTTGTCCTTCCGCAAAATAACGAGTAGGATCGTGAAGAGGAAAGACGACTAACGTTACGAGCGCAGTCAAAACCCAAGGCCAGGTTCGAATGATAAAGTTTGCAATGTTAAACCAGAGCGATCCTTTTTCGGCCTCTTCCGGATTCTTCGCCGTATGAATTCTTTGCGCCAAATATCCGGAACCGTCCGAATAGTATTGAGCCCACCACTGAACTCCTATGAATATTAGAAAAACAGTAAACGGTAAGGACGCGTCTTGAAAGTCCGGCCAAAAACTTAAAATCGATTCGTGTTTGTCGGGATATACTTCCTCCATCTTCAAAAGAAGACCGGAAATTCCGCCCTGACTCGAAACCGCGTAGACCGCGAATAGAATCGCTCCTCCCATTCCCAGAGCAAATTGCACGAGGTCCGTAAGAATCACACCTTGGATCCCGCCCATGCTACTGTAGATCACGACTACAAGAAAAAGAATCAAAACCGTGATCGTATTATTCAAAGAATCGAATACTAAAAACGAAGGCCATAAACTTTGAATCGTAGAAAAATTTTCAGGACCGAGAAGTTCATTCCAATCCAAAAACGGTCCCGTGATCTTGGACATCGCCTTAAAAACCCATCCGAGTACAATCGAATTTACTAATATACTCAAATAGAACGCTTTGACCATTCTTAAGATCATCGCGGGTTTTCCGCCGTAACGAAGTTCGACGAACTCTACGTCGGTGAGAACTTCCATTCTTCTCCATTTTCCCGCAAAGAAAACGGTCATTGCCATATAACCGATCGCCCAGCTCCACCAAAACCAATTCGCGGAGATTCCATCCGCCGCGACAAAACCGGTGATCACGAGAGGAGTATCAGCAGCGAAAGTTGTGGCAACCATCGATGTCCCGAGCCACCACCAGGGAAGTTTGCGGTCGGCTACGAAATAAGAAACCAGACTTTTACCGGCCTTGGGTGAAAGAAGAACCCCCGCGCCGAATGCAAAAAGGAGATAAATCGAAAGAATGGACCAATCAAGGATGCTAAACATGTTTTCTTCTTTGAACGTAAAATGGGAAATATTTCAAACTTCGTTCTTCCCCGGTGTTGATAAAACTTTCGTCAGTTTTGAGTCTTTCCCTGAGAACGAAACCCTCTTTCCAAAATCGGAGAATCAAAATCGAATTCTCTTGATCCCCCGCCCGAAAAGAAAAATATGACCCTCAGGTTATGGCAAATATCATCGTTCAGAAATACGGCGGAACTTCCGTGGGAACCCCGGAAAGAATCCAGAACGTTGCAAGAAGAATCAAATCCTATCATGACAAGGGTCAACAAGTCGCGGTCGTTGTTTCCGCAATGGGACATACGACGGACGAACTCGTCGAACTCGCGGGTAAAATTTCTAAGAATCCTCCGAAACGTGAAATGGACATGCTCCTTTCTACGGGAGAACAAATTTCAACGGCCCTTCTCGCCATGGCCCTCTGGGAGATTGGAGTTCCCGCAACTTCTTTTACGGGTTCTCAGATCAAACTTCTTACGGACGGAAATTTTTCAAACGCGAAGATCAAGATGATCGATCGTTCTCGTATCGATGCGGCTTTCGAAGAAGGAAAGGTCGTCATCATCGCGGGATTTCAAGGAATCGACGCGGATGAGAATATAACGACTCTGGGAAGAGGCGGATCCGATACTTCCGCAGTCGCGATAGCCGCCGTCCTTGGCGCAAAAGAATGTGAAATTTATACCGACGTGGACGGAGTTTACACCGCCGATCCGAGAGTGGTTCCTAACGCAAAAAAGCATAAGCAGATCACTTACGAAGAGATGCTCGAACTTGCAAGTTTAGGCGCGGGTGTTCTTCATTCCAGAAGCGTCGAGTTGGGAATGAATTACGACGTTGTAATCCACGTCCGTTCCAGCTTCAATGATAACCCGGGAACACTTGTGGTGAGCGAGGATAAAATTATGGAAAAATTAAAAGTCAGCGGAGTCACCGCAAAAAGCGATCAAGCGAGAATCACGATCGCCGGAGTTCCGGACAAACCCGGTTTAGCGGCGGGACTTTTTGGAGAATTGAGCACGAAACATATTCTTGTCGATATGATCGTTCAGTCCTCTCCGCATAATGGAATCAATACGATCTCCTTTACGATTCCAAAAAAGGACGTTTTGGAAGCGAAGCCGATTCTTCAATCGTTCTCGAAAGCACAGGGTGCAAAAGAACCGGAGATCAACGAAAGTATCGCGATCGTTTCCGCGGTCGGAGTCGGAATGAAATCTCACGTCGGAGTTGCGGCTGGAATGTTTAAGGCGCTCGCGGACAATGGAATCAACATCGAAATGATTTCCACTTCCGAAATCAAAATTTCCTGTGTGATTCCGGAAGACCAAGCAAAGATCGCGATCAATAAGATTCACGACGTCTTCGGTCTTTCCAGCTAAGTTTCTTTTTTTAACCCCGGGTTTTTAAGAATCCGGGGAGAATCTAACTTTCCCACCGATTCGACCCAACACTCTTCTTACGATGTAAACTTTTTCGGATTCCAGTCTTTCTTTTCCACGTTGTAAGTTTGTTTGTAAAATTTAGAAAAGGGGGAACTCCTATTTTTCTTCCCTCGTATCGCGAAGCCATCATTGGAAGAATTCTCGGAAAAAGACCTCTGCCTTTCCTTTGGAAGGAGAAATTTTGCGGGAACTCCCGCGATTCCTGCTTCTAAAAGATAAACGTTTCCTACAAAGTGCGAGATCCGGAATTCCGACATTCAGAATTCTTTTATCGTTTTAAAATCTGAGATGAAATCCTTCTTCTCAATCCTCTTATGAGAAGAATTAGAATGTGACATAGAAAGGATTTTTCCCTTCTCCGATAGAATGAGGAATTTTTTATAATCTGGCAATATTTTGCTCGAGCTTTTCGTCCGATCCTCTTTTAATTACCCTTTTCCATTTCTTGAGTAACAACTCGGAGTTTGCTATGAGCATTCGTTTTCGCATTTCTCTTTATCTTTCCATCGTTCTTTTTGTCGGTTTTACGGTTTTGGCCGGAACAAATTCTTATACCGCTTATCAAAATCTGAAAACGGAGGTCGTCAATAGTTCGAATGTTACTGCGGAACGCTGGACTTTCGAAGTGAAGGATCATCTAGACACAACGATGGCTCTCATCCGAGGGTTTCGTTTTCCTCTTATGTATGCGACCCCTACGAGAAGTCAGGTCATCTTCGCTCTCAAAGAAATATTAAAACGAAATGAAAATTACTACGGAGCCTGGGTTGCGTACGAGCCGAACGGATTTGATGGAAGAGATTCTCAATTTAAAAACACCGAAGGGCACGACGCGACCGGAAGATTTGTTCCTTATCTTCATCGTGGAAAAACAAAAGAAGAAATCGTCTTAGAAGCCGCGAAAAACTACGACAACCTCGGTCCGGACGGGGACTGGTATCAAATTCCGAAAAAATCAAATTCTCCATTGGCAACCGATCCGTATTATTACGAAGTACAAGGAAAGATCAACGTTCTTATGATTTCCTTGGTGGTTCCCATTAGCACCGATGGAAAATACTACGGAGCCGCGGGCTTAGACTATCAATTAGAAGAATTACAAAATCTCATCGGAGATACAAAGCCGTTTCGCAATCAAGGTTACGTCGCTCTCATTTCGCCCAAAGGAATTTACGCAATCAACGGCCTTGATAAGAATTTAGTAGGGAAGCTGATTCCCGAAAAAGAAGAACTCGATTCTTATCTTGTCAAAAGTCAGGAAGGAAAAAAATTCAATTTTAATTCTCACGGTCACAGTCATTATCTCTTTCCGTTTCATATCGGAAAAGAAAAAAGATTCTGGGTCATGCAGGTCAGCATTCCGGATTCTATTTATCGAGACGATATCGCGGGAATTTTAATTCGAGGTTTTATCTCGACTCTTGTGATCTTAATCGTCGTCCTTTTCAGTCTGAATTTTATATTCCAAAAATTGATTACTTCCGGACTTCTCAAAGCGATCGGTTTTTCCGAAGAAATCGCAAAGGGAAATCTTTTAGCGGAAAAGGAACACGACAAAGAAGACGAAATCGGAACCTTGCTCGGATCCATGAATCAGATGCGGGAAAATCTTCTCCGAGTGGTTCGAGAAATCGGAGCCTCCGCTTCTAAACTCAAAAGTACTTCTCAAAAGATGGCGGATTCTTCCAGAAGTTTTTCCGATGTCGCACAAACGCAAGCTTCGGCTGCGGAAGAATCTTCTGCGGCAGTGGAAGAACTCGCTGCCTCGGCGCAAAACGTCGGTAAGTCGATGGAGAAAGCCGTCTCGAGTATGAAAGAAATCGACGGGAACGTGGATCGGCTTAAAGAACAGATCGTAAACATCAATAACGAAATGCAAGGGCTCGTCCAACTCGCGGCTCGATCCAAAGAGCAAGGAATCACCGGCGAAAACGCAATGATCGCTTCCACAAGCGCGATGGGCGCCATCGGCGAAAGCGCTTCTCGGATCACTGAAATTCTTTCCATCATCACCGAGATCTCTGAGAAGACAAACTTGCTAGCGCTCAACGCAGCCATCGAAGCGGCAAGAGCCGGAGAAGCGGGAAAAGGTTTTGCGGTCGTCGCCGAAGAAATCGGAAAACTCGCTTCTCAAACTTCCACGAGCGTACAAGAGATCGGCGGTTTAGTCAATTCTACAAACAACGCGGTTCTCAACGGGAACTCAAAAGTTTCGGAAGCGTCCGCCATTCTTCGTAAACTCAGAGAACAAGTGGAAGAATTTGATCGTTACGCAAAGAACGTTCTTTCTTCCGTAAGAAACCAAGAGGAGAATACGAAAGAAATTTCTCAGAACGCGAACGAACTCATGACCTTCAGCATTCAAATCGAAGAAGCGGTCCTCGAACAAAAACACGCAACGGATGAGATCACAAAAACGATCGTAAGCATCTCCGATGGAACCCAAGAAATCGCAGCGGGCGCGGACGACCTCACTTCTTTTTCCGGAGAAATGCACGGACAAGCGGAACAACTCGGTCAACTGATCGGAAAATTTAGAACGGAGTAAAGTTTAAAATCTAAAATTGAACCCGATCTAGAAAAACTCAGAATTATAATACTCTGTAGAA
The DNA here is from genome assembly GCF_001729245.1 of Leptospira tipperaryensis. NCBI lineage: Bacteria > Pseudomonadati > Spirochaetota > Leptospiria > Leptospirales > Leptospiraceae > Leptospira > Leptospira tipperaryensis. The sequence goes on along the minus strand of NZ_CP015217.1, from coordinate 654,905 downwards.
TTTTATGATTCCAATCAAAAGAAGCTGAACTTTTTCTCAATTTGAATTGAAGACTTTTACTTTCTCGATAGAATGACTCTTCCGAATGGAAAGCAGGGGATCAAAATATGAGCATTCGATTTCGCATTTCTCTTTATTTATCAATCGTATTGTTTATCGGCTTTTCAATTTTGGCGGCGGTCAATGCGACCACTTCCTATCAAAATTTAAAATCCGAAGTTGAAAATAACTCCGCGATTACTTCCGAACGCTGGTCTCTCGAAGTAAAAGATATTTTGGATTCTGCGATGTTCTACGCGAGAGGATTTCGTTCCCCTCTCATCTTTACTTCTCCGGCTCGAGATCAGATCATCGGATCGATGAAGGAAGTGATCGAAAGAAATCCGGTCTTCTTCGGTCTTTGGCTTGTCTACGAACCCAATCTCTACGACGGAAAGGACGCTCAATTTAGAAACTCCTTTGCTCACGATTCTTCGGGAAGATTTATACCCTACGTTTATCAATCGGGACAAAAGGGGAAGGCGAACGTCGAAGCGAGCATAAATTATGATAACACGAACGGAGCCGGAGATTATTATCAGATTCCCAAAAAGAATAATTCCTACTACGTTTCAGAGCCTTATGTTTACAAAGCGGGCACGACGGAAGTGATGATGATTTCGATCGTAGCTCCGATCAGCAAGGACGGATTCTTTCGCGGCGCCTGCGGGATCGATCTGAAAATCGAAGAGCTACAGACCAAGTTCGGAGAAGTGAAACCTTTCCGGAACCAAGGATACATGACTCTCATTTCGCCTAGCGGCCTTTATACGGTAAACGGGAAAGACCCGAGCTTGATCGGAAAGAAAATTCCGGATTCTAAAGAAATGGAAGTTTTTAACAAACATTCTCAGGAAGGAAAAAATTATACTTACAACTCGAATGCTCACACCCACTACTACTTCCCCTTTCACGTAGGAAAGGACAAACGAAATTGGGTAATGCAGGTCAGCGTTCCGGATTCTATCTATCAAAGCGAAATTCTAAAAATTGTCTTACAATGCTATCTGGCCGCGATTCTCATTTTGATTTCCGTTTTGATCTGTTTGAATTTTATATTCCAAAAATTGATTACTTCCGGTCTTCTCAAAGCCATCGGTTTTTCCGAAGAGATCGCCAAAGGAAATCTGATCGCGGAGAAAGACTACCATCGATCCGATGAAATCGGAACCCTGCTCGGATCCATGAATCAGATGCGGGAGAATCTTCTCAAAGTGGTTCGAGAAATCGGCGGATCGGCTACGATACTCAAAAGTACTTCCGAAAAGATGGCGGATTCTTCCAGAAGTTTTTCCGATGTCGCGCAAACACAAGCTTCCGCTGCGGAAGAATCTTCTGCGGCCGTGGAAGAACTCGCTGCTTCGGCGCAAAACGTCGGTAAGTCGATGGAGAAAGCCGTTTCGAGTATGAAAGAAATCGACGGGAACGTGATTCGTCTCAAGGAACAGATCACAAACATCAACAACGAGATGCAGGACTTGGTACGCTTAGCTGCGGAATCAAAGGAGCAAGGAGTCACAGGTGAGAATGCGATGGCGGCTTCCACAAGCGCGATGGGCGCCATCGGCGAAAGCGCTTCTCGGATCACTGAAATTCTTTCCATCATTACCGAGATCTCGGAGAAGACAAACTTGCTAGCGCTCAACGCAGCCATCGAAGCGGCGAGGGCCGGAGAAGCGGGAAAAGGTTTTGCGGTCGTCGCCGAAGAAATCGGAAAACTCGCTTCTCAAACTTCCACGAGCGTACAAGAGATCGGCGCTTTAGTCAATTCTACGAACAACGCGGTATTAAACGGAAACTCAAAAGTTTCCGAAGCGTCGAGTGTACTTCGCAAACTCAGAGAACAAGTGGAAGAATTTGATCGTTACGCAAAGAACGTTCTTTCTTCCGTACGAAACCAAGAGGAGAATACGAAAGAAATTTCTCAGAGCGCGAACGAACTCATGACCTTCAGCATTCAAATCGAAGAAGCGGTCCTCGAACAAAAACGCGCAACGGATGAGATCACAAAAACGATCGTAAGCATCTCCGATGGAACTCAAGAAATCGCAGCGGGCGCGGACGATCTCACTTCTTTTTCTGGGAATATGCACGGACAGGCGGAACAATTAGGGCAACTCGTAGGAAAGTTTAGAACGAACTAAAAAGCCTTAGAAAAACGGTTGAACCAAGGGAAAGAACTGAGGATCTTACAGATCAAAGGCATTCTTACCCTTGGAGAACCGTGGATGAAGACAAAACAAACATACGCTAGACCCTTTCTCGTCGCGGGAATGTTTGTGTCCTTGTTTTTTCAAACTCCGATCCAAACCGCGGAATCTCTCAACCGAGTCATCGCGACCGTCGGCACCGTATCCATTTCCGAATTGGATCTGGATGACGCCGGAGAAAAATACAATCGTCTTCAAAAACACCTCAAACACGAAGACTTCCGAAAATCTCTTCGCACTCGAATCATAGATTTTCTCATCGATCGCGCGATCGTCGACGTGGTCGCCGAAGAAGAATCCGTTCAAGTGAACGAACAAAGAGTCGATGCGGAGATCGAAAAAAGAATGGAAGTGATGGGAATCACAACTCGTAAACAATTCGAAAAAGCGATGGAAGCTTCTTCCAATATGCCTTTCGAACTCTGGGTTACGGAACTTCCGTATCAGATCAAAAAGGGACAACTCCTTCAATTGAAGATCGCGGTCCCTCCTCCGAACGAACAAGAAATCAGAACCTGGTATAATCAGAACAAAGACAAAGTAGGATTCGAAATTCGTTATAGAATCATCGCGATCGCTCCGGACAACGATTCCGTACAGGAAGAAAACAAACTCTTTAAGGAAGTTTCCGAAATCAAAAAATCGGTTCTTTCCGATCCTTCTTCTTTTGCTCTCATCGCGGGTTCTCCCAGAAACGATCCGACTCTCCGATCCAGAAGAGGAATGGTGGAATGGATTTCTTCCTTTGATCTTTACAAATACAGTAAGATCACAGCGACCATCGCGGCCCCTCTTCCCAACGGAGGCATTTCAGACGTATTCCGAGACGAAAGAAAACGTTATTGTATCTTAAAGATCGAAGGAAAAAGACCAACTCCGATGGACAATCTTCGGGGAGGAATCCAGAACATCCTCTATCGCGATAAGGAAGAAGATACGTTTCACAAATGGCTAAAAGAATCCAGAGCCGAAATCCCGATCCAAATCTTCGACGAAAACTACAGAAAAGAAAATAAAATCTCTCTCAAAGAAGAGACTTTTCACTTAGACTGATTTTGAGTATTTCGAAATTCCAAACGTCGACCGATATTCAAACTGAGTCATGAAATTTCCGATTTCTCATTCCGCCGTTTTTTTAAACTCCGAAACGGTCACTCTTCTTCAGTCCTTATCTCCGAACGAAAGGGAAAATCTGTTTCGGCTTTCTCTTCTCAACCTCTCCAGAGTTCTTCCGGATTCCACCGTTTTTTTTAATCACTGGCCGTTTGGAGAAAATGAAATCACATTTAATTCTTTGAATATTCAAATTTTAGAAAATTTAAAAGAGGATGTTTTTTTAAAGAAGGTGGCGGAGAATCTTTTGGATTCCAGAACCGGAGATCCCGACTGGGACGACGCGTCTTTTTTTTATTTCTCCGGGCTTTTTCCTTGTTTGGACGAAACCTTGACCAAAGAACTCTATGAAAGACACGACCGTTATCTTTCTCAATATTCTTATAGCGAAAATCTCCCGGCCGGAATCGTACCTGCGATTTTATCCAGAGAATTTACAAACAGCCTTCCGGAAACGATCAAAACTTCCGCGCAGGAATATCTTCTCAAGAACATCAATCACTACGACGTGGAAATTTTTTATCACGCTCCGGATTTACGACAATATCGATTGGACTTTTCTTTAAAAAACAGAAGGTCTCTGAACTTAGTCCGGGGTTTTCTCAAAACAAAAGAGGATTGGTCTTATCAAGAAATTCTTCCTTGGATCACAAGTCATCCGGAAGTTTTTAGAACCGGTCCTTCTTATTTGGAACTCGAGGTTTATAGAGGTTGTGAACTCAGCTGTACATTTTGTCCGAGACAGTTTGGAACCAACGATCAAGACGGAACTTTTCTCGCTCCCAATTTTTTGGAGAATCTTCTCAAACAACAGGAAGCTTCTTTTTCAAACGAATACAGCGTTTGTTTTGGAGGAATGGGAGAACCGCTTCTTCATCCTCAATTCGCCGAACTCGTAAAAAGAACCGCTTCGTTTTCTCTCTTACAAGAATTGATGATCGAGACTGCGCTCTATTCCGATTTGAATCCGATCTTAGAATCTTTAGAAAAACTTCCTTCGGAAGAAAAAGAAAAAATCACTTGGATCGTGAATCTCACGACTCGAAATCCGGAAAAATATAAAAACCTCTACGGTAAAAAAGAATTGGAGAAAATTCTTTCCAACTTGGAAAAACTGGAAAAGATATTTCCAAAAAATCAAATCCATCTCCAATTCTTAAAGATAAAAGAAGCCGAAGACGAAGTGGAAGCTTGGGTCGACGAAACCGAAAGACAAGGTTACGGAGTGATTCTTCAAAAATACAATCGATTCGCCGGTTTGATGCCGGAGAAAAGGGTTACTGATCTAACTCCGATTCAGAGAGAATTTTGTTGGCATCTCAATCGGGATCTCTACGTAAATTCAAACGGAACCGTTTCGATCTGCAGACAATCTTCCGGAAAAGAATTCGGAAATCTTCATAAAGAAAATCTAATAGACATCTGGCAAAAAGGACTTCCTTCGTTTAGTAACTCATTGAACGGAAAACACGAAGCCACGGGCGCACCTTGCCTAACCTGCGATGAGTGGTATACTTTCAACGCCTAAGATCTTCGCCTTTATCCAAGCGCGAACCGATTCTACCAGACTTCCGGGAAAGGTATTAAATGAATTTCCGTTCGGCTCTGGAAAAACCCTTCTTGATAGAATTCAAGATCGAATTCGGACAGTTCTTCCCGAAGAACAAATCTTTTATTTGATTCCGGAAAACGACGACCGACTTCGATTCTTCTTGGAAGAACGAAACTATAATTTTCTTACGGGAAGTCTTTTGGACGTAAGAGAACGTTATCTAAACGCGGCAAAGACCGTTCAAGCGGAATGGATTTTGCGTCTGACGGGAGACAATCCTTTTTACGATACGCTTCATCTGGATCAACTCTTACAAACGTTTCAACATTCAAAACCGGATCTTGCTCACGTTATCAATCTGCCTTTGGGAATGGGCGGCGAAATTTTCACCCGAGAAGCGCTCGCCTGGACCCCGAACGTTTTAGAGGAAAGACACAGAGAACACGTTAGTCTTCATATCAAAGAGAATCCGGATCGTTTTCGAATTCTAAAATTGGCGTCTTTGTTAAACGAAGAAGAACAAAAAATTCTTCCTCATCTCAGGCTTACGATCGACGAACCCAAAGACTTTGAAACGACTTCCGAAGTTTTTAAAACCCTAAACGATCAAAATCCTTTCTTTGGCGCGAAGGAAGTCATTCGTTTGTTTCAAGAAACTCCGAAAATTTTCGAAGGGAATCGGGAAGTGGAACAAGTTCGTTTTGAAACTCCGAAAATACAAAATTCTTCCCAAAAGACGATCGGACTTTTGGCGGGGGATCCAGTTTTGTTCGGAAGCGGTCACTTTGAACGTTCACGGATTCTATTTTCCCTTCTCTCCGCGGAAGGATTTCGTATGACTTGGTTGAAAGAATTTCAAAACGACGGGGATTTGGATCTTCTCATTGTCGATTCGAGAGACATTCGGATTCCGGAATATTCTAAAACAAAAATACTCCTTTTGGATCATTTCGGACCCGAAAGAAAAAAATACCGCCATTTGGAAATTCTCCCTCACCCTGAAATCAAAAATAATTTTTCTCTGGATCGGATTCTCATTTCACCCCGTCTGAACTTTTTGGAAAAAAAGAACGGTTCGTATTTACTTTGTTATGCGGGGAATCTAAAACCCGACTTGACCGCTTCGTTGGATCTATATCTGGAAGCGATTCGAATTAAGGAAAATTTTTCAAAGGTCGTTCGGGTCGGAGGGAAAGGCTCCGATTTGAAAACGATCGAAGTCTTATCCAGAATTCCTACGTTTCAATTTCAAATCCTTTTGGCGGAGTCCGGCGGCTTTATCGGTTACTTCGGCCAGTCTTTGTTCGAAGCCGTATTCTTTGATAAAAAGGTCGCGAGTTTTTCCATCGGCCCCGTCCATTCCACGCTTTCAATCCTGAGCGAAGAAGAATACGGAATCCCCTTCGCTGGAGAATTGGGTTCTTCCGATTTTGGAAAGAATCCGGAACTGAAAAAGAGCGCGAAACCAGTTTCCGGAAAAGGTTATTCCATTTTGTTAAGCGAAATTAAAGAATTCTTATAAGCTTAAGAATCGAGTTTTTGGGATTCACTTCGTGAAATCCGGAAGGACCGATTTTCTGGCGACTCTTTCGAAATCCCATCCGGAGTTCCGACTTCTAACTTTCGTATTTCGTTTCATGCGCGCTTCGGATATCCTCCCCACAAAGACATTGAATTTCAAAAAATCTGTCGTAAATACGACAAACCTCCGTGAAAGTCGCGGCGGCCCCGCCCAAATTTTGGGTGGAGGGGTGGGTGGTGGAAAAATTCCGGAAACTTTCCTATATCAGAAAAACATACTTTTTGCAAGCGGAAAGCTCCCTCTTCAGTTTCGTAGGAACTCCTAGAAAACCTCTCCTCGGGACGGGTTTGGTTCTCCACGCCCAATGCACGTATTTTTGAGCGAAAGAATGAGCTCGAAATGAGAAAATCGCGGGAGTTCCCGCATTTTTCCCTATTTTTGATTGACCAGAGGCTTCCCACTTCCAAAAAATAGACCGACGGTCGGTCGGTTTTATGAAAAAGATAAATCTAAACAAACAAAGGGGGAAGGAGCGAAAAGAGGACATCCTACAATGCGCTCGAAAATTCTTCTTTTCACAGGGTTACGATTCGACTTCGGTCAACGATATCATCGACGAACTGGGGATCGCCAAAGGCACTTTCTATCATCACTTCAATTCCAAGGAAGAACTCCTCATGGAATTGACAACGACTCTTTCCGACGAAATCACGGCCGGGCTTCTCTCGGAAGTAAAATCCAGAAATCCTAAAAACACATTAGATAAACTTAAAATCATTCACGAACTCCATTTTGACTGGGTTAAAAAAAATCCGGAGATGGTCTTCTTCTTTTTAAAGGCGATCTATCTTCCTGAAAACCTTTCCCTCAAAGCAAAACTCGAAAAAGAAATGATCAAAAGGGATATCGCCTTTTTTACGGAGCTCGTCAAAGAAGGACAAAAAGACGGATCTTTTTCCAACACAATGCCCGCTGAATTCTTGGCCGAATCGATTCTTTCCATCGAAAACGTCCAGAACGAAAAATTCGCGCTCTATATGTTGGGGTTCAACGATATATCTCCGGATATGATCTACGAAAACGGTCAACATTCTCACGATCTTTTTTCCATGATCCTCGGAATTAAAAATCCATCCGCATTTCCATTTCCTAAGGAAGAAATCATTTCTTCCGCAGAAAATTTACGCAAGTTCTCACAAGAATTCGAAAAACAAAACAATGCGAAACAAAAACCTCTCCAGATTTCGACCCTGAAAGGAGGAAAGGCCGTATAATCTTTATTTAGATTCTTGCATCGACCTAAAACGAATATGTATCTTTTTTCTTTTATTCCAATTCCGACGTTTATTATGTCTTCGGAAATCTACCATTATATCGATTCACAATCCTCGATCCGAAAAGAAAGACTTCTTTCTCTTCGCACTTGGCTTATCGACACGTTCCCAGGCATCCAAGAATCGATGAAATACAAAATGCCGACGTATCAACTCGACGAGAATTGGATCTCTTTTGCTTCGCAGAAAAATCATATCTCGATCTATCTCTGTCGTCCGGATTCTTTAAAGGAACTCAAGAAGAAATTTCCTACGCTTCTTTTTGGAAAAGCTTGTCTCAATGTCAGAGATAAGGATTCGTTTCCTCTCAAAGTGATTCAGTCTTCCATACGATCGGCTCTCAAACCCAAAGCGAAGTTAAGAATCCCGAACGAAAAGGCTGAGTCTCGTAGAAAATCTATCTCAAAAAAGCTCTTTGAGACAAAATCCGCTTATCGTAAAAAGTAAGATAGAATCAATTTTTCCCGCCTAAAAGGTGGATCAGTTTGAATCCTCTTGACCCCGGGAAAATCCAGGAAAACCTGTTTTTTACGGCCATGAAAAAGCAGATAGGCGATCGCTACGAACCGAAAGAAGTCGAGAATAAATGGATTTCACTCTGGGAAGAGAAGAAGTCTTTTGTACCGGATCCAAACTCTAAAGAATCTTTTTCTATAGTCATCCCTCCTCCTAACGTTACGGGATCTCTGCATATCGGTCACGCACTCAATCATACGATTCAAGATATTCTCATTCGTATCGAACGTAAAAAAGGCAAGTCTACTCTTTGGCTTCCCGGAATGGATCACGCGGGAATCGCGACTCAGATGGTCGTCGAAAGAGAACTCGCGAAAGAAGGAAAGAAGCGCACCGACTTTACGAGAGAAGAATTCGAAAAAAAAGTCTGGGATTGGAAAGAACATTCCGGTGGAATGATCACTCGTCAACAAAGGCTCTTAGGAGAATCCGTCGATTGGTCCAGAGAAAGATTCACTTTCGACGAAGGTCTTTCCAAAGCAGTATTCAAAGTTTTTAAATCACTTTTCGACGAGGGCTTGATCTATCGCGGAGAAAGAATCATCAACTGGTGCCCCGCCTCACAAACTGCGATCTCCGATCTCGAAGTAGAATTCAGAGAGACAAAAGGGAAACTCTATCATATCAAATATCCGATCCACGGCAAAAAGGATCAATACGTAGTAGTAGCGACTACGAGACCGGAAACGATGCTCGGCGACGTCGCGGTCTGCGCGAATCCCGAGGACACACGTTACTCGTCTTTAAAAGATGTAATCTTAGAATTGCCTCTAACAAACAGACAAATCCCTCTTCTCTTTGATTCTTTCGTGGATAAAGAATTCGGATCCGGACTTGTCAAGATCACTCCCGCTCACGACGCGAACGACTTTGAAGCCGGACAAAGACTCGGACTCAAGCCGCTTCTTATCATGAACCCAGACGGAACGATGAACGAAAACGCGGGCGTCTATCAAGGTCTGGATCGTTTTGACGCTCGTAAAAAAGTTGTAGCCGACTTGGAAGCAAAGGGACTCATCGAAAAAATAGAAGATCACGTTCACGCGGTCGGACACAACTCCAGAGGAGGAGCTGTGATCGAACCTTATCTTTCCACTCAGTGGTTTGTAAAAATCAGACCTCTCGCGGATTTAGCGGTTCAGGCAGTTCAATCGGGTAAGGTCGAATTCGTTCCTAAGATGTGGGAAAAAACTTTTTTCGAATGGATGAACAACATTCGAGATTGGTGTATCTCCAGACAACTCTGGTGGGGTCATAAGATTCCGGCGTACCATTGCAAAACATGTAAACACATTGAAGTATCGGAAACTCCCGTGACAACTTGTCCTTCTTGCGGATCCAAAGAAGTGGAACCCGACCCTGACGTACTCGATACTTGGTTTTCCTCTCAGCTCTGGCCTTTTTCTTCCATGGGATGGCCGGAACAGACCGCGGATCTAAAAAGATACTACCCTACTTCCGTTCTTGTTACGGGTTTTGATATCATCTTTTTCTGGGTTTCCAGAATGATTATGATGGGAATGAAATTTATGGAAGCACCACCATTTCATAAAGTACTCATACACGGCCTTGTCAGAGATAAGGACGGAAAAAAATTCTCCAAGTCGATCGGAAACGTAATCGATCCACTCGTGATGATGGAAAAATACGGAACCGATTCTTTCCGTTTTTTCTTAGCAGCAACCCTTCCTGAAGGGAAAGACATTCTTTTCGACGAATCGAGGTTAGACGGTTATCGTTCGTTCTGTAATAAAATTTGGAATTCTTCCCGTTTTATTCTCATGAACTTGGAAGAATCTTTTACTCCCACCGGAATCACGTCTGAAATCGAAAAAGATCTAGAACCGATGGATCAGTGGATTCTTTCCAGATTCAATCATTGTCTGGAAGAATACGACAAGGCTCATTCTAAATTTCATTTCTACGAAATGGCAGCTTCGATTTATGAATTTGTTTGGGGAGATTTCTGCGATTGGTATATCGAACTCGTAAAACCAAGAGCCTACGGAAAAGTTTCCCCACGATCGGCTGAAGTAGCAAAACAAGTTCTTGTGGACGTTCTTACTCGTGCATTAGGACTTTTGCATCCTTTTATGCCGTTCCTCACCGAAGAAGTTCATTCTGTGTTTTCGGATCAATTTCTCGCCACAACCCCGTATCCGGAAGCTTATCCGATTTCGTCTGACGCGCTCGGAGTTCAAAAACTCAATCTTCTCCAAGAAATCGTAACCAGAATCCGCGTTATGCGCGCTGAGAACGGAGTAACACCGGATAAGAAGTGTAAGGCGATCGTAAAATCCGCAGATCCTTTAGCCCAGTCCGCGATCCAAGAAAACGAAGTTTCTCTTTTGCAACTCGCAAGATTGGAATCGATCAAAGTCGAAGCCGCCTACGATGTTCAAAAAACGGATTCGGTTTCCCATTTTACAAAAGGTGAAATCGTTCTTCCTCTGGAAGGTCTGATCGACGTTGAAAAAGAGAAGGCTCGACTCGAAAAAGAACTTCAGAAGTCCGAGATCGAAAAAGAAAAACTGGAAACCAAACTGGCAAATCCCGGATTTCTTTCCAAGGCCGCACCCGACGTCGTTGAAAAAGAAAGAGAAAAGTTGAATACCTTAATCGATAAGGTGGAAGTTCTAAAAAAAGGGATTCAAAACCTTGCAGGCTAAGTTGAAAGTTCTTCTTATAGGCTCGGGTGGAAGAGAAAGCGCAATCGCCTTTCATCTCAGAAAATCGCCTTTGCTAAGCGAATTGAAAGTGTTTCCGGGAAACGGCGGATTTCCGGATCACGAGATTCTACCTTCCAATTCGTTTAACGTTTTATCAAAGGAATCGGTCCAGGCTTTTTTAAAACAAAATCCTTTTGATTTCATCGTGGTCGGCCCGGAAGACCCTCTCGTCGCGGGATTTGCGGATTGGGCGGCCGAACTCAAAATTCCAACGTTCGGACCCGACTCTTATTGCGCGCAAGTAGAAGGCTCCAAGGATTTCGCAAAATCTCTGATGGTGGAAGCGAACGTTCCCACCGCGGAATACGCAACGTTTACTGAATATTCAGCTTCTTTAAAGTATTTGGAATCCAAGACGATTCCGATCGTAATCAAAGCGGACGGACTCGCCGCCGGAAAGGGAGTCACCGTTGCCACTACGAAAGAAATGGCTGTCAACGCCCTCAAAGAAATCTTTGAGGATAAAAAATTCGGAGAAAGCGGCAACCAAGTCGTAATCGAAGAGTTTATGGATGGACAAGAAGCTTCCATCTTTGCGGTGTCAGACGGAGATTCTTATTTTTTACTACCGGCAGCTCAGGATCACAAAAGAGCGTATGACGGAGACGAAGGACCGAACACCGGAGGGATGGGAGCTTATTGTCCCGCACCGGTCGTAACCGATTCTATCTTGGAAAAAGTGAAAGAAAGAGTCTTCGATAGAATGTTTGAAATCTTTCGTAAAAAAGGACATCCTTATAGAGGCCTTCTTTATGCGGGATTAATGATCTCTTCCGATGGAGAACCTAGAGTTGTAGAGTTCAATTGTAGATTTGGAGATCCCGAAACACAATGTGTACTCGCAATGCTCGACGGTGATCTATTAGAACTTCTTTATACAGCTTCCACAAGCAAGATCAAAGGGATCCAAGCCTCGGTAAAAAAAGGCGCCGCCACCGTAGTAGTCCTCGCCGCACAAGGATATCCGGATTCTTATGAAAAAAATATTTCCTTAAATCTGCCTGAAACGACTGGTCAAAACACTTATCTTTTTCACGCGGGAACTTTAAAAAAAGATGGAAAAGTTTTTTCATCCGGGGGGAGAATTCTCGGAGTAGTAGCCTATGGATCCGATCTAAAGAGTTCGGTATCTCAAGCTTATTCCTTCCTGGAAAATATCCAGGCTCCCAAAACGTTTTATAGAAAAGACATCGGACACAGAGCCCTTTAAACCTATGCCATTTTTGATTTCTGGAAACCTGGATCTCGTGGATCGACATAGCCTCAAGAAGATGGAAAAATTTCTTGGGATCATATTGTCACCAGGACAGTTCCCCGTGGAACAATACAATCTACTCAGACACGCTCTTCATAGAAATCTAGATCCTGACGCGTTGATTCGAAAGATGAATCGGCAAGAACTACTTTCGTTTATCTATATCATCACCCAATTCGGAGACGTGGTAAGAGCGGAGACCCCGGTAGAATATCTGGACATAGAAAAAATTCCTTTGGTTTTAGAATGGCAGAAAGGTCAATACATGATTCCGTACGAAGTATTGGATCACCTTTCCACTTCTCGAATATTCAAAAATCAGAATTATCTCTTCGCACTCATTCCTTCTCTACCCGCAAAAGAAAAAAAAGCCTGGATCGAATGGATCGGCTCGGGTTATGGAAAAACGTTTCCGAGAGAAATCAATCACGAACTTTATTTTCAGTGCAGACATCTTCAAAAACCCTTTCAGGGCAAATCCCTTTTGAGAGAAGAGACGATTCAACTTTCTCAACTCTGGCCTTCCGGTAAAAATGAAATCGTGGATTGGTTTCATAAAGGGATCACTCCTTTTTATACTGCGATGAAAGAGCTTTCAAGAACGGAAAAAGATCCATTCTTACTTCACGTCTTGGATTTGATTCGATCGGGCAAACTCATCTTAAAGAAGAATCCGGAAGAATTCCGAAAAAAGGAAGAATACATTTTAGTAGCTACGGTGGAAGGCAATACTCCGCAACTTCGTGACACCGTTTTTTCCTGGGAACAAGAAAGAGAAAACAAAGAAGACTTTCTTTTCCAATAAATCCAAACGAATCTAACGTTTGGAAAATATCAAATCGATAAAAAGCAAATAATATGGAAGTAAAATCAGCAAAAGAACTCAAGAGAGTATCCAAAGAATTACAGGAGAATTTCCAAAATCGTTGGAAACTCTTAAATTTGGAGCAAGACAAAGACCGACTGAAGTCTCTCAGCGAAAAAGCCGAAGATCCGGATCTCTGGAACAATCCGGAAGAAGCGAGAATCGTAAGCCAGAAAAAAAACGAACTCGAAAAAAAGCTTACACCTTGGTTTTCAATACAACAAGATATATTAGATTTTCCTGATTTAGTCGATATGACTTTGGACGAGAAGGGCGAAAACGGAGTCGGAGAATTGTCTTCGGAGTATCAAAGACTTCAAGAGAAGTTCGAAGAACTTGAATTGCTCGGAGCGCTCCAAAATCCAGAAGACATCAAATCTGCCTTCATCAATATCCATCCCGGAGCGGGTGGAACCGAAAGCCAGGATTGGGCGGAAATGCTTCTGAGAATGTATATGAGATTCTTTGAAAAGAAAGGATATCAATATTCTTTAGTCGACATACAAGCCGGAGACGGAGCTGGAATCAAAAACGCGACGATACACGTGGTTGGAGACTGGGCGTTCGGATTTTTAAAAGGAGAAAACGGAGTTCATCGATTGGTAAGAATTTCTCCTTTCGACGCAAACAAGAGAAGACATACGTCTTTTGTTTCCGTTCACGTAAGTCCGGAGATAGACGACGACATCGATATCAAGATTGAAGAGAAAGACATTCGAGTGGACGTTTATCGTTCTTCCGGCGCGGGCGGTCAGCACGTCAACACGACCGACTCTGCGGTTCGAATCACTCACATGCCTTCCGGAATCGTAGTCGCTTGTCAGAACGAAAGATCTCAGATCAAAAACAGAGACACCGCTTTTAAGATGTTAAAAGCAAGACTCTATGAGATGGAACAAGAAAAGGCAAAAGAAGAATTGGAAAAGAAATCCGGAGAAAAAAAAGATATTTCCTGGGGTTCGCAAATTCGAAGTTATGTGTTCCATCCTTACAATCTTGTAAAAGATCATAGAACGGATCATGAAACCGGAAACGTAGCCGCCGTGATGGACGGAGAAATAGAACCGTTTATTCTCGCTTATTTAAAGACGCTCTAATATTCTTTGGGGCGGCTCCTTCCGACCTCCAGTCGGGAAGGAGCGGGCTTGTTTCGCGCGTCGCGCGCTCCACATCCCTGTCGCACGACCCATAGGGAGTGCGACATTGAGTTTCAGCGAACGAAGTGAGCGGTCGCATCACAAAAAATTGAATCCAAAAAGCGAGAATCGAATATGTCTACTCTTCCCAAAAAAATCAAATACGGTTGTCTCTGGGGAATGTTAACTCCTTTTGTAACTCTCTTTGTCTCTATCGGAATTACAATTTTTCTTTTAAAAGACGATTATGGAAAAGCAGTGTCCGTCGGAGATTGGATGATTCTCGCCGGAAAACACATTCTTCTTTTTGGAGGGATTCTTGTTGCCGTCATTCTTTCCTTGCTGATTGGAATTTGGTTTTCGATCAAAGACTCAAAACCTATCGAAACCCTCAGAATTTTTTGGCCAGTATTGATCATTCTCATCTATTGGATCGCGCCCAATCTTCTTCCGGGGCCCGTGGACGATTCCATCGTGACCTTAGGAGTGGGAATCTACCAGATCTATCGATATTTTACGGAGCGAAAAAAAGAAGAAAGCGCGTCTAACGTCTCTTCTTAAAAAGTTAAGAACGATGAATTTGGAAAGAACCCTTGTTTTAATCGGAATCGGCGGCGCCATAGGAAGCGTTTTACGTTATCTTTTACAATATTGGTTCGGAACGATACTCGGTTTCAAATTACCGATGGGAACCTTGGTTGCCAACTTTCTGGGTTCGCTCGTGTTGGGAGTTGCCTACGCAATCTCGGAAAAATTTCCGGAAATTAATCCGGAATGGAGATTTTTTATCGCATCCGGTCTTTGCGGGGGATTTACCACGTTTTCTACGTTCTCTTATGAAAGCCTTCAGATGTTGAGAACGGGTAACTATATTCTATTTTTTGCATATATTGGTCTAAGCGTGTTCGGTGGGATAGGGTTCGCACTCGCAGGAGTTTGGATCGTAAAGTGGTTTTGAAGAAGCCCCTACTTTTTATCCAAGGCGTTTTTAGGCGAATCTGTAGGAGTTCCTAGAAAATTTTGAAAAAGAAAATCTGATTGTAAGAAGAATGTTTTTGTGATATAGAGATTTTTTGGAATTTTCCCACGAAGCCCGCCTCCTCCACCCAATGAGGGTGGGGGCCGCGAGAGTTTCACGGAAGAAGTCGGAACTCCTACAAAATCGAAATTCTACAATGGAACTTCGCTTATCAATTCGTTGAAGCGATGATCTTGTCCAAAAGATTTCCTATTTCGAGAATCACCTCTGGAGAACCGTATCGGCCTGCGGTCGTTACCACGATCATATCCAAATCCGGAATCACATAGATCAACTGTCCTCCGTTTCCAAGAGCCGCCTTCCAAGGAACGTTTCGGTTTGTTAGGCGAGTCTCTCCGATCCACCACTGATAACCGTAATCCATGGAACTTCCATCGCTTCGAAAAAAAGTAACGTTAGTCGAAATCTGAGGTTTTAAAGAATCTTGAATCCATTTTTTTGGAACGATCTGTTTCCGATTCCAAACTCCTTCATTTAAGATCAATCTTCCTAACTTCAACATATCACGCGGCCTCAAACGTAAACCTCCAAAAGCAAGCCCTCTTCCATGTCGATCTTCCACCCACTCATAATCCTCGATTCCGATCGGATGAAGGATCCACTCTCCCGCCAAATCCTTGAGTGATTTTCCGGTCTTCTTCGTAAGAATCTCCGCAAGAACGGAAGTGCCTCCTCCGTTGTAATTAAAAGTTTTTCCGGGAACTTCCGAAACTTCTCGGTCAAAAACAAATTCCACAAGATTCTTTTTCCAATACAAACGTGTTTCGTCGCTGAAAAGAAATCCGGATCTCCATTCTTCCCAGTGTAAGCCGCTGCTCATCGTAAGCAGATGTTTCCAAGTGATTGTCTTTCGTGGATCATTTTCAGAAATGGAAAGTTCAGGAAAGGAAGAGAGAACGGGCGTGTCGATTCCTTCTATCAATCCCTTTTCTATCGCAATCCCGAAGAGAAGAGAAACGACGCTCTTGCTCACCGATCTCACGTCGTGTAACGTTTTTTCATTGAAAGTGGATTCTCCATCAAAAGGAAGACGGAGTCCATAACGGAGACTCAGAGGTTTATCGTCCCCATCGTGATAGATCTCGGTCACAAGTTTTCCGTGTCGCTCAATCAAAAGAGAATGGAATCCGCTTTTTTCGGAAGCGGATCCCTTGAGCAAGTCGCAGAGTTCCTCCGAATCAAAGTCTGATTCTTTCGCGCTTGCAATTTTCCAAAATGAATCCGCTTGCGGAGACACGCATTCGTTTGTTACAAGTCTTACGGGAGCGCCCTGACATCCCGTATTAATAAGAAGAATGAAAAATAAAATGATAAGAAGACGGTCTTGAAAGTTTAACATGAGAAGAATTTAATTTCCTTTTTTCGATTTAAAGATCCTTCTTTTGGACTCTCGATTTCGAACTTCGATTCCGGAATCTTTCTTTTTACCGGGTTTTCTCAAGTCATATTTCAAGCTCCGGATTCGAATCGAACATACAACACAGCACCACAAGGTTTCTAAAAGGACTTTACAATCCGCCTCTTCTACTGAGCCGGATATCCTCCGTAAGTCATCTTTCCAGTCAGATAAACCGGACTTTTCTTTTCGACAAGAATTCTTTGATTGAGATCCGTCTGTAAACTTGTAAGAAACGAGTCCGAATATTCCACTCCGTTTCCATCCACAATCAAAATGTAATGTATTCCATTCTCCGGGTCTTCTCCGTTTTCCAAATCGTCCCAAGAAAGCAGAAGAGAACCGGAACCGTCCGCGCGATCGGGATCGGAAATCAAAATCGATTCGTTGAGAACGTTTGAAACCACGGACGTCAAACTCTTGTTATAGATCTTAGAATCCGATACGAACACGATACTCTCCGTTGTTAAATGCGGAGGAATAAAAAGTTCGGTCGGCGCATCGGAACTTCTTCCTTTCCAGATCAAGATCGCAAAACGTCTATCTCCAAAATAAATCGAACCGTTTGTTTTGGGACGAATTCCTCCCCAGGCGTAGATATTGTTCCAGGAATCGGCGCCTAAGGTATTGTAGTAAAAACTCAAAATTCTTCCTTGAGATCTCCGAGGATAACTCCTCTGAATCGCCTTAGAATCCAGATTCCAACTCGTCCCGTAGTTTCCGATCACCGAAAAGTTTTCATCGTTCCATGCGTCTTTTTTTGTGACCAGCTTCGAAACGTTTCCGTTCTTATATTCGAAATGATTGTCGTAATAATAATCCCAGTGCCACTGAGTTCCTGAAACCAAAAGAGAATAAAAATCCGCATAACGCGTCTTAGTCGTCTGCTCAACGTCGGAAATCTCCATCGCCTGATAAACTGCGGAAATCATCCTCGGAGTGTCCTTGGCTCCCGTTCCGTTTAACCACATTCCGAATTCGCTCAAAAATACCGGAATCTTTAAGAATCTCGTTTCTTTTCGAATCTCATCCAAATACTTGAAATAAGTGGCGTTGTCGATTCCGGTCAGATCCGTTCCCATCCTCCCAGCGTCATAAAAGTGAGAATTGAATACAAAACCGGGACCCGGCAAAGTTGAAAGATGACCTCCTCCGGTCGGAGGAACGATCGCGCTTCCCACATTCGTATTCCAGAATACAAGAGGTTCTGCATATACGTATTTTGCTTCCCATCCGTTTGCGTTCAGCTCTTCACGGACTTTTCTGTAAAAAGGCCAGAGTTTCTGATTGTCCCATTGGGCCGCAGAAAGTCCTTCCATCCCTCCGTCGACGGGTTCGTTAAACGGATCCATTCCCAAGACGTAATCAAATTCTTCAGAACTTAATCTTTCTTGAATGTATTTAGCCGTTTTTCCCAACTGCCAGATAAACTCAGTCTGCATATTTCTCGTCCCCGCGGAGCTAGGAAAGGAAGAATTGTTCCAAAAGTTTCTGAATCCTCTTCGAATCGCCTCGTTCGTCAAATTGTTCTGACTCCAATTCGCGCAGACGATTCCACAGTATTCGCTCGGATATAATCCGGAAGGTGTGACCCATTTCGGCGCCCCGTTCCCGGTGTACCAAGAATTCTTATTAAAAAGATTTCTTGAAAATAGATCCTGATGATAGTCGACCAATACATACATCTTTAGCGCGATCGCCTTCTTCATCTGCGCGATGACAGAGTCCAAATAAACGGTATCAATCGTATCGACTCCGGTATGAACTCCTTCCCAAGCAATAGTAAAACGAATCATATTGGAACCCGTTGTCTTTCCCAAACGTGAAAATCCGATTTCTGCATCCGCTTCGTTCTGAAAGGGTTTGAATCCGTGTTGCACAAGTTTTGTATTACCGGAGATATTAAAACCTCGAAAGTATGCTTCTCTTCCGAGCGCGTCTAAGAAAATCGGATCCGTCTTTGTGAGATACGTCTTTTCCCCGATCAAAATCTTTCGAGATTCGGGAAGATCCCTGAAGTTTAAAGAATGATTCGACGTTTCATTCAAAAGCGAAGAATTCAACGGTCTTGTAATCGTTAGATTCTTATCACTGGAAGAAAACAAAGAGAAGAATACGTTCTCCTTTGAATTGGAAGGTTCGCATTGATAGAGAATGGAAGACAAAAGAAACAAGGAAAAAATGTATCGATTCATGGAGAGGAATCTTAGAATCGAATTTTAGAATTGAAATCCAATTTTAAAAAAGGATTTAAAAAAGAACTACGTTAAACGAAATCGATATTTTATTTTTTTAAATCTATTCCCGAATTCTAAGCCGTTTATAAGTCGTTTATCAACCGCCGTCTTTTTAAAAATCATAGAATCTTTGAATCTTACAAAACAAATTCTACTCGTTCCCAACGAGATTCTTACGAATTTTATTTTGTCTAAATCGAACTCCGAGTCTTTGAGAAGATTAGGAATCATCCGCGTTTTCCAAACGAACTTTAAGAATCGTGTATTTCTCCTCGACGTTTTCGATTTACCAAACAATCCTTGTCTTGTATGGAACTGAGCTTTCCTTCTCCCGGTAATCCGATCTTTGATTACGTTCTTCTTCCTTGTTTTATCTTTTTTTCCAGAGTGGCCGACGTATCAATCGGAACGATCCGCGTCATTCTTCTCACCCGAGAGAAAAAAGCGATCGCGGCTTCGCTTGGATTTTTAGAAGTCCTCCTCTGGGTTGTAGTTATCACACAGGTCATCAAAAATCTGAACAACGTCTTCTGCTATCTTGCGTATGCCGGAGGTTTCGCGACTGGAACTTTTATCGGAATGATCTTAGAAGAAAAGTTGGCGATCGGTTTTTCTCTTCTTCGTATCATCTCTCCTCGAAACGGATCTGCGATCGCGAACAAACTTTCCGAAGCGGGTTATCGAGTCACTACGATGGACGGACAAGGAAGCAGAGGACCGGTGAAGATCGTCTTTACGGTTTTAAAAAGAAAAAAGATCCGCCAGGCAATGGCGATCGTAAAGGAAGTGGAACCCGACGTTTTCTATTCGATAGAAAACGCGAGAAGCACCAACACTGCGATTTCGGAAGATTCTCCAGGACTTCTCAGCAGAGGAATCCTGGAACGAATCTTAAAGGTCAGAAAATAGGATTTTTCGTTTTAAGTCGTTCTATACTGGAATTTTAACGTACAGCTTTTTGATTTCTTTTTGGATGAATTTTGGAAAGTGCATCTGATACTCGTTGATCAGAAGCTTCCAATCGTCTTTTCGGATAAATTTTCTGCAGTTGGCAGATCCGCAACCGCACTCGAAGGTCTGGTCGAAGTTCACTACGAAATTTGCGTAATCAATCGTAAGTTCTTCTCCGGCGAGAATTTCCCTCTTAGCGACAATGTTGTCGTCCTCGTCATACCACATATTGGGATCACAAGAATGATTCATAAAGTTAGAATGGTTGATTACGTATTCGCCGCTCGTTGGCCCGGTGACGATTCCAAAATCCACATCGTATCCATACTTCATGAAGATGTCCTTCTCAGAATCGGGAAGAGACTCGGCTTCTTCAACCGTCAGAACTTTCCACCCGAACTCTTCATCCTCGATCCACTCGCTGTAACTGAACAGCAGAGTTCCTTGGGGGATGGTCTTCGTCGCGAAGGTTCCGTTCTCCCCGAATTTGTTGATTCGTTTCTCGATCATGCAGAAGATCCCTGCGTTTATTGCCTAAGGCAAAATTTTTATCTATCAAGAATGGGATAAAAAAAACTTCAATTAAAATACTAAAATCGAGTAATATTTAATGCAAGTTCCTCTCGAAGCTCCCGGTTCGATCTTACTCTCTTCCAAGTAGTAAATAAATTTCTTAAGGACGATTCTCAAGCAAACCCGAAGGAATCCAGGGTTCCAGATAGGTCTCACCTTCTTCTTCGGGTAAATCCTTCCTTAGAATTTTGAAATTAGAACCGGAAATCTCTAAAACGAGAGAAGACTTGTGAAAGAGCCAGTTCCTGTTCCCCGATCTTTCCAATCCTGCTTGAGTTTTCCCAGTCTCTAAAAAACAAACCGCCGAGAAACGACTTCCAATTTTCTCCTGAAGAAGTAAAACCTGTTCCTCGAAGTCTCTTCCTTCTCTGTCCTTAGAAAGAGAACCGAAGTCCACGAAGATCGGAAGAATTTTTTCTTCCTTAGGAATACTATCCGAAAGAAGAAAGGACCCGGCCTTCAAAATGGATTCCGCATAAAAGAAAACGGGACTGGAAGAAAAAATCTTTTGCTTGGAAGTAATTTTTGCGAGTCGATGAAGCCTCTCGAGATTCAGAGAGCCTTCGGGAAATATGAGAACGGGATAAACCTTCTTGCGATTGAGTTTCTTTTTCCAGCGAAGCAACAAATTGCTTCTTGCTTGGATCGGATCTAGGAGCGTTAATAACAGCATGATTCTCTCTGAGTTTATAAACTTCGAAAACTTCTTCCTTGGGAAGAATCGAAATTGTACTGAATTTCAAACGGACTCAAGATGAGAAACGGAGTCCTAAAATACTTATCGGATGGACTAAATATATGTATAGCATTTTATCAAATGAAATCTAAATTCAACCTGTTTCTTTTTCGGTCCTCAAAGACCTCGTGTCCTATAATGCTTCAAATCGCCAATTTGCGACATTCTATGGAATATTTCCCTCAGGGAAGAATTTTCTAAGATGACCTCCGCAAAACGCTTCGGACTCGAAGAAGCTCCGAACACTCTGACTCATCTCCTTCTCAATCCTAAGAATTCTTCTTGGGCGAATTTCGGTTTTTGGAAAGACACGGAAGACTACCCGACCGCTTGCAAAACGTTAGCCTCTCTTTTAGGAAAGACGGCCGACTTAAAACCGGAACAAGAAGTTTTGGATCTCGGCTTCGGTTGTGGAGATCAGTTCTTTGTCTGGAAGGAAGAATTCTCACTCCCATTTTCTCATCTCACAGGAATCAATCCTTCTCCGGTTCAGGTTGAATTTGCAAAAAATCTCTTAAACGAAAAGAAGGAAATTCTACCCAAATTGATCTGCGCTTCTTTGGAAAATACGATGTCTTCTTTTCCTGAAGAAAGTTTTGATCGAATTCTTTGCTTGGACAGCGCCTATTTTTTTCCGGACCGAATTCGATTTTGTAAGGAAGCCTTTCGTGTTCTTAAACCCAAAGGACGTCTGGTTTCCGTGGAACTGATTCTCAGAGACGGGCGTTTTGGAATTTTAGATTCTTTGTTTCGAAGTTTTGTCTGCAAGCTCAGCGGAATTCCTTCCAAGAACCGAGTGACTCCGAATTCTCTTTCTCGAATTCTCAAGGACGTGGGTTTTAAAACCGATGAATTTACATTCTTAGAAAAAAACGTCTTTAGAGGATTTGCAAAATTCTTAAAAGAAAAAACGAGACCCGGTCAAACTGAAATTCCCGAGAGGATCGCGGCCAAATACGCGAGCTTCGGAAAATTCTTAGGGGGAGAAAGAATGGAAAAGTATTTCCAATTCGTTCTCTATTCCGCCGAAAAGCCGATATCGGGATTGAATCTTCAGAAAAATTTGTCGTAACTCCGACGGCTCTTCCGTGAAAGTCGCGCGCCCCGCCCTGATCTTGGGTAGAGGGGAGCGGTGGCGGGAAAAACTCGCGGCGACTTTTCTCTATCACAAAATTCAACTTTAAGCAAGTGGAATTTTCCTATTCAATTTTGTAGGAACTCCGACGGCTCTTCCGTGAAAGTCGCGCGCCCCGCCCTGAACTTGGGTGGAGGGGTGCGGTGGCGGGAAAAACTCGCGGCGACTTTTCTCTATCACAAAATTCAACTTTAAGCGAGTGGAATTTTCCTCTTCAATTTTGTAGGAACTCCTACAAAACCCCTTCGCTTTGAATAGAAAAAGCCCGGCTAAGAGCGCATCGATTCGTTGACCCAGCGTTTTACATCCAAGGACGTGGAAACACCCGCTTCGAGAAGAGGGATTCCATATCTTGCATAGGATCCGCAAAACCAGACTTTTCTTCCGGATTGTTCTTGAAGACTCTTTAGTTCTTCGATGGTCTTTTGATTTTTGAGATCGATCACCGGTCTTTCAAAACGAGAACGGGAAATCAAGGTCCCCGCCTTCGGATCTCCTAAAGGATTCCAAGTCTGAAAGATCTCTTCTTTTCCGATCTCGGGAAGAACCTTGTTGAGACGAATCGTCGCAGACGGTTTGTCGGTTTCGGGAGAAAGAGTAAAACAGAGAGGAGCCCAGTGACTTTTTTTATTGGGCATAAAAGAAGAATCGGTGTGCATGAGAATTTCAGATTCTTCGTAACGAAAGGAAGCGAGAAGCTCCTTTTCCCGACTCATCTCGTCCGGAAGAAGTCCAATCGCTTGGTTGGCCGGAGTTGCAACTACGACACGATCAAATTCTTCTCTTCCGTCTTCGAAGTTCACAAAAACTTTTTTACCGTTGAGTTCGATCTTTTTCGGATTCGATTTCAAACGTACTTCTTTTGCGCCCACGGAAAGACGAGTTGTGATGTCCCTCGTTCCATGACTCGCGGTTAAGAATCTAAGAAATTTCAAACCCTGAGCGTGATAACTGATCACCGCCTCTGCAGGATAATTTTTCGCGCTCTTGAGTGTACAAGTGTTGATCGTCGCGAACATGGGAACCAAATACTTATCTTCGAATTCTTTTGAATAACCGAATCTTTGTAAGAATCCCGAAATCGTAAGTTGTTCGCCTTTCAGAGATTCCCACTGGTCCGCAGATTCTCTGTAAAATCGAATCGTGTCTCCGAAAATTCTTCTGGATTCCCCGGTCTTAAAACAAACGGGAGAAACGAATGGATAAAAATTTCCTCCGAGTCCGAAGGTCGCAAATTGAAAGTATGTAGTTCCGTCTCTTTCGCTTAACGAAAAAGAATAATCGACGGGCCGAAATTCGATTCCCGCTTCGCGATACATCTCGATCAGACAGGGGTAGTAGTTTTGTTTGAAAGCTCTGAAAGGAACGTCGAATCTAAAAATTCTATCCTTGAGAGCCACATCGGTTCCGTGTGCATCCATTCCGGGAAGTGAATGACGTTCCATGAGAACAACCTCGTGTTCTTTACTCAGATACCAACAAGCGCTGAGTCCCGCGATTCCACTTCCTAAGATTGCGATTTTCATATTCTTACTCTTAGAATTAGAATCTGGAAAAGAAAACATAGAAATTTTTTCTCTTTCGAAATGAAAAACAAAAAAACGGGATTTGTTTCGTTCTCTCTCTGTAACCGCTCCGTCAAAATAACGAACTCTGTTCTTAGGAGGGTAGAATGCTCTACTCCAAAATTTTTATCGTTTTCTTTCTCGGATTTTTCCTTTCTCCTCTGAGCGCGGGTCCAAAGACGGAGAAGGCTACGTTCGCCGGCGGTTGTTTCTGGTGTATGGAAGGTCCGTTCGAATCCTTACCGGGAGTGATCTCAGTCACATCGGGTTATGCGGGAGGCAAAGAAGTCAATCCTACTTATGAAGACGTCGGTTACGGAAGAACTGGTCATAGAGAATCGGTTCAGATCGAATACGATCCTTCTAAGATTCGTTATTCCGAACTCTTACGCGTTTTTTGGAGACAGATCAATCCGACGGATAACGGAGGTCAGTTTGCGGACAGAGGCAATCAATATCGAACCGGAATTTTTTTTCACAACGAATCACAAAAGAAAGCCGCCGAAGAATCCAAAAAAGAATTGGAGAAGTCCGGTAAATTCAACGCTCCTATCGTTGTAGAAATCATTTCTTTTACTTCTTTTTATCCTGCGGAAGGTTATCATCAGAATTATTATAAGACCAACCCGGATCACTATAAATCGTATCGCAAAGGTTCGGGAAGAGAGGCTTACTTGGAAAATCTCTGGGGCAAAAAATAAAAATCAAATTGCCGTGATTCTGCAAACGGATATCAAATCTATCTTTGAGTTACGGGCAGAAGAATCGTGCAAATCGTATAACGTTTGTAAACCGATTGTATCGTAAAAAAACCGTTGTGTTCTTTGATAATCCCCTGGCTGATCGGAATCCCCAGCCCGGTTCCACCCTGTTCTCTTTTGGTAGTAAAAAAAGGATCGTAGATCTGTTTTAAAATTTCCGAAGGGATTCCTTGTCCCGAATCTTCGAGAGTCAACTTAACATAAGGTTCGGATTCCGAAACGCAGGCTTCGAGGCGTATTATGATTCTCTTATGGAGATTTCTCTCGGGGTATTTCGTATTCAACGCGTCCTTCGAATTGACAAGAAGATTGATCAATACCTGACGAATCAACTGTTCTCTCATTTCAACGAGAGGAAGATCTAGTTCGAACTCAGTTTCTACGAGAATGTAGTTTTTCTCAAAAACGTTGTCCAAAAGAGAAACCGCAGATTCGACGACGCGAGCGATATCGTACTTTTTAAAACTATCAGATTCTTTTCTGGAAAAGTCCAGAAGGTTGACCACAACCGAAGACAGACGTTTCGCCTCTTCCGTAATGATTCCCGCAAACTTAATATGCGCGGGATCCGTCATTTCCAAACTTAGAATTTGAGAATATCCTAATATACACATGAGCGGGTTATTGATCTCATGCGCTACGCTCGAGATCAGAGTGCCGAGCGCCTCCAATTTTTGAGACTGTCTAAGCTTTTTTTCATAAAAGTTCCGTTCTTCTTCCGCGGCGATTTTGGGACTGATGTCGATCATTCTTCCGTCGATCTGTTTCATGTTTCCGTTCGAATCAAAATGGGCCACGGCAAAGACTTCGACGTAGATCGTGGAACCGTCCTTTTTTTTAAGTTGAACGATCTCTCCTTCTATCTTGGAATTCTGAAGAATCATATTCAAAAAGAATGATCTTTGATCTCCGTGGACATACAGATCTTTTTGCAGATCCAAACTCAACAGTTCTTCTTTGGAATATCCCGTTATTTTACTCATCGCCGGATTTACTTGTATGAATTTTCCGTCATAGGAGCTTGAAAAAATTCCCTCGATCGAATTTTCGAAAAGAATCCGATAGTTCTCCTCGCTCAGTCTTAATTTTTCAAAGGATTCCATTTTTTCGGTCACATCTCTAAGGAGAGAAACGTAATAGAGAATTCTTCCCTTTGCGTCCCGTAACGGATTGATCGTTTGTTCGCAATAAAAGAGAGCCCCTTCCTTTTTTCGATTCGTGATCGTGGCCCGAAAAGTTTCTCCCTTGGAAATTACATCCCACATCTCCCGATAAAATTCAGGAGAATGAACTCCCGATTTGAGCAAAGAGGGAAATTGACCGATCGCTTCCTCGGAAAGATAACCGGTAACGATTTCAAAGGCGGGATTTACAAAAAGAATTTTTCCGTCCAGATCGGTTATCAAAACGGCGTCTCCCGTTTGCGAAGCGACCATGGACAGTTGTTTCAATCGATCCTCGTTTTCTTTTTCCTTTGTGATATCGGAAATCGTCACGACAACTCCCATCATTCGATCCGCCTCCGGATCAAATAGGGGAACCGTAGTAACGTGCGCCCAAAGAACTTGCAGATCCGATTTTACAAATCCTAAAACTTCTCTTCGAACCGGGAGCCCCGTGCTCAAAGTATAGTATATCGGAGATTCTTCCATGTGTGTAACGCGTCCGTCCGGATAGATCGTTCGCCAAGCGGAACTATGATAGGAGTGACCGACGATGGATTCCGTTTTTACCCCGAGCATTTTTTCCAAACTCTGATTGGTTCTCAGGATCGTTCCGGTGCTATCCACGAATAAAATCCCTTCTTCTACTGCGGATAAAAGAGTGGAATAAAGAATCTCTCCGGATCTATAACTTTTAGAATTGGCTTGCGCCTTTAGAACGTCTTCGGCGATCAAAACGATGGATTCGATTTCTCCGTCTTCGGCTTTTTCGATACGAATCGTCTCTTGGACCAATATACTCCCGTTAGGCGAAGAAAGCAAAAGATCTCCGTTCCATTCTCCCTTTTCAAAGGCAAACGGAAGAACTTCCGAAAGTATTTTTTCCCGATACCTTTTCGGATGCAGATCCAAAATCGTTTTTTTCACCGCCTCTTCTCCGGAAAGGCCGAGCATATTCAATCCCGATTGATTTAAGTAGAGCACCTCTCCCTTTTCGGAGGCGAAACAAACGAGCATCGAGCTATTCTCGAGAAAAGAGAAAGCCGCCGACTTAAGATCCAATTTTTCCTTCACTGAAATATTACGCTTTTTGAGATTGTTTTGAATGAGGGGATGAAACAAATTAAGAAAGTTGAATTCAAATCATACAACACGATTTGATTTTTGTCTAAGCCCTAAAGTAATAATAGGAGTTAAAAAATAGGAAACGCTCTTCTAAGCGATATAGAAGAACGTTTTATTCTAATGTGAATAGCGATTCGAAAGCTTTTAGATCAACAAAGACGAATCAAAAATACGGTTAATCTTTGTAGTTTATCTCTTCCCTGCCCGGGCTCTGCGAGATCTCTTTCGATCGTTTTTCGGTAGATCGCTTTTAGATGATTCTTCAAAGTTCCGGAGTGAACGCCGAGCTGTTTCACCAGACTTTCTCTAGTTTGTCCGGCTACGAGAAGTTCGCAGATTTTCGCTTCTTGATAAGTAAGGCCGTATTCTTTTTGAAGTTTTGGAAAAAGGGATTCTTTGATCTTTGTGGAAGAAACTCCCGAATCCGAAGATGGATTAACGGTGACGGAAGCGAGTTTATCTTGTGGAAGATCCACCTTACAAAGAAAATTCGAGATATTGCCTTTTTCATCCCGGAGTGGGGTGATTCTTTCCTTCCAAGAAATTGTTTCTCCCATTCCGTTTTTATTTAAAAAATTCCCTTCGTATTCTTTTCCGGCCAGAATCGTTCTCCAGAAATTTTCATAAAATTCAGAATCGTGATTCCCTGATTGAAAGAATCTAGGATTCTTGCCGATCAATTCGTTTCGTTGATATCCGGACAGTCTTTCAAATACGGGATTGGTAAATTCTATCTTTCCCTCTCTGTCTGTGATAAACATCGCGTGCGGATACTGATAGAAATAAGAAGTTAAGATTGATGACAAATCTTCGCTCTTGATTTGGTTCTGATTTTCCACGATTGACATACATTCCCTCCATATCCCTTGAGTAGCGTGGGTGTTGCTTTGATCAAGAGTGAGAATTTCAGTTTAAATACTACCTTAGTATGAAAGTATATTTCTCTTCCGTCAATTCTATCCGTTGTAAGAAACCGCGCGCGGGTATTGATAAAAATCAGTGACTTTAGTTAGTTAGGTAATAGACAAATGATAAACACAATCGACATTCGCCAAAATCAAATCAAACAATTCTCTCCGGAACAACCGATTGCACTGAGAGACCCGATTCTTATCTTAGAAGATGCGGAAGAAATCAGAAATCTATTACTCCAGGTCTGCAAAATTTTAGGAATCGCCGCGGAAGGTTATCCAAACGGAAAACAAGCCTTAGAGGCCGCTCGAAAAAACCGCTACGCGGCGTTTATCGTAGATCTCGAAACTCCATTTATCAAAGGACAGGATTTCATTAGGGAAATTAAAAGTTTCATAGAAGACCCGATCATTCTAGTTCAAACCGGAAACAACCAACCGGATACTATCATCGAAGTAATGAAATTGGGAGTTTTGGATTATTTGATCAAACCCGTGGACATTCAAGTTTTCGGACATTGTATGAAACGGATCGTAGAATATACAAAAAAAAAAGCGATAGAGAAAGTCTTTCAGGAAGAAACTGAAACGAGACTGAGAGCGCAGTTGGACTGGATTTTATACAAACAATCCTGGCTGTCAGATCTTGATAAAACGGTCGATATCAGCAAAGTAACCCTCAATAATATCAAACAAACTTTTTTGAGCGGAGGAGGTTTCGGCGCCATCGTAAGCTTGATCGAAATCCTGGAAACTTCCGCAACGTTCGAAGGAGAAAATTGCATTTTACCAAAGGAGATTACCGATCTTCTTTTTCAAAACAATCAAACGGTCCACGATACTCTCAAGTGTTTGGAAAAAAGTATGAGCATTCTCAATCGAGATATCACGAACCAAAGAGAGACGATAAGCCTTTCCGATCTTTTCGACTTGATCCGGAATACGATCGAAAATGCAAATCAAAAGATGGATAACTTTTTAACTGAAAAGTCCTTAGAAATTTCGTTTCATAAATCCTTACATTCCAATACAATCCAAATCGAAGTGGATAAAACTTCGATTCAATTGATTTTAGAAGAATTGATCGTAAACGCGGTCAAGTATTCGCGTAAAGATACGAAAATTCTTATCTACGATAAAATTCAAAACGGAATGTTAAACCTCTTTTTCAAAAACGAATTCGATCTGAAATCGATTCCAGGGGTTCCTAGAGATAAGGAAATTTTGGTAAAACAGCCCTTCTATCGTCTGACCGGTTTTATCTACGAGAGCCTTCCTCTGGAAACTTTTTTCTCTGGACTCGGTTTGACGATCGTCGACTTTGTGGCGCGAAAACATTCAGGAACATTCCAAATATCTAATATTTTAGATCATTCTGTTTCAGAGATCCCGGTTGAAACCGTTTTGGCTTCTTTATCGCTTCCTCTAAAATACTAAACGCTTATGGCATACGAAGCCGAGTCCGTAGTCAGAAGTTCTCTGGATTTTATAGAAAAAAATCTCGCTTCCAATCTGACTTTGGAAAAGGTTTCTGAATCTGTCTTTGTATCTCATTGGTATTTTCAAAGATTGTTTCGATTTGTTACCGGCTATTCGGTAAAAGAATACATTCGTCAACGTCGTCTTTCCGAAGCTGGAAAAGAAATCTTGTTTTCGAAAAAGAATATTCTGGATATCGCTTTGGATCACGGATACGAATCCCCCGAATCCTTTTTGAGAGCCTTTCGAAAACTCTATCAGATCACCCCTTCGGAAGCGAGGAAATCGGGAAGACCGCTCTCCTTTCTTCCTAAATTCGAACTTACTCCAAGACCTCTGGAAATCCGAGAAGAAGTCGCCAAGGTTCGCCGCAAAGACGTCCTCGTTATGGAATGGAATATACTCGGCGTTCCCGGTCAAACTACGATGAAAGGCGGTCAGAACTTTACCGATATCACAAACGCCTGGGATCGTTTTGTTTCCGAAAAAATCTGGAATTCGATTCAAAACAGAAAAGACGAATATTCTATTTTTGGAATATATTCGGATTGGGAAGAGAATTACGAATTTCCGTTTTTAATCGGATGCGACGTGATGAAAAATTCTTCAAACGATTCAATCCAGGACTCAAAACAAAAAAACTCCGAATCAAAACATTCTCCATTTCAACTTTTGAATATTCCACCCGCGAGATACGTCGTTTTTGAAGTTTTCGGAAACGGTCCGGAGCCGGCGATCGAGGCCTGGAAACAAATCTATCTTAAATGGCTCCCGGAATCGGGGCTCCAACTCAATGGTCCGGATGTTCTCGATCGTAAATTTTTAACCAGCGAGAACCGCCTGGACAATAGAATGGAAATTTTCCTGCCCGTAAAAGACTAAGATCCTTTACAAAAGTAATTTTGTTTTTATTTAGAATCTTAGAACCGAAGAATTTCAATTTTCAAGATTCTTCAATTGAAGAAGTTTGGTCTTATGGCAGATCTTCAACTCGTTATCGGCGATAAAAAATTCTCCTCTTGGTCTTTGCGTCCTTGGATTTTATTAAAAGAAATCAAAGTTCCTTTTACTGAAATTTCACTCGTTCTAAACACGCCCGAGTTTTTTGAAAAAATCAAACTCTACTCAAATGCAAACAAGGTTCCCGTTCTCATCGACGGAGATATCAATGTTTGGGACACGTTAAGCATCGTTGAATACATCGCCGAAAGTTTTCCTGAAAAAAATCTTTGGCCGAAAGATAAGGCCGCGAGAGCCTTTGCAAGATCGATCGTCGCGGAGATGCATTCGGGTTTTAGCGATCTTAGAAAAAATCTTTCGATGAACCTCGCCGAAAAATTACACGGAAGAACCTTTCCGGAAGAAGCCTGGAAAGACATTCGAAGAATCGAATCCATCTGGAAAGAATGTCTCACTACTTATAAAGGACCGTTTCTTTTTGGAAAACAATTCGGAATCGCAGATGCGTTTTACGCGCCGGTCGTGGGACGTTTTCTTACCTACGGAATCGATCTCGACCCTGCTGCAAAATCGTATATCGCGACGATTAGCAGCCTCTATTCTTATAAAGAATGGATGGACGGAGTTTTGAAATAGTCAGCTTTGAAATTAGGAGAAGATCTGGGGACGCTTACCTCGAATTCTCCTTCTGTGAATTCATCAACTCCAAGATACCATTCACGTAGAACAACGAACGTTCTAAAAATAAATCCTGCTCCCCTACCTTTAGATTAATGTCTTCCGGCGGTTTTCGATTCCGCATTTCAGCTAATATCATCTTTCTTGATTCGGACGGGCTCCAAGCATTCGATTCGATTCCGCCAGGTAATCGTCTCCATTTATTTTTTTCCCGATATCGTTCCGGAAAACTTCCATCTACTTCTTCAGAAACCAAGATATCCGGACTTAAACCCTTTAACTGTAACTTGTTTCCGGACGGGGTTGAAAACATCGCGGAAGTGAGTTTGATTAGATATTCGTCATCCTCTGGAATAGGTAGAATATTTTGAATACTTGAAATCCCATGTGTGATTTCGCCTAAAACAAACGCTTTTCCATTTTCCCTAAGCGCTTCCGCAAACAATTCTGCCCCTGACGCGGTTCGAGAGTTTACTAGTATAAAAATCGGAGGCGCGTCGAGGGAATATAAATTTGCTTTATATTCTTCAGCTTTAACGCGCATTTGAGTTTTTACGATCAGTCCTTCGGATAAAAATAAATCGGCGCTGTCGATACATTGATGTAGATATCCTCCTGAATTATTTCTAATATCTATAACCAAACCTTTTAAAGGTATTTTACTAATTTCCGCATCCTTTTGGAGTTGTTTAAAATTGGACACAATATCTTTATCCGTATTTAAAGTATCCGTTTTAGAAAAACTGAGTATTTTAATATATCCGATGTCTTTGTTTTTTCCCAAGCGCGAACTTGAAACATTCACAATATTAACAATATCTCTTTGGATTAAGATTTCTCGGATTGATTTTTCGTTAAAGGGGCGAATAGAAACCTTTACGATCGTCCCCTTAGGACCTTTTAAACTTGAAATAACAGAATTAAGAGTTTTAGCACGTGTGGGAATATCATCGATATTTAAAATTATATCTCCCGGAAGAAGCCCGACTTTTCGAGCTCCGGAACCGGCAATCGTTTGTTCAACTCTAACTTCACCGTTATGCATCTTGCTGATTACAACGCCGATGCCGGCGTTATCTTTTTCGTTTTCTTTTGTATCAAAATCAGACCTTAAAAAAAGAGCCGAACCTGAATCTAAAGTAGAAATAAATCCGCTTGCCGCGGCCGCATAGGCGCGCCTTAAATCATAAGAGCGAATACCTCTTTCAGATCTATATTGTGGAGAATCGTAAAACGAAATTTTCTCTTCTATAAAATTCATAACTCGTAGAAAATCAGCTCTTCCGAAATTTTGTTTCTCCCAAGCAATATCGATCTTAGAGCGGGACTTTGCGTCGTTTCGTTCTAATCCGAATTGAGAAATGTCCAAATTCTTTGCGGAATGCCTCGGATCAATTGCAAAGAACGGATCCGTTGGAAGGAATCTTATACAACCAGGTCCGGATTCGTCGCAGATTTTTGCAAACTCGGAAGCATCCGGAATGAGAATCAACGGACTTGGCATCGAGTAAAGGGCTTCGCTGGCCGCTTCAATATAGCCGAATTTTAAATTCACTCGACTTGGATCTAAATAATAGCGATCGACGGCTCTCAAAATTGAATCAAAAAACTTTAAGTTCGGATTCGATTTTTCAGATTGATTTATAGAACTTTGATTCGGAATAGATTTACAACTTCCAAGAATCAAAACGGCTATAAAAAATACTAAAAGCTTGAACTTTATATGAAATTGAACTTGATTCATGATAAGAGAAGAACAATCACAAGATGCTTAATAAAGTCCAGAAGAATTTGGAATGCTTACATTGATTTCAACCGAAACACTAACAGAATCATCATTAAGTTCGAAAAAGACATTCTCATGACCGAAATTCTGATCAGCCCTGAGAATATTATAGTTTCATAATTTACTTTCTTTGCAATCGAAGCGCATTGAGAACCACGGAAACGGAACTAAACGCCATCGCCCCGCCCGCAATCCAAGGAGCTAAAAAACCGGCCGCGGCAAAAGGAATTCCGAGCGCGTTGTAGATCAAGGCCCAGAAAAGATTTTGACGAATATTGTATACGGTTCTTCGACTCATCAAGAACGCATTCGCAATCGAAGATAGATCTCCGTTCATAATCACCACGTCCGAAGATTCCATCGCGATGTCGGTTCCGGTCCCCATCGCAATTCCTAAATTAGCAACTGCTAATGCAGGAGCGTCGTTGATCCCATCGCCTACCATCGAAACGACCTTACCGGAATCCATAAGCCTCTTCACTTCCTTTGACTTCCCTTCCGGAAGAATTTCCGCAAGAACGTGATCAATCCCGCAAGTCTTTGCCACCGCCTTTGCGGTCCTTTCGTTATCGCCGGTGATCATATAAACGTCCATTCCCAGAGCCTTCAACCTTGCGACCGAAGCGGGAGTGGAATCTTTGACGGTATCTGCGAGAGAAAAAATGGCGCTATGAACTCCATCCACACCGAGATGAACCACCGTCGCTCCCTCCGCTTCTCTCTGAATCTTTAAATCGAGAAGAGTTTGATCCAATGGAATTCCCTTTTCTCTAAAGAGACGATCCGTTCCCAAAAGAATTTCCTTTGAGTTCACGATTGCAAAAACACCTCCGCCCGGAATCGTTTCAAATTTTTCTGGAATCGGTAGGACAAGTCCTCTGAGCTTCGCGGAATCTACGATTGCCTTTGAGAGCGGATGTTCCGAATTTTGTTCTGCGGAACCAGCAAGCAAAAGGAGCTGATTCTCATCACTCGATTTCACAACATCGATCTTTTTAAGGATCGGCTTTCCATGGGTCAAGGTTCCGGTTTTATCAAAGACCACTGTGTTTACTTTATGAGCAATTTCTAATGCTTCTGCGGTCCGGAATAAAATTCCCTGTGTGGCCGCCTTTCCGGAACCCGCTAAGATGGAAACGGGCGTAGCCAAGCCGAGAGCGCAGGGACAAGCGATGACTAAAACGGCAATAGCCTTTTCTAAAGCTCCTGCAAAAATTCCAGGTTCGATCCAAAAATACCAAAGAGCAAAAGTAATGGCGGCGATAACAATCACGATCGGAACAAACACTCCGGAAATACGATCCGCAATCCTCTGAATAGGCGCTCTGGATCCTTGAGCCTCTTGGACGACCCTCACGATTCCGGATAAAAGAGTATCCTTTCCGACCTTCGAAGCCCTGAGTTTGAGAACTCCGTTTTTGTTAAGCGAACCTCCAAACAAAGAACTGCCGATGTTCTTTTCAACCGGGATGCTTTCACCGGTTAACATCGATTCGTCGATAGAAGAATTTCCCTCTTCCACAATTCCGTCTACGGGAACGGTTTCTCCAACTTTTACGAGAAGTAAATCTCCGGTTCTCACGGCCGCCAATGGGATTTCCTGAATTTCATCTTCGCGAATGATATTTGCGGTCTTTGGTTGAAGCCCGACCAAAGATTGAATCGCTTTCGAAGATTTTCCTCTCGCGAGATGTTCTAAGAATTTTCCGAATAAAATCAAAGTGATTAAGACCGCGGAAGTTTCGTAGTAGAGAAAAATTTCTCCATGATGGTGTTCTTCCAAAGAGAGAAACGATTGGTTTAAGCTGTAAAAATAGGCGGCGGAAGTTCCTAAAGCCACGAGGACGTCCATATTCGCCCCGCCGTTCTTAAGCGATCGAAAAGCACCCAGATAAAAAGAGGAACCGATCCAAAACTGTACCGGAGTCGCCAGTGCGAACTGAAGCCAAGGGTTCATTAGAAAATGCAAATATTCGGAAAGTTTGTTTTCCCCAAAATGTCCGACCATCGCCAAAAGCAATGGAAAAGAAAACAAAGCGGAAGTTAGAAGCCTGAATTTGAGTTTTTTAAATTCTTTTTCGTGGGCTTTTTCCGCCTCTCCATGAATGACTATATCTTCGTGAACGAGCGCTCTGTATCCGAGAGAATCCACCTTATCCAATAAGGCTTCTTCCGAAACCGGAGATGAAAATTCAACCTTTGCGGTTTCCATCGCGAAGTTGACCCTCGCGTCCTTGACTCCCGGAACTTTTTTTAAACCTTTCTCGATTCGGAGAGCGCAGTTGGCGCAGGTCATTCCGATCAAGTCGAGCGTAATTCCGGAGTCGGAGGATTCAGTTTGAACGAGCGCGCTCATTGAACGGCACCCGGCGTATATCCTTCTTCCAAGATCGCGGCTCTGACCTTGGATAATTCTTCTTCCGTACCTTCTCCTTGATAAACGACTTCCTTATTTGCCAAGCTCGCTTTGGATGAAAGACCGATTTCCTTTAACGCGGATTCGATCGTGTGCTGACAGTGGTTGCAGGTCATTCCTTCGACTGTTAATTTAATTTCTTTCATGATTCATTCCTCCAAGATTTATTTAAGAATGCGGTCAACCGTAGTCATAAACTCATTCAAGATCGCGGGATCGTTCTCCTTAAATCTTTCTACGACGCAGGTTTCAATATGGCTTTTTAGAAGAGTTTTTGAAACTCCGTCTAACGCTGACTTTGCGGAAGACAATTGATTTAGAACGTCGTCACAGTATTCGTCCCTTTCAATCATTCCCTGGATTCCTCGGATCTGCCCTTCTATTTTTTTGAGCCTCAAGGTTAAACTTTCTTTTGTCTTAGGATCCGAATGTAGTTTGTGTTTCGGTTTCATATACTATACCCCCCTATACTATAGACGAATTTTATATCAAAAGTGAATAAAAAAAATACGGATTTCTTTCTCGAATTATTTAGTCTTTTCAAAAGGTAAGAATACTTAATTTTTGTTTACTTATTTTATAAATAGTAAATACTCGAATTTGAGAAAATCCATGATGGAACAGAGAAAATTCAACCGAGGCACGGAATCGAAAATCTCCGGACGGTTTGATTCTATCAC
This sequence comes from Leptospira tipperaryensis, assembly GCF_001729245.1. NCBI lineage: Bacteria > Pseudomonadati > Spirochaetota > Leptospiria > Leptospirales > Leptospiraceae > Leptospira > Leptospira tipperaryensis. Next base: position 619,043 of record NZ_CP015217.1, on the reverse strand, counting down.
ACGGGAAAGAGATCCTGAGTATTGGGAAGAACTTCCTTCACCCAAAACCATACTTTTCGAGGAACACGCAAAGACAATCGTGTCGGAAAATGATTGTCCGGATCTTTACTTTACTCGGTCCATCAATCCCTACAGAGGATGCGAACACGGTTGTATTTACTGTTACGCTCGGCCCAATCACGCCTACGTGGATCTTTCTCCCGGTATCGACTTTGAAACCAAGATTTTTGCAAAAAGAAACGCGCCCGAACTTCTGAGAAAGTATCTCTCAAAACAAAAAGGGGAAGTTCGAACCATTCAGCTCGCGGGAGCCACCGACGCCTACCAGCCAACCGAAAGAAAATTGGAAATCACGCGGGAACTCCTCAAAGTATTTATAGAGTTTCGACAACCGGTAACTCTCACTACAAAATCGTATCTCATAACCCGAGACTTAGATCTTCTCGAAACATTGGCGTCTCAGAATTTAACAAAAGTTTTTATCAGCCTTACCACTCTGGATTCGGAACTCTGGAAAAAAATGGAACCAAGAACAGCCAGTCCGGAAAGAAGATTGGATTCCATCCGTAAACTTTCCGATGCTGGAGTTCCTACCGGAGTATTGGCTGCTCCGATGATCCCCGGCCTAAACGATAACGAACTCGAAACGATCCTTCAAGCGGCAAAAGAATCCGGAGCCAGATCAGCGGGAATGGTCTTTTTGAGACTCCCATTCGAAGTCGCGCCTCTCTTTTTGGATTGGTTGGAAAAGAATTACCCTCTTAAAAAGGAAAAAGTAGAAAACTTAATCCGACAAGCAAGAGGTGGCAAACTCTATGATTCCGATTATTCGAGTAGAATGATAGGAACCGGACCTTACGCGGAAATGCTCTGGAAACGATTTCAAATCTCCAGAAAAAGATTAGAACTAAACGATTCGATGTCTCTTAACAAAGAATTATTTCGAATTCCGGAAATCTATCGACTTCGCTTAACAAAAGGAGAAAATCTTTTCCCCGGACTTTGAACTCTATTACTAAAATGGAATTCTCCCTTTTTTACGGATCGATTTAAAATTCTCCATCCTTTTTCATCGTTGGTTATAAGGAATTCAAAAGAACATAATAAATTCTTCATTTCGCTTAACAAAAATGAGATTCAAAAGACACGCTTTTCCAATTGAAGACTGATTGTTAACTCAGAATTCCTTTTCAACTCATTCTCGGAAACAAAATTCAAGTTAACTAACGACGTTCTTCGTAAACCAAAAGAAACGAACTCAAAAAATCAAAAAATAAGATGAAAGTTTTTATTCTATCCGTTATTTAAAAAAGATTCCACTTGGACTTGACTAAACTTGCCTAAGTTCTGAACAATGCAGCGGACTCCTTCCTAATTTATATATCAGGAGAATAGTGAAGAGAATGAAAATGAAAAAAACGAAGAGCGTTGGGTTGATTTTTTGTGCCCTGTTTATGGCAGGATCCTTGTCTGCTCAGACTTACACCGTGTTTGTTCACGGGAAGTCTGATCAGAATCATAACGGCACTGGAACGACCGACGTAAACAACTACTGGGGAACAAGTGTGAATTCTGTTTCTGGAGCGAAAGTTTTCGTTGGATACGACGGAACTTCGGATCCAAGAAGTTATGGAACGGCGAGAGCACAAACCAACTTTACGACTGTAGTGAACACATATTGCAAAGGAACCAATTCCTGCAAAATCGTTTGCCATAGCGCGGGTTGTTACGTGACTGAATACTGGCTCGCAAACCTGGGAGCAAGCGCTTCCAGCAAAGGTTACAATTTCACAAAAGTAACCGCGCTTGCAGCCGCTTCCGGTGGTTCTGAATTGGCGTCCGCATTGAACGGTGCAACTTTTGGTTTTGCCGGAAATTCGATGGACAAGGCTCTTATCGTTTCCACAGCGAGAGGTGCTTACAACCACAACAACACCGCGGGAGTTACCATCTATCAGGTTCCGGGATATAAAGGAATGGCAGGCGCATCTCTGATCCTTCCGGGCGAAGACGACTACGCTGTTGCGTATCACTCCTCTTGCGCTTATAACAAAGCCGGTGGACTGAGCCAGTGCCAGGCGTCTTTGACTCAGAGCGAAGGGATCTGGCCTTTTAACTCGAATGTAACTTACACTCAGTTTCAAGGACACACGAGAGCTCCTTCCGTTGGCGCTTCTGGATTGTATCTGAATCACAGTGAACTGAAAAACGAAGGTTGGAGATAATTCTTCCATCCTAAAAAAGAAACTCCGCTCTTTATGGGGAGCGGAGTTCGCGAGAATCCGATTCAATCTCATCGAACTCTAAATCCATCTAAAAAGAAGAATATTCCAGTTTCCTAAATTAGATTCCTATCTTTCCATACTCTCCAGCTCTTTGATCCTTCTCTGTTTTTCATTGCTATCCCAGATCTTCGATGTAAACTGTTTCACGTCGTAAAACTTCGTCTTAAAAAAATCCTTATAGGGAAGAATCAGTTCTCGATCCGGCTCGGTCGTTCTCGCGGCTTGGATCTTTTTTAATCCGGCGTCTCCTTGGCTAAACCATTCGGGATCGACCGCGAGATTCACTCTATGTCCTCTTACGTCAGTGATCACGTAAGGACCGTCCAGACCGGAATCTCGAATCAACTTACCATAAAATAAGAATTCGGCCTCTCCGTAACCGGAAGGAAGTTTAGAATCAAAAGTCGCCCAAGCTATATATTCTCCCGTTTCAGCGTGTTTTAGATTGGCTTCCACGTGATAATTGCCTGCGGTATAAACGTTGATTCCTACACGAACCACAAGAGAACCGTCGCTCGTCGTATCCGAAAACGCTCCGCTTAACTCGGCGGGTTTCCCGGGAGAAGAATAGAATGAAGTATTCAATTTTCCTGTTTTTTTATAACCCGGCCCGTAACGAAAGTCAACTTCGAGAATCATATCACCCCAGTCTTTCTGAGTCGGTTTCCACTGAAACGTGTAGAGTAAGTCCTTGGCGACATCGTCTCCGTTGACTCCGTTATCTCCGACGTCGGGGCTCAAGGTTCCGAACTTCTCGCCGTCAAATTCTCTCCACATCCGAGAACCTTTGATCTCGATCGGAATTCTTTTTCCTTCGGGTCCCCTGCAATCAAAAACAATTCTCATATGATCCTGAGAACCGATGACGGCCCAGGTCAAAGGCTGCAACTGACAACTGTAACCGTTCGGTTCTTTTGAGTCCGCAGTATCCACCATCGGAATCGCAGTCGTCTGAATGAAAGACGGTCGAATCAAATCTTCATTGAACTTGGTAAGCGGTCTCGAACTCGGAGGATATTGAGACCATTCTTTATAATCTTCTAATATTCTTTCGATAGGAATAGAATCGTCTATATCCTGCAAAGATCCTCCGCTATTGTCCCCTTCAAAAGAAGAACCGGAACCGCCCGGCGGAGAATTTCTTGCCATCCTTTCCGCTCTTTCCTTTTTTTCAGCCTCGGATTGGAACCAAGAACCGCCATTCTCTTCCGGCCAGAAAACGAACGCCGTTAGAATTAGGATCGCTGACACAATCACTCCATAGATCACATACTTGTTTCCGATTTTCATGAATTCCTTTTCTTATCCCTCACCCAAAAGAGCACATAACGCAAAATAGAGGGTATTTTTCGAGGATCAGCGTAAATTCTCCCAAAGAGAGAGCAATCACATTTGTATTTATTTATAATTAGCGTTTTTTAAAGAATTTTTTTTATTTTAGCCGTTATTTATAAATCGAGATACTTCACTTGACTTAATATTAGAAGAGTCAAACTTTTAGAGCGGGAGAGGAATTTCCTTTCCCCTAAGAAATGGAGAATAGTGAAAAAGATGAGTAATTTGAAAACAAAGCTGATGATGGGACTGGCTCTTTGTGTATTTCTTTTAGCGGGAACTCTTTCCGCTCAAACTTACACCGTGTTTGTACATGGAAAGTCTGATAAGAATCACAACGGAACCGGAACTGTGGACGTGAATAATTACTGGGGAAGTAGCGTAAATTCTGTCTCAGGAGCAAAGGTGTTTGTTGGTTACGATGGAACTTCAGATCCAAGAAATTACGGTTCTGCAAGAGCACAGACTAACTTTACAACTGTGGTAAACACATATTGCAAAGGATCTAATTCTTGCAAAATCGTTTGCCATAGCGCTGGTTGTTATGTGACTGAGTATTGGCTCGCAAACCTTGGAGCAAGCGCTTCCAGCCGCGGATATAATTTCACAAAAATTACCGCACTGGCTGCCGCATCCGGCGGATCCGAACTCGCTTCGGCTCTCAATGGAATTACTTTTGGGTTTGGTGGAAACGCGATGGACAAAGCTCTGATCGTTTCTACTGCGAGAGGTGCTTATAATCACAACAACACCGCCGGAGTTACCGTTTATCAGGTTCCTGGTTATAAAGGAATGATCGGAGCTTCTCTGATTCTACCTGGTGAAGATGACTACGCGGTCGCTTTTCACTCTTCTTGTGCTTATAACAAGGCGGGTGGCGTAAGCAAGTGCCAATCTTCTCTGACACAGAGCGAAGGGATTTGGCCTTTTAACTCGAATGTAACTTACACTCAGTTTCAAGGACATACCAGAGCGCCTTCCGTTGGAACCTCGGGATTGTATCTCAACCACAGTGAGCTGAAAAACGAAGGTTGGAGATAATTCAACCTTAGTCAATGTGTGCAGCTCCGCTCTATCGAGCGGGGTTGCCTTGATCCAAGGCCTTTCGATTTTACATTTCTAAACATTCTCCTTTTATGAAATACAAATCTCTCCCAAAACAGATTCAGAATTTATTATATACTTTATCCATTCTTCTCTTTCCTTCCTGTTCTTTTTTGATTTGGAAGGATTCTTCTCTGACCCTGGAAAGAGGCTGGTCCTCTTCCGGTAAGGAAATCGTTCAAACTGAAGTTCTTTATGAAGAAAAGGATTCTTGGAATCCACTTTCCGGAACTACTCTAAAACGAAACTATCGCTCCGTGATCCGCCTCTTTCATCCGGAAGAATCTTCAAATCCTATCGATCAGATTCCATTCTCATCATGGATTTTACCGGGAACCGTTTACTTTCACTCCGGAACGAGATCCTTGTATTGGATCGGAGGAAAAGACGATCAATATGGAAGCTTTTCAAGAATCCCGTCCGCACTCAGCCTGGATGGAAAAAAAGAAATTTCGATTTCCACACATCTAAAACCCGGCCAGATCGTGTTGCAGCTCATCCCTTCACCGGATGGCAATTCCCTAATTCTCGTCCTTGCCGTTCCGGACGCGGACTTGGAATTTCTTCAGCCTGAGTTTCTTTGGTTGCGGAGAAGTTCCGAAACGGATTCTTCCCTACGGATTGTATCTCGAATCCCACTTCCGGAATGGAAAGAAACTCCCTTACATCGATTGCGTTGGTCTCAAAAATCGGATCGGATCTATATTCAAATTTCCGAATCTGTTTATTCGATTTCAAAAGAAAAACCGATTCTCCAAAAAACGAATGAGTTCCCACTTTGTTTTTATCCGCCCACGTCCTTCGGTTCCGTTGGAATCAGCCCCGCAGATCAAGGCCCTATCAAAATGGAAGCAAGCCCCTTTCCTTCTTTTTCCGATTTCCCTAAGATTCAAAACCCAAGAAAGATTCGAGACTGCAGCTCAAAGTAAAAACAAATTGCTCGAGCGGAATTACTAACGTTCTAACACATTAAGAATTTAGAATATTCTTTCCACTCGGCCTTTTCTAACCAACACATCCGGAAGAATTCTACATCCATTCTCCATAGTGCGTCCACAAAAGCTCAGTTTAAATTTCGAACGTTCGATATATATTATGCTTTTGTAAAATAATTTTCAAAGAATGAACGCTGGTTTTCTTTTTTTACTTGCCCGATTCCCTTTCAAAATCTACGGTCCAGAGCGTTCCAATTGAAATAGAAAAGGTGAAGAAAATGAGAAAAGTGAATTTAAGAATTTTGTTTGTATTAGCGTTTTTAATAACGAACGTTACGTATGCATCCGGCGGGGGTTCCTCCAGCAAACCTCTTTCCGGAAGTTATCCAATCATCCTGGCACACGGTACTCTTGGTTGGGGAAATGGGTCCACGATCACTGACTATTGGGGAGGCAACGCGGTTTATCTGCGAAATCAAGGAGCTACCGTTCTCACTCCGACCGTTACATCCCTTGAATCCAGTTCAGCAAGAGCGGTTCAACTCAAGTCTCAAATTTTAGCAGCTCTCGCGGCTAATAATTACACAGGCAAGGTTCATATCATCGGACATTCCCAAGGCGGCTTGGATTCCAGATATATGATCGCAAATTTAGGAATGGCGAGTAAGATCGCATCCTTAACAACCCTCAATACTCCTCACAGAGGAAGCCCGATCGCCAACATCATGTTAGCCGTAATTCCAAGCTGGCTTCTTCCTTCGGTTTCAATCGTAGTAGGATCTGTTGTAAAAATCGTTTTAGGTCAATCCAATCAGAACGCTTCTGCCGCTCTCAAGATGTTTACAACGGAAACCTTGAAAACCTTTAACACGAATACACCGAACAATTCTTCGGTGAAATATTTCTCTTACGGTTCCACGATTTCCATTCCGGATTTAATCCAACACCCACTCATGGGATTACTACAACCGATCTGTGCGATCGGAGGACCGTTTTACGGACTCAGCATCGCGAACGACGGCGTAGTTCCGGATTCTTCTCAAAGATGGGGAACTTGGAAAGGCGGGCCTTCTATTCCTTTACTCACAACTGGGATCGATCACTTAGAAGCTCCGAACACTCTTTATATGGGTTCGCTCTGGTATGATTCAAACGCTTATTTTCTTAAAATGGCGTCTAACGCGAAGAGCAATCAGTAAACATTTCTAAAAAATAGAATCCATTGTCATAACTCCCTACCGAGTTATGACTTGCTTCCTAATCAGCGCAAATCGACTCCTCTGTAACTGGATCCCGTGGTAAAAATCGCCACGGGATATCTTTTGCGAACCCAAACAGCGCCTCGCCTCAATACAATTCAAAAAATGCAGAAGAATATTCTATTTTACTTATATTCTAATTATATAAAACTTATCTAAAAATTTTATATAACAAACGTACGTTATTTAATAAAAAATTAAATAACTCACTTCGCTTAACATTTTTTTCTTGAATGTCGTTTATTCTTTATTATCTTGCTTCCTGCGCTCTTTCCAAAGAGCACGAGGTAAATACAAAATGAAAAAAGTGATGAGAATATTAAGCGTATTGCTTGTTTTTTTAATAACAAGCGTTCTATCTGCGTCCGGCGGCGGCTCCACCAGCAAGCCCCTTTCCGGGTCCTATCCAATCGTGTTAGCTCACGGTTTGTTCGGTTGGGGAAACGGTTCCACCGTAATCGATTATTGGGGTGGAAACGCGGCGTATCTGACTAGTCAAGGTGCGACCGTACTGACTCCTTCCGTAACTGCGCTGAACTCCAGCTCCAGCAGGGCCTCACAGTTAAAAACTGCAATCCTCGCGGCAATGGCCGCAAACAATTACACCGGTAAAGTGCATATCATCGGTCACTCACAAGGTGGTCTGGATGCACGTTATATGGTATCGAATCTTTCCATGAGTTCCAAAGTGGCGACTCTCACTACTTTGAACACGCCTCACCAAGGAAGCCCGGTTGCAAACATCGTTGCGACTGTAATTCCTAGTTGGGCGCTTCCTTATGTTTCCACAGTGCTCAATGCGGTAATCGGATTTGTTTACGGAGATTCCAGCCAAAATGCGACGGCTGCCCTAAAACTTCTGACCACTGACGGTTTGAAAGCTTTGAACGCTGCGGCTCCGAACGTTTCCGGAGTGAAATATTTCTCTTACGGATCTACAATTTCTGTTCCTGATTTGATTCAACATCCTGCGATGGGAATTATCTATCCAATCTGTGCGATCGGAGCTCCTTTCTACGGAATGAGCATCGCGAACGACGGTGTGGTTCCGGATTCTTCTCAAAGATGGGGAACCTGGAAAGGCGGGCCTTCTATTCCTCTTTTGACTACTGGAATCGATCACTTGGAAGCGACCAACGCTCTTCATCTCGGTCAACTCTGGTATGATACCAATGCTTACTTTTTGAAAATGTCGTCTAACGCGAAAAGTAATCAGTAATTTTGTTTCGATTCTTCCCGCGGTTTTTGATCGCGGGAAGAATTTCGAGTTTTATCTTTTCAAAAAAACATTCCGTTTTTCTAATCTTTCGAATCCTTTTCCAACCAATAATAAAATACAGGAAGAATTATCAGCGTGAGTATCGTGGAAGATATGATTCCTCCGATCACGACCGTCGCAAGCGGCTTTTGAACTTCAGAACCCAATCCGGAACCGAAGGCCATCGGTAAAAATCCGAAAGAGGCCACGAGCGCCGTCATGATTACCGGCCGGATTCTACTCGTTGCACCCTCTAAGACCGCTTCTCGAACCGAACGATTCTTCTCTTCTCGTATCCGATGAATCGTATCCAACTTCACGAGTCCGTTCAAGACAGCGATTCCGGATAACGCGATACAACCTACAAAGGCCGAAACGCTGAGATCCATTCCTCTCAGAAAAAGAAACCAGATTCCTCCCGTGAGGGCAAAGGGAACGCAAAAGAAAACCAACAAAGCCTGACGCACCGAACCCAAACCCAAATACAGGACCACAAAGATCATCAAAAAAGTCGAAGGTAGTATGATCGCTAACTTCTCTTTTGCGTTGGAGAGGTTTTCGATCTGTCCTCCCCAAAACACGGTATATCCTTTGGGAATCCCCATCTGCGAAATTTTTTCCTTCGCTTCCGTATAAAAGCCTTCGAGATCTCTTCCCCTGAGATTTACTGAAACCGCAACAAATCGTCGAGAACGATTTCGAGAGATGGTCATAACCTTGTCTTTCTTCTCGATCGAAGCGAGCAACTTGATCGGAATCATCCCGCCGTCGATCGTTCCGACTCCGATGTTTGCGATTTCGGATTCTTGATTTCGAAAATCTTCGGATAACCAGATCTTGATCGGAAATCTTACTTCTTCCTCGTAATATCCTCCGAGTTCAAATCCGCTCATCGAAGCCTCCACCACGCTGTTAAACGCGGGAAGAGATATATTATAATATTTTAATTTATCAGGATCCGGAGTGATGTCGATTACCTTTGATTTTCTCAAAGCCATGATCGGGTCCAGTTCGACTTCTGCCGCTCCCGGAATATTATGGAGAGTTTCTTTTAGGATCCCTTGCAGATCCAAAAGCGTATTGAGATCTTTTCCTAAAATTCTCACGCTGATATCCGCACGACTTCCTTCCAAGAGTTCGTTGAATCGCGCTTCCAAAGGCTGGCTCAAAGTAAGTTCGGATTTCGGAAATCTTTCTTGAACCTGAGTATGAATCCGATCCAAGAATTTTTCCCAATTCTTCTCTTTGAGTAGATCCGCAATATTTTCTTTTTTCAGAATGATAAACGTGTCCGCGTTGAAGGTTCCCATAGGATCGTTTGCAACGGAGCTGGTTCCGATTCTTGAAAAGACGCTCTGCACTTCCGGAAACGTCATTAAGAGTTTTTCAACTTCTTTCTGTTCTCTTAAACTTTCTTCGATGCTGATATCACCTTCTCTTACAACGACCAGCATCAAATCACCTTCCATCAATTTTGGAAGAAAGACAGTTCCCATTCTAAAATAAATGAATAACGTCAATACAAAGAATACAACCGATCCGATCACGATCGGTTTCGGTTTGTCCAAAAGACGCGGCAGATAAAACGAATAGAGTTCGACGATACGACTCTTCTTGATCTCTTTATTTTTACGATCTCCCGCCGGCGAAATAAAGAAGAAGAGAAGCGGAGGTAAAAGAAACACGGCCAAGATCAAACTGAATCCCAAGGCCAACAGGACGGTTTCAGCCATCGGTCGAAACATTCTTCCGGGAATTCCATCCAGAGTAAGAATCGGAAGATAGACGAGCATGATAACAACGACTCCGAAAGAAACCGGTTTTAAAACTTCGATGGAAGCCTGTAAGATCGCCTTCATCTTATCCTCTCTGTTGAGATAGCTTTCCTTTTCAAATCGAGTGAGAACGTTTTCGGTGATCACAATCGACGCGTCCACGAGAAGACCGAAGTCTATGGCTCCCAAACTCATCAAGTTAGCCGAAATCCCGAAGAACTTCATAAAGATCGCGGTGAGAAGCATCGATCCGGGAATGATCATTGCGACGATGATCGAAGCCTTGATATTGAATAAAATAAAGAATAGGGTAAGAATTACGAGAACCGCTCCTTCGATAAGATTCGTTAACACCGTCTTGATCGTGGAATGAATCAAAAATGATCTTTCCAAAAGAACCTTTACTTGTACGTCTTCCGGAAGATTCAAATTAGAGACCGCTCGATTCAAATCCAGATTGACTTGATAACTGTTTTCTCCCCGCAACATCATAGCGGTCCCTAGAACGATTTCCTTTCCCTCGGCGCTCGCACCGCCTAATCGTTGTTTACCGTGTTCGTTAACATGAGCGATATCGGAAACTCGGATCGGTTGACCGGTGACAGTGCGTCGAACCGTAACTTGAGACAACGAATCCAAACTCTTTTTGATTCCATACGCGCGAACGATAGAAACCCTACCCCCGTTTTCAATGAAACCCCCTCCGAAACTTTCACCGATCGTAGTCAACTCACTCATCAACTGATCGATCGTGATTCCCCAGGTCTTCATCTTATGTGGGTTGAGATCGATATGAATTTCTTTTTCATATCCTCCGTTGGAATCGACCTCCACAATTCCAGGAACAAGGGCCTTCAGTTGCGGACGAACGGTATAATCCTGAATGGTTCTCAAAAAAAGAAGACGATCCTTTTCCGGAAGAGACGCCAATTTCGAACCCGGTTTTGCTTCCACGGTATAAAAGAAAATTTCACCAAGTCCGGTAGTATTGGGAACGATCGTGGGTGAAATTCCTTTGGGAAGTTTTTCTTTGGCGCTCGCGATCCTTTCCAAAACCATACCACGAGCCTGATAGATATCAGTTCCTTCCTTAAAGACCAAGGATATATTAGAAAGTCCGAATTTAGATACCGAACGAACGTCGATTAAATTCGGCATACCCATGAGCTCGGTTTCCAAAGGAAACGTGACTACCTTCTCTACCTGCTCAGGATCTAAGGAACCTGTTTTAACGGTCACGATCACTTGAACGTTCGTGATATCCGGAACCGCATCGATAGGAACTTCACGAAGCGTAAAGAACGAGTAAATAAATAAGAAGAATATGATTCCTACGGAAAGAATCGGCCTATTTAAGCTGATATTCAAAAGTTTGGACAGCATGTTTAAAGGTTCCTATAATTTCTTTTTCGTTTGAAATATGAAGCAGGTTCAAAAGGGTTTCTACGTGAGAAATTTGCGCGTCAAGGATCGCGTGATGAGTTTCATGGAGTTGATTTTCAAGTTCCAGATAACTCATCATCAAAATTCTTCCCTTTCTAAACTCGACGTCCGCGTAAGTTAAATCGCGTTCAATTTCGTCTAACTTGGACAAATTAAAAAGTTTGAGATTAGCCTTGGATTGTTCGTAATCCAAAAACGCCTGCTTGAACGCGCTCTTTACAAGGTTTTCCTGATGATTGAGAAGCCCTTGTTTGGACTTTACGTTTGTTTCCGCCGCGGAAACTTTGTTTTGAAACTGATCCCAAACCGGAAGTTTGAACTTAACCCCGACGTCGTAAAACCGGTTAGCAACCCCCGACCTATCCTCGCCGACCTGACTGATGATCGAATAATCAGGATACTTTTCTAAGTTGGCGATATTAAGTTCGGTTTTGGCTTTTTCAATCTCGCCTTTTGCGGCTAGCAATGTTAAATTCTGCGAAACCGCTTTGTCTTGCAGTTCCTTAAAATCAAACTTCACACCTTCCGAAAAAAACGGGATTCTTACCGAAGGCGCGGTTTCGAGCATAAGATACAAATTCATCGCTTCGTATTGTTTGTTCGCATCCAATTCCAAATCGTTAAAGTGTTTTCTAAGAGCTAAAATTTTTCTCTGAATGATAAACAGATCCGTCTTTGCCTGAGGTGTGATAAAAGGTCTCGCTCGAATATAACTTTCTATGATCGAGAGTCTTCGGAGTCGTTCCTTGACGTGATCTTTTTTGCTTGCGGAAACGAGATATCGATACGCAAACTTAAGAGCGTTAAAACGAATCGAATTGCTAGCTTCGGACAACTGAATCTCCTTAATTCGAGAATCATTATCCACCAGGAGCTGACGCAATTCTTTCCTTCCGGGAAAGTAAATCGGTTGTTCAAACTGCATCGCATATTCCGAACCGATCTGTCCGGCCGCGTTTCTTTGTCCGTAGTCCATCGTCAAAGAAGGGTTTTGAGTTTTGCCCTGCTGTTTTCTCTGATAGAAGAGCGTTTCCAAATCCGCATTCAGAGAAAGAAGTAAGGGAGAATTTTTTTCCGCCAAACTCAAGATAGACGCGATATCCAATTCTTTCGAGGAGTTTGATTGAAGCGGAGAAAAGATTAAGAGAACGAATAAGAATTTGACAGAGAAAAGAATTTTCCTATTCGTAAAATTCTTCGATAAAAATGAATCTCTCCGCGTTGTATCGAAGAACGGAGAAGCATTTTGTTTTAATTTCATAAAGTATACCTCCTTGAAACAAACATCAAATCCCTCAATTTTTCAGAATCGAAAACGACCTATCGTTTCGAATTTCTTTTTTGAGAGAAAGCGGAAGGAGGCGGCTTAAATGAGAATACGAATTGTTGGTAAGATTAAAAGAGTGATCGAATTCATTTTAAAATCATCATATAAGAATTTCTTAAAATAAGGAATCGGATCGTAGGAAAAAAGCAGATCGGAAGATCGATAATGGATCGGAAAAAATTCCTTAAGGAATTTAAAAGACTGCGAATCGGTTTCGGAAATCGCGATGGAACCGGAATCCCATTCGCAACCGGGAGCTTCTTCCGAGCTCTGCTCTTGATGACAAGGCGCAGCGGTTTGTATTTCCTTTGAGAGATTCTCAAGTTTAGAATCGAACTCGCAGACAGGTCCGCAATCGAAAATCAAAACGAAGATCGAAAGCAGAGTGCAAACAATCATTGTTTTGAAAATTGCGAAAACCATACAGTCCAGCTTAATGCACCTCGTAGCTTGTCAATGGAAAAAGTGACCGTATGACTTAAGGCCCTCTCGATAGAACAGAGCCTTAAATCATTTCCAGTGAGATCGTTTCGCATTCTCTTTCGCAAGCCCGGATCGTTAAGAGAAATGAAAGCTGCAAGGACATCGAATCAAAAGAGAATAAGTCGGATCAGACTTTTGTTGCAAATTGATAACGAAAGATATCGTAGTCTTGAAAATCCTTATCAATATCTATATTGAGATCGATAATCTTTCCTTCCTTAATATCGTAAACCCAACCGTGAAGTTGTAGATCCGTTCCTTGACTCCATGCGTTTTGAACGATCGTTGTCATCGATAGATTATAAACTTGTTCTCTGACGTTGAGTTCTACCAAACGTTGGTGTTTCGTTTCTTCATCCAAAATAGAACCAAGCTCTTTACGGTTCATTCGATAGACTTGTTTGATATTTCGAAGCCAAGCGTCGATCAAACCGTGATACTTTCCGTCAATCGCCGCCTTCACTCCTCCGCAACCGTAGTGTCCGCAAACTACGATATGTTTCACCTTTAGAACCTCGACCGAGTATTGTAGAACTGACATTAAGTTCATATCCGTATCGATCACGAGGTTTGCGATGTTTCGATGAACGAAAAGTTCTCCCGCGCTCGTCCCCGTCATCTCGTTGACTGAAATTCTGCTATCAGAGCAAGAAATCAAAAGATACTGAGGGGCTTGGCCAAGGGACAAATTCTTAAAATAATCCGGATCTTTTCCCAGTTTCTCCTCCACCCAGATCCGGTTGTTCTCGAAAAGTTTTTGATAATCCTGTTGTGCGACGAGATCAAAAGGTCGATTTTTTATTTTTTCGTAAGAAGTAGTAACGTCGATGATCTCGAGTTTGATATTTCGAGAACGTGCTGAAATCTTAAAGTCCTCTATGATTTCCAAAACATCCGGATCTATGTATTTGGATTTGGAACCGTCGATAATCAGATGTGAGTTATCCGCCACTTGGTTGAGTTTGTACAACATACTCGACTTATTTAAAAAAGAAACGTCTTCCGAAAGATCGATACGAACTTCCACTCCGTAAGCTTTGTCTTTTTTATTAAACTCATAGGGATTGAGAATGTTTCTTCTCATGATAAAAAAGATCGCAAACGCACAACCGATTCCGATCCCAATCAAGATATCCGTAAAAACGATTCCAACGATCGTAGCAAAGAACGGAAGAAACTGATCCATTCCTTTCTTATATTGCGATTTAAGAATTCGAAAATCAGTAAGTTTGTAACCTACGATCAAAAGAACCGCGGCTAAGGACGCGAGGGGAATCTTCGAGATCCAATCGGGAATCAGAATCAGAGAAAGAAGAATAAAAGCCCCATGTAAAAATGCGGACAACCTGGTTTTAGCTCCCGCTTGTAAGTTCGCCGAACTTCGAATGATAACCGAAGTGATGGGAAGACCTCCGAGAATTCCGGAAAATAAATTTCCGGTACCTTGAGCAATGAGTTCCCGATTTTTGGAAAAGATTCTTCTTTCGGGATCGATCTTTTCAATCGCGTCCAGGTTGAGAAGAGTTTCCAAACTCATAACGACGCAGATCTTGACCGCGATCCAATAGACGGTCTGATTCTTCCATTGGGAAAAACTAGGATGATAGTCGTCTCGAAACAAATCCAAAACGTTTCCGAGTTGAATCGGCTGAATGAGATGTTCGGATCCGACCGTTAGCGTAGGAAATAAAAATCCCATTCCTTGGTTCAATACGATTGAAATCAAAATAGCGATCAAAGAACCGTGAATCAAAAAACGTTTGTGAAGTTGAAACTTCTCCCAGAGGAGAATCGCAAAAAAGGAAATTACAAAGAGAAAAACCGCCCCCGGCGTAAAGCGGAGAAAAGCGTTCCAAATTTCGGTGAATGTATTTTCACGATCGTTCTGAAAGAAGTTTAAGTCTCCTTCATAGTCGATATCGTAACCGATCGCGTGCGGAATCTGCTTTAAAATCAGGACGATCCCGATCGCCGCCAACATTCCCTTAACCACCGAAGAAGGAAAAAAGTTACTCAAAATTCCAGCTTTCAAAAAGCCTAATATGATTTGCAGAACTCCGGCCAGACAAAGCGCAAAAAGAAAATCATTAAAATTTCCTAATGTTTGAATCGAATCCAACACGATGACCGTAAGACCTGCGGCGGGCCCGCTTACGGATAACGGAGATTTGCCGATCCAAGAAACGATCAAACCTCCGACCATTCCACCGATGAGCCCGGAAAGGATCGGCGCTCCGGATGCAAACGCGATTCCGATACAAAGGGGCAACGCGATCAAGAAAACTACTAAACTCGATGAAATATCTTGTCTGACGTGATTCCACGAGACATTGCGAAAAGAATATAATAAATTCATAAAAACTCCCACCGGAAAAACCGGTTAATTTCGAAATAGATTAAATCGAAGAAAGGGAGAGTTTTTCAGGAGGAGGATTTTCTATTTTAGAATAGATTTGAGGAAGAATAAAATCGGAGGAATCATAATACGAAACGGTCTCTAAAGGAACTCCGAGGAGGAGGAGATCATCGGAAGAACTAAAATCTTCTAACTTTAGCTCGGATGTTTTTTCCTTCTCGCCTTCCTTCGTTTCCGAAGTTTCGCTCGAAGCGGAAATCGGCGAGGCGTTTTTTCCCGAGTCCATGATGGGTATCAATAAGATCGAACAATAAAGGATGAGAAAAACGCTTAGGATCGCGCCTGCCTTTCTGTGTTCCATGGAAATTAATTTAAGAATCATAGACAAAGAAAAATTCATTCTACCGAAGTTTAGACCGCTCACGCGCCCTAATTCTGCCCATTTTTTCAGCAAGGAGAGAACGGACTACTCAATACCGGGGAGTTTTTTCTCGAAATCGGATCGAAGCTTTGCGCTAAAAAATTTCGATCGGAGAAGATTCCATGAAGGGAAACGTCTGAAAAGGTAAGAAGAAGAGTTTGAATTTCATGAATTCAATATTTGCCTTTTTTAAGACCTCGAAACCTCTCTCCTGAATTTCTAAATTTTCCTTGGAAATTATTTCATGACAATTTTAAGTCTTTTTCTTTCCAAAGAAAAGGCACCTCTCACTCAAAAAAGAGAAACTGTATCTTTGAAAAAAAAGAATCCGTCTCTTAATGACATTATAAGAAGTATTATCATTTTATAATTTGCACTATTGATTTTTCGTTTACTGAATCGCTCCGAAATCAAACGCTCACATAAAGATAACACCGAATGAGTATGGAATATTTACAAAAAGGCAAACGAGAGATGGACATCATAACGTCTATCGAGCAGAAAAATCACGTTATTTCTAAATATCTTTTTGATAAAGAACTTACTTTGAAGGTAGACCCTTTTGATCAGAAGGCGGTCATAAAGAAAATTTTAGAGGGAGGGGATAAGATCGTAGTTCAACTCCTCAATCCCGAAGATTCTTCCGGAGAAAATTCTTTTGTCCTTTTTATGATTCTTGCCAAATACATTCAATTGGAATGTGTACTCGTTCAAAAACTCGAAAAGTCGCACGCCACTCTCAAAGTTGAAAAGTTAGCGATCGCAAAGAAGAATAGAGAATACCAACGTTTTCCTGTGAAACCCGGCGGAGTCTACGTGACAAACGTGATCTCCTCTAAAACGATCATCGAAGCAAGCATGTTTAACGTTCCGACTCTCGTAAAAGTGAACTTTGAGGATTACAAGAATCGCCTCAAACAACGAAGCAAGGACATCATCAACATAGATACGTTCAAACCCGGCTTGGAACGAAAATACGAAATCGTAAAAAAGACTCAGAAATATCTTTTGATCGAAAATACCCAGGATCCGAATTCTTATAAGAAGTCGACTCCGGGAAGACTCGGCTATGAGAAGGACGTGGACGACGATCTATCTTCCTGTCTTAAAAAATTCAAGGACCAGAAAATTCTTTCCGAACTCATAGTTCCGATCATTTACGTAAATCACGCGGATGAAAAAATTCCGATCGGTTATATTTGTGTTCAGAGTAAAGAGCAAAATCTTACGGAACAATATGCGGAAGAACTCAAAAATCTGTCGCAAGATATGGTGGAGAGAATCAAAGAATCCAATACGATTAAAACCGCAGAACGTTTTCAAATTCTTGAGGCTTCTCAGGGTGGAATCAAGGTAAAGATCGATCAAGCTCATCTGATCGAAACCCTTCCGAAACAGGACAGTTTTGTATTCGACATCTTCTTTCGTATGCAGGCGCCGTTTACCGTTCATGGATTGATTCGTTGGTTTAAAAAGGACGAGAACAATCATCTCATCTTAGGAATTGAACTGACCGCGAAATCGGATTTGCCCGGAGAAAGGGCTCGTTATGAAAAAAACATAGCCCTTCTCAGCAAAGGACAACTCTGAGAAGGATTGTTTTCGCAAAAACGCAGTACAAAAAAATTCTAATTTGAATACTGCGTTCTTTTCCAGGCTCCGTTTCTACGTTAGATGAAATCTTGATAGGGATCCAAGTATTTGTGATCGATTCTCCAAGGTTTTAATCCGTGAAATTCAACCCCGGCCCCGTGTTTGGAAGTGAGAATTCTTTCCTTGCCCTCGTGTAAGATCACACAACGAACGCTTCCAATATCGCTCTGTTCTATGTAGCGTCGGCTTCCGTCCGGATCTCTGTAAATATAAGAACCGATTTGAACCGGATCCATTTCCCCTTCCACAAAAATCTCATAGTCGTCCAAACGAGTGTGAAAGCTGAGTTTAGGATAATTCACCTTCACCTTACTTCTCAAAGAACGAAGAAGCGAATGCTGATGGATCGGCTTCCCGTCTTTTAACAGAGTTACGAACGTCAACGTCGGCGCCAAAGGTTGCGGACGCACCGTAACGATTTCCAAAGACCAATTCTCAGGATCCTTGTCAAACTTAGGAACAAAGGTCCAGAATAACTCCGCGACTCGATTTGTTCCCCAGATATGATTGAAATGTCCATTCCCTTTTTTGAATGTATATTTTTTATTCTTTAACTGAATCGACCCGGCGACCTCGGTAAAAGGAGAACTCACGATACTTCTCGTTTTTGGAATCGGTGTTCGATCCAACCAACGAGGAAGATGACCGGAAGGTTCCAGCTTGTGTTTGAATTCCAAATCCCAACTGAGTGTTTCACCCTTGCCGGTTAGAATTTTCCCTTTCATGTGATCCGGACCGACGGACGCGCCCGGAAATTCTATCGATTCGTCTTCGATCGAAATTTTTTGATAAGGAAAAGATTGAACTGCAGTGCGATGATTTTCAGGTTTTTGAATGTCAAAAAAAGAAGCCCAGAGCACGGCGGAAGGATAAAGACCGGACTTACCTTTGGGATTGAGAGTCGTATAACGGACCCAAAACGCTTGTTTGTTTTCGGGAATGAGAATGACCGCGAACCAGATTTCAAATCTTGGTTTCACGACGCTCGCCGCGAATTTAGTAATAAAGCTTTCTTTTAAGTTCACTGATTACCTACAATCCGGGCGAGTCTTTTTGATTCGAAAAATTCTAAATTCTACCCTTTCTTCTTTCTTTTAGATACTCGATGAAAGCAGGCATCACCGAGATGATAATAATTGCGAAAATAACGATTTTAAAGTTTCTTTTCACAAAATCCAAGTTTCCGAAAAAGTAACCGCCCAGGATAAAAATTGAGATCCAAAGAATTGCACCGATCACATTATATGCAACAAATTTAACATAGGTCATGGTCCCGATTCCGGCTACAAAAGGTGCAAAAGTTCTAATAATCGGAATGAATCGAGCGATGATAATCGTCTTTCCTCCGTAGATTTCGTAAAAACGGTGGGCCTTCTGCAGATGTTCTTTTTTGATTAAAGGAATTTTCTCTTTTTCTAATATCCTTTCACCGGTAAAATTCCCCACGGAATAATTTACTGTATCGCCCAGAATAGCCGCGATAACAAGAAGAACGAGAGTGCTCGTCAGATCCAAGGATCCTCTTGCGATAAAAGCTCCAACCGCGAAGAGAAGAGAATCTCCCGGTAAAAACGGAGTCACGACGAGACCGGTCTCCGCGAAGATAATTAAGAAAAGAATGACATAGGTTCCGCTCTGATACGTTTGAATGATCGTATCCAGATGCGTTTCCAAGTTCAAAAAGAAATCGAGAAAAAACTTAAGGGTTTCCAAGGTTCCTCCCTTGCTCCAAAAGAGCCAGGTTCACTGTGTTTGAATATTTTAGGATAGAATTTCGGAAGAAGCAGACAAGTCAAACGCGTAAAAGGGTTAAAAAAGAAGCCTTTCCTTTCCGGGACTATAACGAAAAATTTTTGTTGGATAGTTGAGACGGATGGAATTGGAAGAAAGTCCCTTTCGATCCGGTTTGATCCTTGCGTCGAATTCCACCTCGTCTCCGGATTTCAAATTCATAGAAGAGAATTTACGAGAAAGATAAAATAGCTGGGATTGAATGATCGATTTTCCGGAAATCAAAAGACAGATGTCCTGCAATAAGATCCTGGATTGTTCCGGATTTTTATGACTGAGAATAGAGACCACTGTCGCGCGAAAGCGCGTTCTCTTTCTCGGAAGAATATGGATCGGGCTCTGAGTCATCATTCTATTGTTTGTCCTTTTCTCTGGAGAATCTTTTGAATCAGATTTGCAACCTTTTAGAGATGAATACGATTCACATCGGAGAAGTCGTTTTTCAAAACGCTATCGAAGTACAAAACAAATTCTACGTTTCCATTCCCATCAAAACCGGGAACCGATCCGTCCTAACTTTGATTTTCTTTTTGCAGAAGTACAGCCTTTTTCGCATTTGTTTGGATTTTCAGGACAAACCTTTCTTCTTCTGAGACAAGTTGAAAAACATCAAATTCAATCCTGTTTTACAAAGCTACTTTCGTTTCCATTCATCTTATCTGATAGGAAGAAAATATCGAAAACTTCCTTAAATGCAAATCTCACATTTGGGAATTCAAAAAGAGAGGATTTGGCGGTTCGAGGGCCTTCAAGTTAGAATTCAGGAAATTTTTTAGACCAAGTTTTTGATGTAGGAAGTCATTCTTTTCAAAAAAGGAAAACTTTCACTCTTCCCTGATCACATGCCGGAACCGTAGAAACGGGAGGAAAGAATGAAATCAAAAATTCAATACAGTCAGGCCCAGAAAACGGTCATCGAAGAAAACGCCAGATTCGTACAGGTCGTGGCCGCGGCGGGTTCGGGAAAAACAAGCACGATGGTCGGAATCGTAGAAAGAATCCTAAGGGATAAATTATTTCTGGAAGAATCCATTTTGGTTCTAACCTTTACGAAAAAAGCGGCTGGAGAAATTTCAGAAAGAATTCGAAAAGTAACGGGAACTGACCAAATTCGAGTTCAGACCTTTCACGCGTTTTGTCTCTACGCCCTCAGTCGATGGCACCCGAAATTCAAAACGCAAAAACCGAAAATTCTTCCACCCGAAGAAAAGAATCTTTTCTACAGGCAATTCCTAAAACAAAAAAGATTTCTCGTAGGCGGGATTCCTTACGAACTCTTCTGGGCCGAAAACATAAGTTATATAAAAGAAAATTTTCCGGAATTGTTAAACGAATTAGAATTTCATTATAAAGAATATAAAAATAAAAACGGATATTTGGACTTTGAAGATCTGGTAACTCTTTTTTTGGAAGGTCTAAAATTCAACGAAGAATGGACATTCCCCGCAAAACAAAATATCCGAAAAATCTTAGTCGATGAATTTCAAGATACGGATTTGGAACAACTCGCTTTTTTACAATCCTTATCGGAAAGCGCTTCGATTACGGTCGTAGGCGACGACGCTCAAAGTATCTACTCGTTCCGCGGAGCGACGTTAGAACCTTTTTTAAGGTTCAAAGAATTCTTTTCGGGAGCCGCTCTTCATTTTTTAAGCACGAACTATCGCTCTCTTCCGGAAATTATACGGACTTCGGACATTCCGATTCAGAGGAATCAAAATCGTATCGAGAAGGAAGTCCTTCCTTTTCGAAATGGAAAAGGATCCGTAGGAAAGATTTTGATGGAAGAAACAGCAGACCTTGTTCCCTATCTGATCCGGGCGATTCCTTCTTCCAATCAAAACGTAAAAATCCTATGCCGTTCTAATTTTAGAATCGGAGAATATGTCCGAGCCGGAATTCCCGAAGAATATCTCATGACCATTCACGCGAGCAAAGGATTAGAATTTCATACCGTCTTCGTGGATCTTTCCGACGGCTGGAATGCGAGACCCGATTCTCCATTAGAAACGATCGAAGAGGAAAGAAGAATTCTCTATGTCGGACTTTCAAGAGCGGAAGATCGCCTTTTTATATTAGGCGCCGCTAAGAATTCTCGAAGAGAAACGATTGAAAACGAATTCTTTCGTTATTTTAAAAAACTGAAAACGATCGATCCGGAAGATTTACAATGATCTATTTTTTTCGAAAATGGAACTCGTTTCGGAATCTTATGATCGAAATTTTGTAAGAGTTCCTACAAGAGTCTTACAATTCGCGATCTTTCGCTTTTCGAAAAATAGTTCCTCCGATTAAAAACGAAGGAGTTCCCACAGATTACGTCCCTTTAACGGTTGACGAACTTCCAATAGGTCACTGATCAGATTCTTATTGGAGTTCCTACATCTTTGTGAAACTCAGCGTCTCGCTTCTATTGGCGTTCGACGGGTATTCGGACGGGTCCAAAAATGAATTCGATCAAAAAAAGGGCCGCCTTCTAAAAGGAATGGAAGTGGGTGGGAAATACTATTTTAGAATATTCTAAAATTTGCATTTATCATAAAAAGAATCACCAATCGATCGGAAAATAGTCCTTTAAAAATTTTCCGCACCAGTGTTTTCCCGTTAGAATTCCGTCAAAGAACGGATCACAGACTCTCGCGGCTCCGTCCACGATATCGAGCGGAGGTTGAAAATCGTGAAGGTCTTGTTTTCTCTGCGAAAGTTCGACCGGATCTTCATCCGTAACCCAACCGGTATCGACGGCGTTCATATAAATCCCGTCTTTTGCAAAGTCGCTCGCCGAAGTGTGAGTCAACATATTGAGCGCGGCCTTCGCCATATTCGTGTGGGGATGTCTGTCCTCTTTTTTAAAACGATGAAACTTTCCTTCCATCGCGGAAACGTTCACGATATGTTTTTGACCGGTGTTGTCTCTTCGCATAATCGAAACCAGACGATTGCAGAGGACAAAAGGCGCCACCGCGTTTACGAGTTGGACCTCGAGCATTTCCGAAGTCTGAATCTCACCCAACCTCAGTCTCCAACTGTTTGTCTTTCTGAGATCGACCTGTTGTAAATCCGCGTCCATCTGTCCTTCCGGAAAAACGGTTTCCAGTTCGAAAGAATTATCGTGAGAATACGGAATCTGAGAAAGTTGAGCGGAAGAACGAATTCCTACTCCTGGAATTTTTCCGTTCCAGCTCACGGGAAGCGCGGTTTCATTGGCAAGATTCGGGCCTCCGAATGACGTTAGACGCTCTTTGCAGTCTTGGTGTAATTTCAGAAGATCGCGCGCATCCGAAGGTAAATCCTGAAAATTCATCTGTTCCGCTTGTATGAGATGCGCGTAAAAACCCGGAGGTCTTCTTACGGTCTGCGCCGCGTTGTTGATTAGAATATCAAGTCGATCGACGGTTTCTTCTATATAACTTGCGAAAAGTTCGACGCTCGGGGTGTGCCTCAGATCCAAGCCGAAAATCTGGAGTCGATCCGACCAATCTTTGAAATCGGATTCCTTGGAAAAACGAAGAGCCGCATCCACTGGGAAACGAGTTGTTGCGATTACTTTTGCTCCCGCTCTCAAAAGCATCAGAGTGGAATGATATCCGATCTTCAATCGAGAACCCGTAATCAACGCGACCTGACCGTGAAGAGAAGCGATCTGAAATCTCTTTTTGTAATTCAGATCTCCGCATTCCAAACACATGGAATCGTAAAAGAAATGAAGTTTTGTATATTCCTTTTTACAGACGTAACAGTTCCGAGGAGACGTGAGTTCCGGAGCGTCCTTGCTCTTCCAGATATCGGTCTGATCCGCGATTTGTAGAGGCGCCTTGAAGACGGTCGCAGTTCTCGCGACTCGAATTCCGGTAAGCGCCCTTGCTTTTTTTTCTTGGGTTACGGTTTCCTTTCTTCTGGAACGTTTGATGGTCTTGTTTCGAATCCGAATTTCATTTCGATCGGGACGGGAAATTTTCCCGGAGACAATCATCAATGCGATTCTTTCTTCTTCGGGAATCGAAGTGAGGAGTTCCGGTTTTTCAGCAAGTGTTTCCAAAAGACGAATACAACGTTGTATCTCTTCCGAGCTTGGATTTGTATTCGAGTTGTCTTTGGATTCGTTCATAAATGATGGCGTTGATTAAAAAAAGGAATCCGGATTCTTCCTGTCCTCTTTTCAACTATACCGAAAAAAACAGTCGATTGAGCAACTCAATTTCAAGAGAAAAAGTGATTCCTTCTTTTTAAGAATTCTTCTAAAATTCTTTTTTACTCTTTGATGGAAGAAGACGCGAAAGCAAGTCGATGGATAAAGTAAATCGGATACAACAAAAGATAGAGATTGGGAATCCACCAAGAAGGATCAAAGTCCATTCGAAAACCCCAAAAAGCGACCGCCTGCAATCCGGAACAACTCGTAAGAACGAGGGAAATCAACGCGACCCTCTCCCACTCGGAACGATTTCGTTTTCGGAGATAAAGACTATAAAACCCGGTGATCGAAACGAATAGATCCAAAGGCAAAAAGGACCAATTCCAATCCATAAGAATCGGATTGTGATAGTCTTTGAAGAGATAGGATTCCGGAATCCAGTGAAAACCAGTAATCATCCAGTAGAGAATAAAGGCGATATCCGTAAAAAGAAAAAGACCGGGGAGTAAGTTGTTCATTGCTATTTTGATTCTAATTCTAAAAAAATAGTTTCAATAATAAATTTCCAGGATTTGATTCTGAAACAATAGGAGTATCCAAATGACAAAGAAAATGTTGATGTTAGCTTTTCTGATTTGTCTGACGATAGGAGCCGGTTTTATCTACGCCGGCAACGTTCAATCCGGTTGTACCTTTAACGGGAAAAAACTTTACGGAAAGATTCAAATCGTAACGAGTTTTCCGGACGTAAAAGTACAGGAAGTCACTTCCTTTCCGGATCTAAAAGTGCAGAAGGTAACCTCGTTTCCTGATTCTTGCGGAAAATGGGAAATCGTAAATTCGTTTCCCGACACGAAGGTTCAGATCGTGACCAGCTTTCCGGATATAAAAATTCAGTATGTAACTAGCTTTCCCGGAGAAAATTAAAAGCCTAAGTTTTTAAGAATCCGATTTCGATTTACAGAGCGAGCAATTTCTCTGTAAATCGAATTTCATGAAATATTTCCTTTCACTTTCTAAAATTCTATCCTCTGCAATTCTTATCAGTTTCCATCTTATCGGAACGTCCATCGACGCAAATAAGATCGATCGAGTTTGTACGTTCCAAGGCAAACCTATTTACGGTAAAATCAAAATAGTCAAAAACTTTCCGGATATACGAGTCCAAGTCGTAGATCATTTTCCGGACATAAAAGTAAAGATCGTGGATTCGTTTGCGGATTCTTGCGGAGAATGGAAGATGACAGATTCGTTTCCGGATATAAAAATCGAATACGTAACTTCAGCGCCGGGAGAAAGATAAGCGTAACCTTGCGTTCGTTCGCTTATTTGTGGATCCAAAGGTCAAAGAGAACGGTCTAAAACAAAAATCGTAAATAGAAATAGAAAAAGAGATTAGAATGAAAGAAATCATCAATTGGTTATCCGGCGCGGAATCCAGAAACTTAGAAACAAAAGAATTATTGGAGGAACTCAATCAAAGACTCATCCATTTGGGAATTCCGGTTTCTAGATTTTTTACGAGCATCCCGACCATGCACCCGGAAGTAATGGTAAGATCCATCATCTGGACAAAGGAAGAGGAAACTCAGATGCTCTTAATTCCTCACGGCGCTCTGAGCGATCCGCAATACATCGATAGTCCGATTTACCTGATCCGAGAAGGGAAAAAAGAATTCATACGTTGTAAATTAGTGGGACCGGAAGCCGATCTTTCGTATCCGATCTGTGTCGACTTAAAAGAAAAAGGCGCTACCGATTACTGCATATTCCCCGCCACCTTTAGCCTCAATGTGGGAAGTGTCGTTTCTTGGACGACTCACGCGCCGGAAGGATTTACCGAAGAGCATATAGAATCCTTCCGATCCATCTTGAGCGTATTGTCCTTACGTTTGGATTTAGAATCCAGAAAATTTGCGGTGAACGAACTCTTAGAAGTCTATCTCGGACCAAACGCATCCAAAAGAGTTTTATCCGGAGAATTCAGAAGAGGAACTGGAGAATCCATCTATGCCGCGATTCTTTGCGCAGACCTGAGAGACTTCTCTTCATTGAGTGAAAACAATCCTCCAAAAAGAATCGTAGAAATTTTGGATCACTACTTTGAGTTGACCGCGCAACCGATTCAAGAAGAGAAAGGCGAGATTCTAAAATTCATAGGAGACGCTATCCTTGCAATTTTTCCCGCTAAAGAAGATCCTCATCAAGCCTGTTTGTCTGCGCTCAATGCGGCGATAAAAATTAAAAGCTCCGTGAAACAATGGAATGAGGAGAATCCGGATACTCCGATTTATTTGGGAATGGCCTTAAACGTGGGTGACGTAGTCTACGGAAACGTAGGAGCCAAAGATCGTTTGGATTTTACCGTGATCGGAAATGCGGTCAATCAAGCGTTTCGAGTAGAATCTCTTTGCAAGGATTTTGGAAAGAGCATTTTAACAACGGAAATCTTTGCCGAAAAAATCGGGAAGGATCAGTTTGAATTTCTGGGAGCAAGAAGTTTAAAAGGAATTACGGGAGAAAGAAATATCTTTTCACCGAAGGAGTGAGAGTTCGTAAATCCGCGAAACCGATCTCGGCCAAACATCCGGGCTCTCACTTTTTGAGGTATTCACTCTTTATTAAAAGTCTTCACGAAATAATTAGATCGCGCCGGAAACGCGGTCTGAGTTTGTCTTCAATTCTTCATCTAAGAGTCTTTCGATCGTTTTCGCGTGAACAAAATCGTCGATCTTATCCAGAATTACAATTTCTTTTCCGTCACCTAATTACAAAACAAACGGAATAGGTATTATATTCGGAAGAACTATCCGAAGAAGATACAAGAATCGATTTGGTAAATATGTTTTTGAGATCTTTCTTACGAATCATTTTTTCCATTTCGTAGGGATCGGGGAAGAATAGATGATAACATATCGGACATTGATTAAAATATTCGTAGAATTGAATGAATAGTGAATCGAAGTATAAAGTATATATCCCGGAATAAACAAAGCGGGGATCAGCCAAATCGGATTTTCAGAAATTTTAAAATCAATTAAGTCCGAAAGAATTGTCAGAATAAAAAACAAAGAGATAAAAATTCTGAATAAAGATATGTATTGAAAGCGATCGTAAGAATAGACGACTTTGTTTCTTTTTCTCTTGATTGTTAATTTATCGGGTATAATGTTCATGATAACAACAAAATCTAAATCGATCATTCATATTATCGAAACCGGTTTCTCTAACAAGTAAAAGAACGAAAATCAATGGATTATTTTTTGTTGTAATTGCGACGAAATGAAAGAGCTGGAATTTCTCCGGAAAGAATCATACAATCTGTGCGCGAAAAATCCTCGGTCGGTATTCCTACTTCACTCTCTCTACCGAAACAGAGATTTTTGTCCTCAAAGCGAACGAAGGCACTAAAATGAGAATCTTCACAGAAAAGCATTTCGTCCGAGTTCTTACAAAAGAAAAGAAAAACTTACGCTTGTAGAATTAGAATTTCATGATAAAGGAAAGTCTCTATCGGTTTTCTCTCCACCCAAGACCATGAAGAATATCCCCCGAATCTTAAAGCTTGAGACCTGGGATATACTTGCAAAGAAGCTTCTCATTGTATCAAACGAAAGGAAAGAATCGCGCATCTATGGACCAATCTCTTATGCATACGATTCTTTCGTGAATGAACCGGGACTTTTTATTGTTCAATGTATTCCGTGTAACAATAGCGACCCGGACCGTCCCCCCAACAAACCGTACGTTTGCTCATACGAGGCGGTTTAGGAAGAGCAGATTCGATCCCATCCAATAGACTTGCGGCATTCTTCTTATCCACATCATAGGAGAAACGCTCCACGATCACATATGCGTTTTCAGGATCTTCGATTCGATTCCGAAGCGAGGTTAGAGCTTTCATTTTATCCGCAGAAAAACTAAAAAGGTCCATCAATTCCGCAACCTGATCCGCAGTAAAAGTCGTTCTTGACGCTTCGGATTTTAAAATCGCTAACTTACGATCACTAAAACCTTCCTTTTCGACTCTGCTTTTAATGTTCGTAAACAAACCGTGTCCGGTAGCAAAAATCGAAAAATTAAAAAATACAAAAGTAGCAATCGCTAAATTCTTAAATGCAAACATATCTTTCTCCTTTCTTCTCAAGAATCTCCAACGAACTCGATTTCTCGATTCTAAAAGTGCGAAGTCAAAAACTTGAGGTTATAAATGTTAATTCAGACGTAACGTCGACGATTTGCGCCGAGCAATTTTTTTATTCTCAATCCATTTTCCTACTCAACAACGGATAACGAATGATAAGAAGTGTTATCTACAAAGCTTTTCTCAGCGACCGAATCGAGCTACTCGACTTTCACTTCTCCATTTTGGATTACGATTTTATCACTTCCTGCCGCCTGAAAACTCCCCAAGCCGGAAATACGAACCGTACATTCCCCGCAAATACTACTCAACTTTTTACCGGGATTGATGATCTCATTATGTTGTGTCCCCGCGTCGTCATAAATAACCCTGTAAGAAACCTTATCCTTGTTTACAATATCTACAGGAAATATTGAATTAGATATTAATAATATACTAATGGTAAAAATAAATTTCATACCCACCTTCTCTAAAAATTTTTAACCACATATAAGAATCAAAATTGAAAAATCCACAAGTTTTCGTAAATAATACTCACTAAAAAGAATTCATGCTATAACTTTCAAAACGATTTCGTTGGAAATACATTTATCAAAAGATAACTTGAAGTTCAAAAAAGGAGCAAAAAGGATTTCCGAAGGGCAACGGTTCTTAGAAATCGAAAAGTGATCCTTTCGCTTTCCAAATCTAAAAAGAGGAGAAGGCTGTTACTTAAAAATGGACTTGAATCAAAATTCTTGAGATTAAATCAAAATCGATTTCAGATCCAATGACTTCTACAGAGGAAGAAAATTCGTCAACGAACTCCCTCCGTAAAAAAAGGCAGCCCCCACCCGAGTTAGGGTGGAGGTGGTGGGCTCGTGGGAAAAAGCGGGAGGCTCTTCTCTATCAGAAAAATCACTTTCTTTCAAGTTAAATTCTTGCAATCCGATTTTGTAGGAACTACGACAAAATCAAATCTTGCAAAAAATTCAAACCTTACCGCGATCATCGAAGGCGAGCCATAGAAAATTTCTGGCCTCTTCCACAATTAAGGGAGCCCTTCTCAAAATTCTCAAGATTCTAAAACAAAAAAGGCGGATCACTCCGCCTTTTTATCCTCAAAGTCCATTCTATTTTTTGAATGGACTTTCTCGATTTTATCTTTTCAAATCAACCGGCCGCGTATTGGTCCATAAGAGATTTTGCAATTACTCTCAGAGCCATTACTTCTTCGGCGCCTTCAAAGATCGAGAACACGCGCGCATCCACGAAGTAACGGGAAACCGCATATTCTTCTGCGTATCCCATTCCGCCGTGAATCTGCATCGCTTCTCTGGTAACCCATTCTGCAACCTTAGAAGCGTAGAATTTAATCAGAGTCGCTTCCATCTGTCCTTTGTGATCATCCAGAAGTTTTGCAACGTGATTCGAATACTGACGAGAAGCCTGAAGAATCACTGCCATTCTCGCAATCTTGTATTTGGTAAGATTGTATTCGAAAATCGGTTTTTGAAAAACGGCTCTTTCTTGAGCGTAACGAAGCGCGGCTTCCAAAGCGGCTTGCATCACACCGTGAGCGCGAGCCGCGGTCTGAATTCTTCCACCCGCGAAACCTTCCATCTGGAAATAGAATCCTTTTCCTCTACCTTCTTCTCCGCCTAACAGGTTCTCTGCGGGAACAAAGTAATTATCAAAGGAAACTTCAAAGGAATGCATACCACGATAACCGATTGTTCCGATCGCTTTTCCTTCGATCTTCCCGCCTTCCGGTTGGGTATATGTAAATTCGTGTCCAGGAAAACTCGGTTTTTCCGCGAGAAGAATGGAAAGTCCTTTGTGTTTCAAAGAAGGATCCGATTCGGTTCTACAAAGAATGAGAAGGAGATTTGCATAACCTGCAAAAGTACACCAAGTCTTAACACCGTTGATCACCCAACCACCGTTAGACGGCTTTGCGGTAACGGAAACACCGGCAACGTCGGAACCGTAGTTCGGTTCCGTTACCATAATGCCCGCCATTTTTTCTCCGGTTGCAAGAAGAGGAAGCCACTTGTCTTTTTGAGCCTGCGTTCCACCCTTGAGGAGAGCCTTGGACATGATCTCGGGACGAGTGATCAAAGAACCTGCGATTCCTAAACCGCCTCTGGAAAGTTCTTCGGTAACAACGAGCATGGAAAGATTGTCCGGCCTATCGTTCGGTTGAATTCCACCGTAGGATTCGGGAATACAAAGACCGAAACATCCCATATCCTTGAGTCCGCCGATGATATCTTCGGGAATGATATCGTCGTGTCTATGAACGTGTTCTGCATGAGGCATCACAACGTCTTCCGCAAACTTCTTAAACGTTTCGCGGAACATCTCGTGATCGTCGTCAAGACCGTAGGCTCCAAAGTGACCTTTGGAAACGATCTTATCCGCGATCTCATTGTAGTTCTCGATCGCCATAGCGTCTTCGAGAAACTTATTGATTTCATCGTTAAAAATTCTGGAAACTAAATCGGAAGATTTAATTCCGTATTCGGAAGGACGAGAACTGATTTCGGAACGAATGTGATTTACGGTTTCAGCCGCAAAGACGACCGCCATCTCTTGTTCGAGATCTCCGGTTCCAAGGGAAGAATCCCATGCGTAATCAACAAACTTCTCTGCAATCTTTTGTTCGGCTGTGAGCCATGCGATTTGATACTGGACGAGCTGATTTGCGTCCATCTTCTCAACGGAAACTTTTCCGTTTACGCTGCAACGTGCAGCAAGGGCTTTCGTAACGTCCTCAATCACACCTGCGGAGATGGAAAGAGTTTTTTTCGCGGTCGCTTGATCAACGGCGGTCTTGGTTGCGCTCATGGGTTTTTAATCCTGATGTAAAAAATTCGAATCTGATAACTAGAAAATCACAACTTCTCCCCCTGTCATTTGCTTTTTGAGGAACAATCTCAAGAACCGAAGAGGACTTTAAGATCAAAGTCGAAACTTCATTATGTCAGAAAGACAGTAGAGAAATTGTTATTTTGCTTTCCATCGGAGGAATTAGCGAAATTATCGGAATGCTTCGGATGGAAGGTATTACTTGGATATCGAGAAAATAAAAAAACGTTTAGATCAACTCGAAGAAGAAGTCGTTTCTCTCAAAAAAGAAATCGCGACGTATTCCTCCAATCCGACCGAAGGGGAAACGATTCAGCCTCCCCTTCAAAAAACTTCTTCCGAAACAAAGATAGAAAAGCCGGTTGAGAAAAAGAGGAGCCCCGAATGGGAACTTTTTTTAGGAGGCAATCTATTAGGAAAAGCAGGATTGTTTTCCATTCTTCTTGCGACGATCTGGTTTATCAAATACGCTTTTGATAACCGCTGGGTCAACGAGTCGGGAAGAATCTTGATCGGTATGTCGATCGGATTCGGAATCGCCTTCACGGGGCTCAGACTCAACGTCAAGGGATATAGAATTTTACCCGAATCGGTTTTGGGAACCGGATTTTCGATCGTCTATCTGAGTCTGTTCGGCGCGTATCACTACTACGATCTTTTTACTCTTTCGGAAACGTTTATCTATCTTACTTTTCTGAGCGTCTTTTCTTCCGGACTGGCCTATTGGATCCGTAAAGAAATTCTTTACATTTTCGGATTGATCGGATCCGTATTGTCTCCCGTTTTAATCTCTCAAGGTGAGAATTCCTATCAATTCCTCTTTGGATATTTACTCTTTTTGAATATTCTGCATTTGTTAATTTCTAGAAAGTCGCCCTGGATCATTTCCTCCTTTGTGCTGTTGATCGCAAACTTCACTCTTTATACCTTCTGGTCCGCGGAAAACATTTACCAAAGCGGTTTCACAATTCCGTTTTTATTTATCAATTTTTCGTTTTTCCTTTTTCTCTATGGGAATTTTTTCTTCTTTCCCCGGTTGCTCGATCGGATGGAAGAATCGGGAAGTGTCTTTCCAAATCTAAATTCTATCTTGATGTTATTTTTCCAGGTGACCAACGCCCTCTTCTTCGGTTATAGCGGATACAATCAATTGAATAAATTTTATCCGAATCTAACGGCTCATTTTTTTCTTTTTGGCGCACTTCTATTTGCGATCATGATCGATCGTTACGGAAAAAAATCAGACCTCTTATCGGCACGTGCCCGGGACAATTTCGAGACGATCAATCTTTGTCTTCTTTTAGGATTTACATTCGCCTCTTTGACCGACTTCTCCGAAGGAAGTTGGCTGACATTTTCCTGGATCATGCTCGCGGGTATTGTCTCGATCTTGGGAGTAAGTTTGAAGAAGACATCCTTTCAGTTTATTTCGATCGGAATCTGGTTCGTAGCCTTGTTCAAACTCTACTTTCTAAATCAGATGGAAGACTTAGATAGAATCTTTCTTCTCAACGAAAGATTCGCGCTCTATGTCCTTGCTTCTTTATTTCTTTTTGCAACGTATCAAATTCGAAAAAGCGAAACCGTTTTTTGGTTCGAAAGAGGATTCATTTATATGGGAATTATCACTTTAATTTGGGGAACTATAATCGACGTTCACTACGCGGTTCACGACGAACACTATAGAAATTTAGGTTTTTCTTATGTTCTCGCGTTCTACGCGTCGGTCTTTCTTTTTGTAGGATTTCGATATTCTTTCAAATCCTTCCGGATCGTCGGAATCGCGGTCGCGTCCGTCCTGGTTGCAAAATTATATTTTTATGATATTTGGACGATGAGCATCATCGTAAGAATCATCGCGGGTTTTACGCTCGGAGTCGGATTCTTTTTAGTGAGCCTTTTTTATCAGAAATTTAAGGAAAAACTCTCTATCGCAAAAACTTTTACGGGTTTGACGCTGATTCTTTTTGCCATCGGCGTTTCTTCTTCGCTTACGCCGCTCTCCGCAGAATCGATCAACACAAAGGGTTATAAATATTATAAAGACATTCAAATACCGAAGATAGAAAAACAAAAAGACGAAGAAGCAGGTTTCTACGGAAAGATAAAGTTAGACGAAGACATCGTCAGACATTCCGGAGTCAACGACAGAAGGATTGTTCAAAACGGCAAAACGATTCCCTTTATCACTCGGAATACGATCGAAGCATCCAGCGAAGGCGGAGAATCCGTTGCAAAACTTCTTTTTAAAGTTAAGAATGAAACAGGCAACGTCTACGTATTAAAACTTCCGAAGGCTCCGGCGAAAACTCACTACACTACGATTCTCGCACTTGGACCTCCGGAATACGAAGTAAGAGGAACGATTTATTTAGGAAAGAATCCGGAAGACCGAGGAACCGAATCGAGTTTTACTATTTACAGTTATCAAGGAGGAGAAGCCTCCAATCAGATTCAATTCGAATCCGACGAAGAGATAACTTACGTTCGTATTGAAACGGATTCGGAAGCCAACTTTACATTTCCAAAAGCGATTTACAAACCGATACTGGAAAGAGTTGAGTTTAAAAAAGATTTAGAAAGATCCGATTTAGAATTCGGTTTCAACCCGGATACGAGATCCACAGTGTTCTATTATAAAAATCCGATGAAAGTTCCGATTCACAGGGTCGTCCTTCACTTAAAAGAGGAAAAATACAATCGAAACGTAAAAGTATTTTTCAAGGACAACTCCAAAGAATTCAGCCTTCTAACCGAGAATATTATTTTAAAAAAACCGAATATTCCTTCCGAAGCAAATTTCATCTTCACCGATCCGATCGCCTCGGAACTGAAATTTGAAATCTTCGACGGAGACGATCCTTCCTTAACGGTCGAACGTGTGGAAATTTTTATTCTTCAAGAAGAAATCGTATTCCCTTTGGAAATCGAGGAAGAAGAAAATCTTACTTCCCAAACGATCAGAATCTATTACGGAAATCCGTACGCTCAGCCACCCGAGTTCGACTTTGCAAAGACGTTTACGGAAACTTCCCTTCAAAAAGAAGTTTTTATCAAAGAGGAAAAAGAAAATGAGAATTTCGGATATTCGATCGGAGAACCTCCGGTTTCGACTTGGATCATCCGAGCTTTTTTCTTTTTAGGAATTCTGATCTTGGTCTTTTTGACTTACAGAATTTTTCGTACTAAGACGGTTAAGGCGTAAATATTCCCGGACGCGGACTTCGACCGCGTTCGGGCGAAATGCCGATCATTTCTCTATTTCATTCAATGAGCGACTAAAGTTCCCTTTTTAAAAAAGGTAAAAGATTACTGAGTCAGTCGGATCGATTTTAAGATCAACATCGTGTGTTCAAACTCGATATTGTGTTCTTCCGAACTCAACAAGGGAATGGTGGATATAATCGAAGACGCAAGAATTACCTGCCCGTTTTTGTATTCGTATATGAGTTCGTACATCGCGCCTAACAACAACATGGCGGCCAAAAATTGGTGTTCTCCACGTTGTTCTCCAATTCGAAAGGCATGTATTCCGTAAAATTAAAACCTTTGATCAACTCCGGATTGTTCGACCATCTTAGAATCGGAGAAAGGGAAGCCCTTTCTGAAAAACTAAATTCTTATTGAAATCATTTCTTTTTAAACTCGGAACAAAAATGGTCCAGAGCTTTGATCGCTTTCTCATGACCGAGGTTGTGAGCTTGATAGAGATCATAACATCCATTCTTCTTAAATTCCGGATTCTCCACCGAAACAAGAATGATCCCTCTATTGTAAAAGGCCCTCGCGTTCTTCGGATCGAGCTGGACTACTTTATCAAAATCTTGATAAGCTTCTCCTAATTTACTCGTCTTGATATACACGATCCCGCGTTCTACCAATGCTTCCACCCAATTCGGATCCACTTCGATACAACGATTCAAATCCTGGATGGCTTCTTCGTAGGCCTGCAATTCGTTTCCGATCTTTCCTCTCATCAGATAAGAACGATTAAACTCGGGATTGAGGCGAATCGATTCGTTGATATCCTCTAAAGCCTTTTTGTATTCGTTCATATAATAATACGTATAACCGCGGTTAAAGATCGCTTGTGCATTCTTTGCATCCAGTTGGATCGCGGCGTTAAAGTCGACGATTGCGTCTTCGTATTTGTAGAGATTTACTTTGATCCAACCTCTGAGATCATAAGCATTCCCGTCCTTCGGGTTCAATTCTATCGCTCTATCACATGCTTCTAGAGCTTTTTCGAATTGTCTTTGATTGTAGAATTCGGCGCACTGATCTTTCTTTTTGATCGCGTCTTTGTTGGAAGGAGTTTGTGCGAAAATCGTTTCGGAGAGAGAAAAAAGTAAAATGAATACTGCGATGATTCGAAATCTTACCATAGATGTCCCTTTAACAAAATTGAATTCATTTTCGACCCGGCCCGAACGAGCTCAGGTCTTTCAATCTGTTAGAATTTAGGACCTCAATTTTCACCCTGAGAATTCTTTGTCAAAAAGGAATTCTTAACGTGAAAAAGAATTATCGGATTACGTAGTCCTGGACCTTGTAGAGAACCGTCAGCCTGGCAAGGATCAAAACCAAGTTGATAAAGAAAAGAATCAAGAACGGTCGATCTAGAATCTTCTCGTCTTCGGCTTTGATAAAAAGATAGAATGGAATCGCGAAAGTAAAAAGACGAATCGTATTGATATACTCGGACCAGAAGTGATAGTGGTTCGCGATCGCGATCATCAACACCACCAAAGAAAATCCAACCTTGTAGAAGGTCCCCTTCTTCCAAGATCCGGTGAGAGGGATCAAAAACATCGTCAGAAACTGGAGGACGAGAGGAAATTTGGAAAAAGACCGAACGATCTGTTTCAATCCCCCTCCGCTCGTAAAACTTCCCGCCAACTCCAAAAGATATTTAAAAATTCCCTCAAAAGGAATCATAAACACGGCGAGCCGAGTCGGAGTCCAATTCGGCAGAGTATATTTCAGATACACTTGCCAGAGAACGGGAACGAGCAAAGTTGAGCCGACGATTAACATTTTCTTAATGTCTTTTTTAGATAATGCCGCAAGTCCCAAGGAGAAAAGATAGAATAACGCGGGTTCTTTAGTCACCAAGGCGAGACCGGAAAGAATGTAAAAAGGAATATAACTTTCCTTTTGATAAAAATAAATCGCAAGGACGATCAAAGAAACCATGATCGTATCGCTCACAAGAACCGAATAACTAGCTAAAGTAAAAGGGGAAATCAGATAAAGAATCGCCCAGTGTGATTTTTCTTTTAAAAGGACGCGTAACGCTAAATAAGAAAGATAAAGAAGAGAAAGACTGAGAATATACATTCCCGCGATGTTTCCCCACTTTCCAAAAATTCCCCAGACGGAAAGAAGCAGAGGATAACCGATTCTCGGGGCTCTGTAAGTTGCGTCGAAACCTATCGGCCATTCGAAACTCAAATTGGAAATCGATCTGGAATAATAGTAAAAGATTTGTCCGTCGTAACCGGCGCCTAGGTCGCCTTCTTTTCCTTTGAAAGCCACAACTCCACTCGGAGATTCCGCTTCATTCTTCTTGATAAACTCTTCTCCGAAGTTGACCATCGAAGAAGGATTCCATTCGTAACGGGACCAGAGCGCGAACGTCACGAGTCCGTAGAGAAAAGTAAGAATGAAAAGTCCCTTTAAGGGAGAATCCAGTTTTTGGAGCCAGGTTTCCAATTTCATATTCTAACCAGCCAGTCCTAGTTTTCTTCTGAGAAGTTTTAATGCGAATCGAATCGCTTGTTTCAATACTCTTCGATTGAAGGAAGAATTGGAGAAGACGTAGTGAATTCCGATCTCGGAAATCGTTCCTCGATTTTTTGCAACGATGGAAAGAGCTTCCATGTGAAAATCAAATGCTATGGATTCCAACTTGGATTCTGCGATCCAAGTGAAGGCTCTTTTGGAATACTTTCTATAACCGGAAGTGCAGTCTTTCAAACGATATCCAAAAAGATCGAAAAACCCGGGGGAAATACAATAGTTCATCACCTTCGCGGCGATAAAGGATATTAGTTTTCTGTAAAGTGGAACCCCGTCCGAGGTTACGCGGCTTCCAATCACAAGGTCCGCGTCCGCTTGAATGAATTCCGGAAGTTTATCCGGGTCGTGGGAAAGACCCGCGTCCATAGTGACCACGGAGTCGTATTTTTTTTCAACGGCGAACTTCATTCCGTCCTGAATTCCACCCGGAATATGAGTGTTCTTTTCATGACGAATGGTGAATAACTTTTTAGGATTCTTCTTGATTAATTCTTTTAGAATCTCGGGAGTTTTATCTTTCGAAGCGTCGTCTACGACGAGAACATCCGAATAAGCGAGAGCGCGCTCCACGACTTCTCGGATGGTTTCTTCCTCATTGTATGCCGGAATTACGACGAGGTTTTTCATTTTTTAACTTCGAATACGGACTTATCTTCTTCGATCCAGCGAATCAATCTTTCCACACCTTCTTTCGGTTTGAACTTTGGATTGAATCCGAATTTTTTTGCGTTTGTGATATCACAGATAAAGTAACGCATGTCGCCGGGTCTTTCCACGTCGAATTGGATCTCTTGTTTTTTACCCAGGATATCTCCGATCAGATGAATACATTCTAATAAAGAAATTTTATGATCCGGTCCGCCTCCGATGTTAAAAACTCCCGGAGTAGGATTTTCAAACCAACGAAGATAACTTTCAGCCCCATCCGCAGCATAGAGAATGTCGCGAGCTTGTTTTCCGGTTCCAAAAATTCTCAAGGGCCAACCAAAGACGGAACGAATCGCAAAATTCGCAACCCAGCCGTGATCTTCTCCGCCAAACTGGCGTTCACCGTAAATTCCGGTAAAACGAAAAGACGCTGCTTTTACTTTATACATGTCCACGTAAGTTCTTACGTAGTGTTCGGCGCTCATCTTAGAAGCGTGAAGAGGAGAAATTTCCCCCACCATCACCGGCTGATCTTCACCGATTGCAACGGGAGTTCTTTCGTAAGAAGTCGCTCCTTCTTTGAGAGAATCGTTGATCGAGTTTCCATAGACGTGGATCGAACTCGTATTGACTACGGGAATATTTCTTTTACGTGCGACTTCGAGAACGTTAAAAGTTCCTACAACGTTAGTCGTCATATCTAATTCGGGATCTTCCCAAGAGATCGTCATCGCGGGTTGAGCCGCGGTATGAACGATAAAATCGCAACCGGTGGTTCGGTCCAGGAGGTGTTCGAGATTTCGAATATCCCCTTTTACCATCGTAACTCCGAGCGCTTGTAGATAGTTCCAGTTGTATTCTCTCGTGGCTTCGGTGCCGTAACCGGTTCTTTTCAATTCGTATTTGGTCATACTATCGTAGCTGATCACGTCCCAGCCTTGTTTACGAAATAATTCACAAACGTGAGAACCTAAAAATCCGCATCCGCCGGTTACTAAAACTTTCTTTGCCATAAATATCCCTTTTCTATATTCAATAATTACAAAATTCTAAATTAATTGCTAAACCACTTTTTTCGGATCATAAGCCTAACGATAGAGAGGAATTCCTGCGCTATCTTTTTTTTGATCGATTCGATCGGGCGATAATAAGAAATCGGAATTTCGATACAACGCATATATGATCTTACTGTTTCCATCATGAGTTCAGGAATGATTCTCTGATCTTTCATTTCCAGACGTTCTTCAATCTTAAAATAAGAATCCTTCCAGATCGCGAAGTAAGAGCACATCGCGTCCGTAAAACGCGGTTCCATTCCCCACCAAAAAACTTCTATGAGTTTTCCGAGAATCAGATTTACGACACGAACTCCGGGTAAAAGATTGGAACCCTGCTCGATCATCTGACGAGTCGTACGAGTGCCGATGACCATGTCCGAATCTTTCAGATATTCCAATAACTTAGGATAATCCTTGGAACGATAAGAACCGTCGGGGGTTACGATGATCGTAATATCTCCGGACGCGGAATGAATTCCTTTTTGAATCTGTTTTCCGAAAACGTCGGAGGCGCCTTCCGCGTCGCAGTGAAGAATTTTAGCTTTTTCTTTTTTAGCGATTTCTAATGTTTTATCCGTAGATCCCGCGTCGACTACAAGAATCTCATCCACTTTTTTTCTAAAATCCACGATGACGTCCGCGATGGAACGTTCGTTGTTTTTTGTGGGAATGATCAATGTCGTTTTAAAACGGGCGAATTCTTCGTTCCGGATTTCATAGACGGCGTGATGATAGTCCTGCATGGAATTGATATTAAAGTATTCCACGTCCAATTCGGTTGCGTAAACCTTTCCGCTGTCCTTCGCCATGAAGTCGATGACGTCCGTGATTTCGATGACGCCGCTCTTAGGAGAAGGAGGAGTTTTTTTAAAGTATTCAAAAAAAGCGGGAGTAAAGAGATAACTTCCGAGACCGAGGAGATCGTTCGGAGGATCGGAAGGTTTTTCTACGAGTTCCAGAATCCGATCACCTTTGAGTTCCACGGAATAGTTTTTACGAATTCGAGAAAGAAGAGAAGTCTGTTGAACCCCGATG
Source organism: Leptospira tipperaryensis (assembly GCF_001729245.1). Classification (NCBI taxonomy): domain Bacteria; kingdom Pseudomonadati; phylum Spirochaetota; class Leptospiria; order Leptospirales; family Leptospiraceae; genus Leptospira; species Leptospira tipperaryensis. Next base: position 579,946 of record NZ_CP015217.1, on the reverse strand, counting down.
GAGGCGATGAGCTTCGGATGTTTTTGAAGCGTATTTAAGAATTTCTTATGATCGGGATGAAAGTAAAACTCATCTCCCAAGATCGTGATAAAAGGAGAATGGATTTGAGATTCTAAACTTGCGATATCGCTCGCGAGTCCCTTGGTCGTCCAAGGAGAAGGAATGATTTCTACGTTTCGATGATTCTTCTGGATCTTTTCGATTTCAGAGACGACCATTTCTTTGAGATGGCCGACGAGGACATAAATCTTTTTGACCCGGAAAGTGGTTTGCATGAGTTCCACGTTTCTTTCCAGGATGCTCTTTCCCTGAAATTCAAATAAGGGCTTAGGAATGTAGGATGTCCTAGGATAAGCCCTGGTTCCCTTACCCGCCGCCGCGATCACGCCAACTTCAATCTTTTCCACTTGAGATAGGCTATTTTTACAGGCTTGCGGTGTCAAAAAGGATTTGGAGGGGAGATTCTCGAGAATGGGGCGAAAGAATTGGACTTAAAGAAAGGATAAGAATTTCGAAAGGAAAGCAAATCGATTTCCGGAAAATCTTTGTCGTAACTCCGACGGCTCTTCCGTGAAAGTCGCGCGCCCCCGCCCGAGTTAGGGTGGTGGAGGTGGGCTTCGTGGGAAGTTTTGCCAAAACGTTCCTTAGCACAGAAATGCTTTCTTTGCAAGTAAGAAAGTGAGTCCCCGTTTTGTAGGAACTCCTGCATCTTTTTGCTCGGATCCTTCTTCCGTTGAATGGTAAATTCTATTCTTCAGATTCGAAGTTTAATGGAGAGATTGGGAGAGAAGGACTTCTTACGAAGCCTGATTACGAACGAGAGAAGCCCGAATGCGAAGAAGATTATTTTTGATCTTTCTCTTTTGGTCTTCCGTCAAAAAGATTTCTTTTCTCTCAGCTCTCTGAATTACCAAATCGGCCTTTGTTACGAACTCAATCGCCGCGTCATCTACGGATTCGCGATTCTTCTGTTTTTCTCGGAATACATTGAGAGCCCTCTGAACTTCCATCAGTTCTTGAGTGACTGTTTTGATTTCTAAATCAGGAGTTGCCATTTTGAATTCCCTACTTTTTAATTCGGCCTGAGAATTCCTTTTCTGTACAGAAGAATTTTAGAGTCTGAGCTTCAAATCTCTCGAAATTAGGAGATCCCACACAGATTGTTCCTACAAATTGTTCTTTCGGAAAAAAGCTTGCAAACGGACTTGAAGTCCGTTTGAGATACAATTTCGGAAAAGCCCTACTTTGCAAATTCATAAAGAAAAGAATTTCCTCTTCTTCAAACAAAATCGGTTTCAAAAAAATTTTAAAAGGATTCGGAGGCTTTTTAGAATCATTCTCCCAGACGGATTGCTGGCCTTGAAGAATGATTCTTCTTTACTCAGTCGTACAGAACGTCTATGTATTTTTTCTTCGCTTCCAAATGTTCTTTCAAGGTCTTAGCGAAGTAATGATAACCGTCCCCTTTTAAGAGAAAGAAAAGATATTCGGATTCTTTTGGATAAAACGCGGCTTCGAGCGCGGGAAAACCTGGGTTTGAAATCGGACCCGGCGGAAAACCTTTGTTCAAATAGGTATTGTAGGGAGAAACTATCTTTAGATCTTTTTCAAAAATTCTGCTGTGAGGTTTGTCAAAAAGATATTGAATCGTCGCGCAGGATTCGAGAGGCATATCTCTTTTCAGACGATTGTTAAAAACTCCCGCCATCAGAGGTCTTTCTTCGTTTCTCTTAGCTTCCCTCTCCACGACCGAAGCCAATATTACAAATTTATGAAGTTCTGCGGGAGAAAGATTCTTAGCTTTTTCGATTTTTTGAATACGAACGTAGAATCTTTTGATCATCATTCTTACGATCTTATCCACCGGAAAGTTGATAGGAATGCTGTATGTTTCTGGAAAAAGATATCCTTCCGCAGAAGTCGCAGGAATTTTAAATTCTCTCAAGAGTTCGGGTTCGCTCGCAGCGAGTAAAAAATCCTGACGTTTCGAGATGAGCTTTTTGGAAGTAAGAAGATCTCCGATCTGACGATTGTTATAACCTTCCGGAATCGTAAAGTTTACGAGTTTTACCTTTCCCTCGGTGATCACTTGGAGAATCTTTCGAGAATCCATTCCATCGTTAATCTCATAGAGACCTTGTTTGATCTTTCCTGCGCTTCTTGTAAAACGAACGAGATAGAGAAAGTATTTCGAGGACTTGATCATCCCGTGAGTGGAAAGAGTTTCTACGATCTTCCCCGGAGTATCTCCGGATTCGATGAGAAGATCCAACTTTGTTTGGCCGGAACCTACGGCTCCTCCCTTGAGTTCATCGACGACAAAAAAAGTCGTAACCGCGATCAAAAGAAGAACTCCTACAAAGAGTCCCGCGAAAATCAAAAGTTTTTTAAAATTCATAAGTTCTTATATTTCCTTCGACCGGTATTTAAGAGAGTTCAAGGTCAGAATGCAATTTTAGCTCTTTTCTGGAAGAAAATTTCTTGGGACAGGAAGCGGATTCCATTCTCCTCCCGGCATTCTTTCTCTAAAAAAACAACTGTAGTATCCTTCGTGACAGGCCGCCACCTTCTGCTCGACTTGATAGACCAAAAAGGAACGGTCCTTTGGGGAAAGAATCTGAAGAATTTTCTGAGTATGTCCGGAGGTATCGCCTTTTTTCCAGAGCTGATTCCGAGAACGGCTAAAATAATGGGCGAATCCGGTTTCCAAGGTCAATCTCTGACTTTCCTCGTTCCCAAATGCCTGCATAAGAATTTCTCCGTTCGGATCGATCGCAACCACGGGAATCATTTCTCCATCCGGAAGATGTAGGACCTCCTTCGTTTTCTGAAATTCCAGGGGATCAAAGCTGGGATGGAGAAAAAGAATCGTATCCTCGTCGCAATCCACTTCTTCCCGAGTTCCGGAAGGAAGAGTTTTTCTGTAAGGATCCAATTCTTCTTCGGAAAAGCGAGCGAGGGATGAGATCGTTCTTTCGGGACTTTTTACTTTGAGAACTGTAATTTTGCGGGAACTCATATATTTTTCGAGAGATTCTACTCTGAACCAGGATTTTCGGAATTCGGTTCCAGTCCAGCTTTACAGAAATTTTTAGATTCCCCTTCCGGCGAGGACCGAATTCGATCGTAGTTTCTTGAAAAGTAGGAACTCCTCCTTTTCTTGGACTTCGGGAGAATCTACTTCCGCATCTTTGATTGCAATTTATAGAAAGAAAAAATACTACGGAGAATCCATGTTAGAAGCCGCGCTCATTCTTCTGGCCCTATCTTCGATGAGTTCTCTCGGGCTCGAACTCACTTCGGAGCAATTGAATTCCACAAAGAAAATGTTTAAGATCGGAATTGGAGTTTGTTTTATCAATCTCCTCCTTCTTCCTCTCTTTGCGTTTATCCTCTGCAAAGTTTTTCAACTCTCTCCGGCGATCAGCTTGGGAATCTTTCTCTGCGCTTCTTCGGGCGGAGGCGCCTCCGCGGGACTTTTTATCTTAAAAGCAAAGGGAGCCCCCGGAACCGGCGCGGCCATGTTGAGTCTTTTGAATTTTATCAGCCTCTTTACGGCTCCCGTTCTCATAACGCTTTATGCCGGAAGTTCTTTCTCCGAACTCGAAAAAGCTCTTCGAGTCCTCCCCAAATTATTGGCGATCGGAATCGTCTTCTTTGGACTTCCCTTAGGAATCGGATTGTGGATTCGAAAGAGAAAAGAAGAAATCGCTCTTAAAATTTCTCCCTATCTCCTCCGAATCAGCAACTTGGCGCTGGGATTTTCCATTCTCTATCTCGCTTTTAAATACTGGGAACAAATCTTAGAATTCGGATTTCCGATCTGGATCACGATCGTTCTCGTGACCGGCTTTTCTTTTATGAGTGGAATTTTTTTATTTAGAGAGAAACCTGAAGACAGACGGAGCATCGGAATCGTGAGTGGAATCAGAAATCTTTCTCTTGCTCTCCTCTTGGCGAACGAACAAACGGGAGATCCCAGAGTTCTAATCACAATCCTACTTTATGGTTTTCTTATGTATATAGTGGCGTTTCCCGCTTCCCTTTTTTGGAGACGCTGGAAGAATGTTTCGATCTGATTGAGATGTAGCGATTATTGAAATGGTTTTTATTCTTCAATACAAAAGTTTCAGCGATAAGGAAGCGAATTCTTTAACGAGATCAAGGATCACAAGAATTTTAATTTGAATCTGCGCTTCGGACCGCAGGAGAGAATCTTTCGATTCTCCCCTTTAGAAATTTAAGCCGCTTCCTTTTCCCTTTTACCCGGTAAGCCGTCAAAACGGACCGTATGAACGACGACCTTCATCTTGCTTCGGTTGCCTCCATCCTGGGCCTTCCAACGATCCTGCCTGAGTTCTCCGATCACGGTCGCTTTTTTCCCCTTCTTGAGATATTCGTGGCAGTTCTCCGCCTGCTTCTCCCAGGCTTCCACCTCGATATACGAGACCTCGCTCGGATGATCCGGGGTCGATTTGTAATCGTGGTTCACGGCCAGAGTAAACGTTGCTACGCTCTTTCCGCTGTTGAGAGTTTTTAGTTCCGGATCGGCGGTGAGATTTCCGTCCAGAATGATATGCGATAGGTTTTTCATTGATTTTCTCCTCTGATCGAGGGGGCAGTTTTTCCCCCTCGCCTCTTACGGTTCCAGGCCCGATCGGAGCGGAGCTAATTTTAGAATTTTTTTTTAGAAGGAATTCTTTTTTTTCGAAGTTCTTCAGTTTCATTTTTTCTCTGTTAGATATATTAGAATTTTAGAATCCTTCTTACGACAAAGTTTCATCTGTAAAAAAGCTTGAAAACGGACTTCAAGTCCGCTCGATTTAGAATACGAAAAAAAATGTCCCTGTCTAAAAAATCAAAATTTCATTTTTAAGCGCCGTACTTTGAAACTGCGACGGGAGAATTCTTCCGATCCTCTTCTTTTAAAGTGTTTAACTCGATCAAAAGTCTTTCCAAATCCCCGGAACCCTTGGCGCGATAAACTCCTCGAAGATAATTCTTACGATCGATTAGATAGACGTTTTCCGTATGAACGAAATCGTTGAGATCGTCCTTTCCTTGAATGACTTTTATATCAGCTCCGAATTGATTTCTCGCGAGATTGAAAATTGTTTTTTTAGAACCGGTGAGAAAGGTCCATTGGCTCTGGGAAATCTTATACAGAGAACGGAATTTTTTCAAAATCTCCACCGTATCGATTTCAGGATTTACCGAAATGGAAACGATCTGGACGTCCTTTTGATCCGCAATCTTAGGAATAAAATTCAACATATTTCGAGTGATCATGGGACAGATCCCCCGACACTTCGCGTAGAAAAAGACGACTAACGTATATTTATCACGAAGATTTTTGAGATTAAATTCTTGATTCTCATGTGAAACAAGGGAAAACTCCGGAACCCTTTTGAGATCGGAAGGCAATGCCTCGTTTGTTTCCGGCCAAAACGGATCCATCACGTCACTTTTGAAATACGGGAGAATTCCATCCTTCGGAGAAGAAGAATACGTCAACTCCGGATTGAATGTTTCCTTCTTTTCATCGCAGGAAATTAAAAAGAAAAAAATCAAGATAATACATAATACTTTCATAATACTTTCATAATATTTCTAATCCGTTTTTTTGATCGGTTCGCAAATCTTACTTCCCGGTAATCCGACGGAACTTCCGTCGCTCGCGATCACCGTATTCATATAGATCTGTCCGTTACGATTCCACTTTTTCACAACGACCAATTTGCCGTTCTCGTCGAACTTCTCGTAGAGGGACGGCTTACCGTTGTCATACCATTCCCAGTGGTCGTTGATATATTTACCGGAATTGAATTCCGCATAAAAACGATTGTTCCCGTTCTGATACCAAGAGCGGTGAACTCCCACTTTGAGTCCTTCTTTGAAAGTCCTTTTTTCCAAAACACGTCCGCTTCCATTTTGTGAAATATATTCTCCGTCTTCGAGCCCGTTTTTGAACTCGGTCGTTTGAATCTCATCCAATACCGGAAGATTCCTTCGGATTAGGCCGTTGAAAGGTTTTTGTTTATAGTAAACCTTATCCTTAAATAAGGCAAGGTTCGGGTCGGAATATTCGATCGTATCGCCTCCTTGACAACCGATCGTAAAGAAGGTCGTCAAGAAAACGAAAAAGATCGAAAGCGTCTTAGTTAGAAACACTTCCTATAGTACCGTAAAAGTAAGAACCCATTAGAGTTTTGATCGTTGCGGTCGCGTCCAGAACGTAGTGATAGTGATAGGTAGGAGTCGAAAAGTGAACCGTAGCCGCGGTATGTCCATGCAAAGAATCTAATGTAGGAGTGAAATCGTCTCCCGTTGCAGCGGTTCCATTGTCGCATTTTTCACCGTAAATCGCATAACCGTCCAAAATGATTCCGATCAAATTCGCGTCGTTATTGCTGACCTTGGTAACAGCCGCGTGGTGATGATAAACACCTTGGTTTTGAGGGTGACCGCCGAAGTTGTCAAAGGTCAGCGCTTCGACCGAAAGATTATCCGGAGGAGCCGCGGCGTTGTTGAAAATCGCAAGACCGTTTACGGTAATACCGATGGACACGAGTCCGCCTTGAGTGCTCACGGTTCCGGTTCCTTTCGTAGGAGTGGAAGGAATCGCATAAACCAATTTTTGACTGGAGATAGAATTGGTTCCCGCCGGAGTGTTGCCTCCCGGAAGAGCTTCAAACAAAGGAGAAGTGGAACCGTAGTAGTAGCTCTTTGTGTTCGGAACATTCTGAGATTTGAATACGTAACTCGAACCGGAAACGTAAGCCGTAGAACATTTAAAATTGTCTTTGATCCAGGACGGCAGCGCCGAGTCCATACACGTAGTTACACCCGTTACACAGCCGGAAGAAGAATCGATCGTCGCGGTCGCTTTGGAAACCCCAGTTCCGGTAGTAGCGAGAGTTCCGTTGCAGAATCCCGTCGCGGCAATAAAGCCTAAAGTTGCGATCGTAACATCGTTGTTCGCTTCTTCTTTTTTACAAAGTAGAAAAGAAAGGCTAAGCATAAGTATAAGAATCGTTTTTTGAATCATATTTTCTCCTTTTTTTTTCGAGCGTACGAGGACGCTTCCTCAATGGCACTTGAGTATAACCCAGTGGACGAAAATCGTCGACCGAACCAATCGGCTAAGACTCATTTTTTTGCTTTTTTTCGGATATATAGAGGGAAGGAGTTGTTCCCATAATTCTCTTAAACGACTGATTGAACGTAGATTTCGAATGGAAACCCGCCTCGAAAGCCAGATGAAGAACCGAAGTTTTTTCCGCCGAGGAAGAATCCAAAAGCTCTATAAACTCCCGAACACGATATTCGTTCAAAAAATTGTAGAAATTTGTTTCCAAGACTTCGTTTAAGGCCTGTGTGATATGAGCTCTGGGAAGATTCAATTCTTCTGCCAATTGATCCAGAGAAAATTCGCTGTCACGATACGGTTTTTTGAGATCCATAAATTCTTTTACCGCGGTCGCGTATTCGTTTAACTTTTCAGATTCCAAACCCGATCTTTCGTACTTTCTCTTTTTAACGATCGGATAAGAATCATTACGCCCGAGAAGCCACGCCGAATGGATCATACTCTGACGAACGCCAAAAAGCGAGAATAGAATCGTAAAGATAAGAATATCGTATCCTCGAATCTGAGGTAAAATTCTTTCGGAAGAAGAATCCGCAAACTCATTCCAAAAAAAGAATATAGTTTGATAGATCAAAATCAAAAACACAAGGACGATCATAAACTTGAGCCATCCGAATTGAAGAGATTCGATTACGGGATTGACCGGTTCTTTTTCAGCTCCGTAAATTTGATAATAACTAAGAATGGAATACAAAAGCAGGGATACAAAAGTAGATCTCTTCAAGACCCAACCTTCCGGACCGAAAAAAAGATCGGACAACCAACGCGATTCTTCCGAGATTCTAAAACCGAAAAAGAGAAAAACAAAAACAAGATACGGAAGAAAATGAAACCAATCTTTCTTTCTCACTCCGACACCGATGATGTCTTTTAAATAGAGAAAAAACAGAGGACCCAATAGAAGCTGGGGAATGTGAAAAAAATCAAAATACGATCTTCCAAAACCTCTTCTCAAGAGATGAGCAAAGTGAAGACAACTCAGAGCTAACAAGAAAAAGACGAACCATCGATCAAAGGAAAATCGATGTCTTTTAAACCAAAGGACAAAAATCGCAAAGACGGTGATCGTCAACGCGACCGGGGGAATGGGAAAGCCTGGCGGCGGATGCGGCGGACCAACGGGAGGCATAGAATAAAATATTTCCTTTTTGTTAAACAGCGGATTGAATTACGGAAAGAATAAAAATCCGATGATGTAAATCAAGTCCTAAGAAAATTATTTTTCTTTTCTTAGGTCCGAAAAAAGAACAGAATGGCCTTCTACGATGACCCAAAAGAATCAGAAAAAATCAGAGATCGTATTCGAGGCCAAAAAAATCGGAAAAATCTACAAGATGGGAGAAATTGAAGTCCCCGCGCTTCACGACGTAGATCTCGAATTACGCTCCGGAGAATTTGTAGTTCTTTTGGGGCCGTCCGGTTCGGGCAAATCCACGTTGCTGAATATTTTAGGCGGTCTTGATACTCCCACTTCCGGAGAGGTCCGATTTCAGGATCACGATCTATTTGCAAACGACGACGAAAACCTGACCCTCTATCGAAGAGATCACGTAGGATTCGTATTCCAATTTTATAATCTAATTCCGAGCCTCACGGCTCTTGAAAACGTTTCCTTAGTGACCGAACTCAGTTCTCATCCGATGACTTCCGAAGAAGCGCTTCAGCTCGTAGGACTTCTCGAAAGAAAGGATCACTTCCCCGCGCAGATGTCCGGCGGAGAACAACAAAGAGTCGCGATTGCAAGAGCGATCGCCAAAAGACCGGACGTCCTACTCTGCGACGAACCGACCGGAGCCCTCGACTTCAAAACGGGAAGGGTCGTCTTGGATGCGATATCAAAAGTAAATTTAGAATTGGGAACTACCACCGTTGTAATCACGCATAACGCGACGATCGCGCAGATGGCGGATCGAATCGTAGAAATGAGAGACGGAACCATCATTTCCAACAAAAAGAATTCCCGTAAAAAAACGACGGAAGAACTGAACTGGTGAAAACCCTTGATCGAAAAGTCTTTCGGGAAATGAGATCTCTCAAAGCCCAAGGAATTACGATCGCATTGGTCGTCGCCGCGGGAGTCGGAGTTTTTGTCGCATCCAGAAGCGCATACGATTCCCTTTTTTCGGCGCGAGAGAAATTCTATTCTTCCTCTTACTTCGCGCAAGGATTTGTTTCCTTAAAGAGAGCGCCGGAATCCGTTCTTCAAAACCTTGCCGACGTTCCCGGAATCGGAACGATCCGATCCAGAATCGTTCAAGAAGCAGTATTAGATATTCCGAATGAAACTCTTCCCACTTCCGGAAGATTTGTATCCTTATCGAAAGGGATCAACATTCCGAACCTTCGCTCCGGGAGACTGCCCAAAGGAGACGGCGAGGTTTTGTTAAGCGAAGCGTTCGCGTTCGCAAATAAATTAGTCCCCGGAAATCAGATCGTAGGCATCTTACAAGGGGAGAAAAAAATTCTTACCATAACCGGAATCGCACTCTCGCCGGAATACGTTTATATTTTTCGAGGAACCAATCCTTTGCCCGACGATAAACATTTCGGAATTCTCTGGATGGATCGAAAGGGAATGGAGAATGCTTTCGGAATGGTCGGCGCCTTCAACGACGCGGTTTTTACCTTCGCACCGGAAGCGCAGAGGACTTCCGTCCTCAAAAGAATCGATCAGATTTTGGAACCTTACGGCGGATACGGCGCCTATGACCGGGACAAACTTCCTTCTCATTCTTTTCTCAGAGACGAATTCAAACAGCTCAAAACGATGGCCTACTCGCTGCCGATGATTTTTCTCGGAGTCGCGGCATTCTTACTTCATATCGTTTCCACAAGAATCATCTCAAAAGAAAGGGAACAAATCGCCACTCTCAAAGCATTAGGATATTCGAATATAGAAATCGCACTTCATTATCTCAAAATCATTTCATTGATCAGCGGGTTCGGTTCTTTTTTAGGAGTTTTGGTGGGAATCTGGCTCGGAGACGCGATGAGAAATCTTTACTCCGAGTATTATCGATTTCCTCATCTTGTTTTTATTTTCAATCCTTCCTTGGGGTTATTGGGAATTTTGATCGGAATTCTTTCCGGCGCGTTAGGAACAACTTACTCGATTTTCAGAGTTCTCAAACTGGATCCCGCACAAGCGATGCGACCGCCCGTTCCAATGAGCTTTCAAAAAAATTGGATCGAAACGTATACAAAGACACTTTCCACACAAACCCGAATGATTTTGAGAAACTTAACGAGAAGACCGGCAAGAACCTTGATCGCGATTCTCGGAATTTCAACTTCGGTAATGATCATGGTTTTAGGAATGTTCTCGCGCGACGCGGTGAATGCGATGATCGAAATTCAATTCGACCTTCTCCAAAGGGAATCGATCACCGTTTCTTTTTTGGGACCTGTTTCCAAAACCGCAGTCGACGATCTTCAAAAGGATCCGGCCGTATTATCGGCGGAAGGTTACAGGATGATTCCGATTCGAATTCGAGTCGGACATCTTTCCAAAGAAATGGCTCTGCAAGGAATTCCGGACAAGGCCGAGTTAAGAAGACTTGTAGGAAAAAAAAGAAATATTCTCACACCTCCGAGCTCGGGAATTTTTTTAAATTCCGGAGTTGCTGAGAAGATGAAAATCAAAACCGGTTCCCAAATTCAAATGGAAGTCTTGGAAGGAAATCGAAAAAAGATAACCGTTCGAGTGGATGGATTGGTTGAAGAACTATTAGGACAAGGCGCTTATATGGATCTCTACTCCGTCAATCAGTTGTTAGGTGAAGGAGAAAGTGTAAATCTCATCGCCTTACGAACTGACGCAAAGGAAGAAGCCGCCTTATTGTCCAGACTGAAGGACGTTCCGAAAATTTCCGGAATCTCCACTCGAGCCGGAAGTCTCAAAGTATTTACGGACACGATGTCACGAAGCACGCTTGCAACAACCGTCATTCTTTTTATATTTGCTTCGGTCATTTCAATCGGCGTCGTCTATAATACCGCGATGATCTCCTTATCCGAAAGAATTTTCGAACTCGGAAGTCTGAGAATTCTCGGTTTTACAAGAGAAGAGGTTTTTAAAATATTAGCCGGAGAATTAGGAGTCGAGATCGTCGCTTCTCTCCCGATCGGTTGTGTATTAGGATATTCTTTTGCTTATCTTTTGATGACCACCGTGGAAACCGAAGGATTCAAAATTCCTCTGATCATTTCGTATCGCACTTACGCGGTCGCGATTCTTATGACATTGGGAACTTCCGTATTGAGTTATTTTATTTTGTATTCGAAAATCAAAACTATGGATCTTCTATCGATCCTTAAAATAAGGGAATAGTTATGAATTGGAAAGAAAACTGGAAGACAATCATTTCGAATCGGAAATTCAAAATCGGAATCGGACTTGGAATTCTCGTTTTAATTTTATGGTTTTTATTAAGACCAAAACCGGTAGTCTCCGAAACCGCAAAGGTAGTCAGAGGAACCTATCAACAAATCGTAGAGGAAGAAGGAATCACCAGGGTCCAGGAAAAATTTACGATCTTCTCTCCGGTAAGTGGAGTTCTCAAAAGAATTCATAAACACGCAGGAGAATCCGTGAACAAAGGTGAAACTCTTGCGATCGTAAAGTGGGACTATGATCGATCCGTAAATTCGCCTATCAGCGGTAAGGTGCTCAAGGTGATAAGAGAAAGCGAAGGGCCGATCGAAATGGGAGCCCCTCTTCTCGAAGTCGGCAATACCGATCATTTGGAAATCGCGGCCGAGGTTCTTACGCAGGAAGCGGTTCATCTTCATCGCGGAAATCCCGTGGAAATCGAAGGCTGGGGAGGAGGAAAGTTGGAAGGAAATTTGCGCTTGGTCGAACCCGCCGCTTTTACAAAAATCTCTTCGTTGGGAGTGGAAGAACAAAGGGTCAGGGCGATTGTGGACTTTGTTCCCCCTTCTGCAATGGGAGAAGGATTTCAGGTTCGTTGTAAAATCATAAGTGATAAAAAAGAAAATCAGATCATCGCCCCTACCGCCGCTTTGTTTCGTGAAGGAGAAGACTGGTTTGTCTTTCAGGTGTTGAAAAATAAGGCCAGAAAAACCAAGGTCAAGATGGAAGCCAGAAGCGGAGAAAACGCTCTGATCGTGGAAGGTCTGAAAGAAGGCGACGAGGTGATTTTGTATCCGGGAGAAGGAATTCAAGAAGGGGCAAAGATTCGATAAAAAATCGAGCCATCGTAAAATAAAACATTAGTAAATTATGATTTATGAATTAGCAATTTAACGAATAAACCGCAGCGGGCCGAAAGTTCGCAAAGAGAAAGCTTCGAATATTCAAAAATTGGAGTCCTCTCTTGCGATTTCAAAAAATTTTAGAATCTGTTGCGCCTTCGTTTTAGCAGGAACCATCGCGATCTTCTTACCGGGTTCGGAAGAAAACGTATTCGCAACCGCGATTCTATTTTTTTCGCAGACGTTCAAACAAGAAACTTCGAGAACTCTTACTCCGACGATTTTTTCGGATCGGATGAGAGATTTTAGTTCATTTTTGATCCTACTCTTTCCTAAAAAACTTTCCCCTGGAATTTTAGCTGCACACTGGGAACAGACCAAAATGACTCCTTCCCATCCTCCGTCCGCCGTTTCTATAACTTCGGAAGTTTTATTTCTTTCCGTGTCGAGCGATCCGATTCGATTCAAAAAATGAAACATAGAATTCTCCTCGAGAAAGAAGACGCAAGAGGATCCAAATCCCTGGTTTTTTTTGCCCATAAGAAATCAAAAATGATTTTTTTAAGAATCTTTTGAAACGTCGGCTTTGTTTGTTCCAACAAAGTTTCTACCGAAAAAAAGAATGGATTCGGACTTAAAGCCCGTTTCAGTCTGAAATCGGAGTGACTTTTTTCTCGAATATGTTCGGCGAACTTTCCTCAAATTCTTGAATCTTTGCGATCTAAAAGAAAAACAAAATTTAAAAAAGAATCAAAAACACATTCTAAATATTGAATTTATCTACTTTGAATTTAAAAAGAGTTTGGATCTTTGAGGAAAAAAAGTTAAAGCCGGAAAGATCCGGCTTAAGGCGAAGTGGTCATAGAAAATGAGAAGTTTCTTCCGAACTTAACGATTGAACGCTTCTTCCAATTCTTCAAAAACACCGATGCTCAAAAGATCTTGATCTCGAGAATCCAAAATGGAATCCTGAAACCAAAAACCGACGTAAGCGCTCAAACCTAAAAAGAGAACCAACGATGCGCCGACGATTCTTTTGTTTCTTGTTTCTCTTTTATCCCTGCGAACCACGTTAGACGAAATTTGTTTCACCCAATCTTGATTCTGCTTTCTTTTTAAAATCTCTCCCTTCATAGGAGAGGAATTATGATTATTCATAAAATTTCTCCTTTGTTCCAACTCGTTTCATCATCTCTTTGCCTCTCGCGGCCCTGGATTTTACCGTCCCCGGTTTTACTCCCATCGTCTCCGCGATTTGTTTTTCCGTATAACCCGCCAGGTAGAATTCTAAAACCCTTCTGTATTTATCTGGAATTTTAACCAGAAGTGAACGCAGTAATCCGATCACTTCCTGAGAATTAATCTCCGCATCACCCGACTTTCCGTTTAAGTTAGAATTCCCGGTAATAAAGTCTTCCGGTTTTTTTGAGCGAGCCAACTTATCCGCGCGCTCTTCTTCTCTTTTCAGTTTATCGTTCATTCTCAAGGATTCGTTTCTGGCGATCGCATACAACCAAGTGCTCAGTTTTGATTCTTTGCGAAACTGGTCTTTTTTTAAGGCTTTGTACGCGCGAAAATAGGTTTCTTGCGCCACGTCGTCGATGGCATAAGAAAACCTCTCTGCGAGGTTTTTTTCAATCGCAGAGAGGACAATGTCCCTAGTGGAACTAACGATATCTGTAAATTCAGACTCAGTCATCATGGTGATGATGTTTCTTTTGAAACTCTGTAATCAAATCCACAAATTTATTTCTTTGGTCAGGTGTTAGAATCGCATGAAACTCAAGCGCTTTTTTTGTCATGAATTGTCTCATCTCAGTCATCTTTCCCATCTCTACTTCAAAAGACTTGTTTATCTTTTTTTCATCCAAGGTCGGTTGACGAAACTCTGCAAGGGCTTCCGCAGGAATTCTTGGTCCTTCCAGTTTCAGTTCCTTTCTTTTCGATAGAACCTCGTCCTTAATACGGTTGAGTTCTTTCTTTTGAGAATCGTTCAGATCCAATTCCGAACTGATCTTTTTTACAACAAACTCGGCTCTCTTTTCAGGAGACTTATAAAATCTACATCCCCCAACAAACAACGCCGCGACTAAAAGAATCAGACCGGAAACTTTAAAAAATCCTTTCATTTGGATTCCTCCCATTTTCTAATCCTCTGACCAAAACGCCAAACTCAGGTTCCAATTTTTTTACGGAGAATTTTTCGCGTTCTGATTAAAAAAATGGAAACCTTTCGCGAAAAAAGAATTTAAGACTTCCGAAGTAACGATTCCCGAACGGATAAAAGCGTTTTTCGTCTTCGATCCAAAGCTCGCGTATAGAAAGCTACCAAAGAATTCTCATTCGTTTAGAATGCTGATATCTTCCTTTTTGATTTCGTATTTGATCGCAAGACGGTCTCTGAGAGTGGAAAGCAATTGTTCACCATTCTTATAATAATAGAATTCAGGATTCACCTTGATCACAATACTGCGCAAACTTGGAAGTTCCTTTAAAAAGAAAGAAATTTCCTGAACGAGTTTTTCAATGCTCTTACCGTAAGGACAACCCTTCAACTCGATCCCTACTCCGTGACCGGAGTTTGAAAAAGGATGCATCTCGAAAGGAAAGGCTTTCTTATCAATGAGAGAATCCATTCGGATTCCAAGACCTTGGCAAATCTTTTCCAGTAGAATTTGAGTATCTACCGGTTTCAAAAGATAGGCGATGAGTTTTTTGTTATGCGCCGCTTGAATGATCGTTTCTTTTTCGTTGCTTATCGTTAAAAAGATAATCGGAGTTGCACGATTTGTTTCCGGAATTCTTTCCAAAAGACTGAGTCCGCTTTGTTTCGGCATTCTATTATCGGTTATGATCAAATCATAACGTTGCTTTCTCAGTTTGATTTCAGCCGCGACTCCGTCCACCACGTGTTCCACTTCGAAATTGAATCTTTCCAAATGACGAATGAGAAGTTCTGCGTTGCTTTCATCGTCTTCCGCAAGAAGAATGGAATAGTTAGCTGCGATTTTCATAAGTTCCGTAATCTCCAATCAAGAGTAGCGTTACACTTTTCGTTTACTTTCGTATTTTAACAATTTATTTCATAAGAATGATTGATTATTCTTAAAAATCATTTCGAAAATAAGAAGAAGTCGTCTAACGAAAGTTTATTTTCTTTCTAGAGCAAGAAGCGTAAGGTCGTCCGAAAATCCCTCATGGGCCACTCCCATAAAACGATTTACTTCAGAAAAAACTTTCTGACAAAGCCCATCCAGGGTTTCGTTTTCGGAAGAATCCAAATTGGAAAGCAAACGTTCCTCTGAAAACATTTCTCGATTCGAATTAAAAGCTTCTATGATCCCATCGGTATAAAGAACCAGACGATCTCCGGGATCCAAGTGAAAGGGAACGGTTTCCAGTTTTAAAGGAATTAAATCCGTAAGCAAAGCTCCGGTTTGATTAAAGACCTGTGGCTTTTTTCCTCTGCGAAGCAAAACGGGCGGGCAATGACCCGCGTTGGTCATTCTTCCTTCCCCGGTTTTAACGTTTAGAGTTCCGAGAATCGCGGTGATAAAATGACCCGCAAATTTTCCGGCAAGGGATTCGTAAATATGAACGACTCCAAATTCAGGATTTTGAATAAACGACCCCCAGTTCGAATAAGACATCTTAACCATCGAAGCGAGCAATGCCGCGGAAACTCCGTGACCGGAAACGTCGCAGATAAAAAATCCAAGCGTATAATTTTCCTCGTCGTAGAGAAAGTCCACAAAGTCCCCGCCGAGTTCCATCATAGGTTCGTAAAGATATTGAAGATCCAGATATTTTGATTTTGGAAGAGTTGCGGGAAGAAGAGCTCCTTGAATTTTTTTTGCCATCTTGATTTGATGTTCGAGCTCCTCCTTTTGACTTAGAATGATTCTGGTTCTTGTTCTAACCGTATATTCCAAACGTTCATTCGCTTTTCTTAATTCTTCTTCCGCCTTCTTTCTTTCCACCGCTTGAAAGATTCTTGGAATCATATCCGCAAGAGAACCCACAAAGGTTTGTTCTTCAAGGGTCCAAGCATGGCGTTTGCCCACATGTTCGTTACAGATGATTCCGAGAAGTTTTCCATCCATAAGAATCGGAGCGTCCAACATCGAAAGAATGTTCAAAGGAACGAGATAATTCGGAGCAAACTCTTTTGTGGAGTCGTCGTGAACCGCGTCGTCGGCGACGATCAAACGTTCTTCTTTGAGAACTTCGAAATAACGAGGATAGTCTTTTTGAAGGAGTTCCATTCCGGAGTTGTGAGAATTTTCGGAGAGTATAAAGAGATCGAGACATTGAATCGAAGTTTTTGTCTCACTGTAAAACCAGATGCTACAACGTTCACAATCCAAGGCTCTTGAAATCGATTCCGTAAGGACGTGTAACGCAGGATTCAAATCGCCTTTATCCAAAACCGGATTTTTGGCCAGGGACATCAATTCCCTATTAAAGCGACGTAAGGTTTCCTCCTTGGTTTGGATCGTATTTGGTAGCATCGATTTGATTAGAAAGCCGTTTCGCTTGAAACCTTAGAAATTCAGGTGCTCAGATTGTCACAAAAATAGGAAAATTCCATTCATTTTTGTCCTTATAAATCAATTATTTACAAGTCCCGATTCTTATAAAAGAATCTGGATTCCGCAATGCATCCAGAAACGAAAGACGGGAAAGAAAGAGACATTCTTACAGAAAGTTGACTGATTCGAGGGAGAGAAGAATCAAGATCGGAAATGCCTTCGAATCGAAAAGGAAGATCGACCAGAAAACGGAGTGTTTGCCGGAGTTCCGACCAAAGCAAAACCTTAATAAAGGAATGGAAATAAAAAGAAAGAACTCAGTGCGAGCCTGCGAATGGGCTTTCGAAGAGAAAAGCCCATCGTGAAAAAGGATAAAAAAAAGGGACGGAAGAAATATCCGTCCCAGGAAATATTTTTAAAAGAGTTGCTCTGAAGAATCAATTGCCCAAGAGCCAGTTTCCTTCCGAAGCCTGATCGGTGAGGTTGATCCAAAGATCGCCGGCGCCGACTGAATTCTTAGCTTCTAATAATTTTCTATTTTCATACGGAGTCAAAGGCGCGGAAAATTTATATCTTCCACCCGTCTCCGAAGAACACTGAGAATTTCCGGAAGACCAAGATCCTCCACCCGCGGTCACATACCAATTACCGGAAGAATCCTTACAAGAAAAACGATTCCAAGAAGAACAATTAAGATCGTTCCATCTTCCGTTTGACCAGACGACGGCGCAGTGTTCGCTTCCGGCCCAGTTGTTCGGCTCCGAAGCGTTCCAAGACCAGATCGCTTTTTTTGCAAAGTCTGGATCGAACTGATCGATACCAAAAACGTTCACCTCGCAAGCAAGCATCGATTGAATGTTTGCATCCGTAAAAGAACCGCTTTCTTTCACACCGTCGTAAAAGCCGAAGTAGTTTGTGGTATCGTTAAAAAAACGAACCATAGTAGAATTGTAAGTCGCTCTGGAATAATTACAATCCGGGTAACCTTTGAATTCTTTCGGACTTCCGGTAGAACCGCCAAAGAAGATTTTCTTGAAGTAACCGCTCCACTGAGAATCGTAACAACCGTTGCTCATAAGAAGAATTCTTTTATTAGAAGCGACCATATCGCCTAACTTCGGCATATTCTCCGGAGAAGGAATATCGGAACAACTTCCTGAATAACGATACAACCAAGGATCAAGATAATCTTTCAGAGTCTGGAGCGCTTCTGAAGAATGACCGTCGAACTTATCTTCGATATAAAGAACTAAAACTTCGTTGCGATTTGCGGAATTGGAAACCCAATCACGGACTTCTTGCAAACCTTTATAGAAAGGACGATCAAAGACGTTACAACCGACGTGGTTATCCTGTCCGTGACAAAGAAGGAGTTCCTTACGAGCGTGAGTTCCTAGAGCCCAGTGCACGTCCAACTCGATAAAACGAGCTCCGAGACGAAGTTGTTCCCCGATGGAATATTTTTGATTCGGGAATGCGTAAGAAAAAAACGGCCCGGCGTATGACTTGCTGTTATATGAATTGTGGGTTCCATAAAAAAGGGCCCGATGAACCGGAAGGTTCTCGTTTACCTGGGTTTTTCTTTGAATGGAAAGGACTTTGTTTTCGAAAGATTTTTCAAAAACGTCGATCGGATTTTCCACAACGGCTCCGCGACTCGCATAAAGATTTCCCATCGTTCCCAAGAAAAGAGAGAAGATGAGAATGGATAAAATTCTCTTCATAAGTTTCACCTTTGTATATTTGGCTTTCCTCCAAACGGAGGTCTTCACTGAAAGAGGATAGTAACGGAAGAGTTCCAAAACCCACTTATATCCCGCTTACAAAGAATTCTTTTTTAAACCTACAAAGATAAAATATGCAAACTCCGAGAACAATTTCCGAACGAAACTCCACATCCGGACTCAAAAGAAGAAAATAGGAATCTCGAAAGATTAAATCAAAGCATTTGTCGAATATTCTAAACTTAGAATATATTTTAATCGTAAAATATGGAAAAGGCGAGCGAAGACTCACTTATCTCTCCTCCCACGCTGGATCAAATAGAAAGATAAAGTATGTTTATTGAATATTGATGACAGACTTTTGCCACAAACGCTTTTGCTTTTTGGAAAAAGAAATATTTTTTAATTGGAGAATCTTTTGCGCAGTATACTATTAGATATTCTTTATATTAGATAGATTTGGAAAAGAATCCGAATCTAAATGCGGATTTTAAAAAAATGGAATTGATCCAGGAAGCCTTAGACAACATCGGAGATAAAATTAGGTTTGTAGAATTCATTCCTTGTCCGGTTTTACTTTCACAAGTCAAAGGAGATCAGTTCCAAACACTCTATCTCAATCGAAGTTTTCGGGAAATGATAGGTTATAGAATCCAGGAGATTCCAACCATTGAAGAATGGTTCTTAAAAGCCTATCCCGATGAAACCTATAGAAAGACAGTCAGAGAAGATTGGTTTTTGGAAGTCAACCACGGGGGGAGAAGCGGAAAACCTAGCGCTTCGATGAAAACAAAAATTCTAACGAAAACGAACGGAGAAAGATGGTTTCACGTTCGGAGCACCGAGTTCGGAGAATTAAACGCCGTCGCTTTCCAGGACATAGACGATCTAGAAAAATTAAACATTGAACTCACTCATACAAATTCCACAAAAACACAGTTACTTTCCATTCTCGCGCACGATCTAAGAACACCCTTGATCCAAATCATCTCTTTAATTGCACTCTTTAAAGACGAAGATCTTTCCGCGGCGGAACTCTATCCTTATTTATCAAAACTGAATATACAAACGTATCTAACGATCGATTTGATCGACAATACGTTAAATTGGGTAAAGGCAAATTCAAAAAGTATTGCGACAAACAAAATCACCTTTTCTCCGACTGAGACCATACAGGAATTGGTAGCTTTGTACAACGACTATGTAAAACTCAAATCCATAAACATTGAGACTGATTTAGACGAGACCTTAAAAATCTGCGCGGACAAAGAAATCTTTAAAGTGATCATTCGAAACTTATTTGTAAACGCTCTCAAGTTTTCAAAACCCGGAGGAAGGATCACTCTTCGGGCGCGCAAAACAGAAGATGATAAAAACATAATATCCGTTTTGGACGAAGGGATCGGAATGTCCGCGGAAGAATTAGAAAAAGTTCTCTCAAAAGAATCCTTTACTTCTCCGGGAACCCTAAACGAAGGAGGGGCCGGACTCGGAATCAAACTCTGTCGAGACTTTGCAAAACTTACCGAAGCCGAGTTTTTGCTGGAAAGCGAGAAAGGAAGAGGGACTTCCGCGAATATGATTTTTGTTTAATGGGCCGCGTCCCAAGCGCCAAAGCCATCCTTACGGCTGATTCTTAAAGTAATATTTTATAACTTGCCTCTTGCCGAAATAAACATTCATTTCGACTGACGAAGAAAATTAGGCGTCTTCGTTTGGCCGGATCAAACCAAATTAAGTACTCATTTTGTTAACGGTGAACCAGAAGGAAAAGGAATCTTAATTCTTCCAAACGGTATTGAGTTTATAGGAGAATACAAAAACGGAATCTTAGACCAAGAAATGCAATCTACGACGACGGTTCTCGATATACTGGAGAACGGTTAAACGAGAAAAGAAACGGCAAAGGAACTCTTTTTGGAGAAGCCGGTAATATCCTTTTTATCGGGGAATGGGAGAACGATCGGCAAAAAAAGCGATGTCACTCTCCGACGCGAAAATCAAAAAATAATTTCTTGAAAACATACGGACTTGCGATTCAGTTTCTTCAAATGCAAAGAATACCTAAACAATCGCAGTTCGTATTTTCCAAAATCGCGTTAGCCGCTCTTCTTCTATTTTTGCTCAATTCCCTTTCCGCGGAAGAGAAACTCTCTCCTCGATACGTTCTCACTTCAGATGGAAAACTGAATGTCAGAGAGAAGCCGAAAGACGGAAAGATTCTTTTTCAGTTGGATAAGGGAGAAAGCGTCTGGATCAAAGAAGATTCTCAATTTGAAGAATGGCAGGAAATCAAAACAAAAACGGGAGCAAAAGGATTTGCCGCCTCCGAGTTCCTGAGCAAAAGAAAACCGGAAGACCTGTCGGACGCAAAGTTATTCGGGTCCATTAAATCCGGAACGGAAGGATCCTGGTTTCGCTCTTTGGCGATTCGAATCAAAAACCAGTGGTTCTCGGCGAGCGACTATTCTGCGGAAACTTATTTCTTAGAAAAGAAGAAGATTCAAGAAAAGGAAAAAGCGATCGCCTATGAACGCACAAACGTTGCCGGAGAATTTACGCCGGAAACAAAGGAAATCACCGGTTGTCAGGAAGTTCGAGTTCTTAAAGGAAACTTCAACGCGTTTCGAAAAATCGATACATATCATGATTCAGTCTTTGCGATTTTCGGCTCAAAGATCGGCGATCAGGTTCGATCGGATCGTTATACACCTTCTGAAAAAATTTCCAAAATTTTGGACGCTTCCGCAAATTCGATTTTTAAAAAGAAACACCCGAAGGCGGCCGAGCTTAAACTCTTAAAAAGGGGAGATTTGTATACGATTCATTCTCCCGGAAAAGATTACATTTTTATCCGTTATGCGATCAAAACAGAATACGAAGAAAAATCTTATTACTCCGCAATTTACGAATTCAAAGACGAGGACCTGGGAAAAAAGATATTCGAAAAATTTGATGTTCTAATGAACGAACAAGCGGTCTACGGAGGACAGTATCATTTTATCGACGCACTTGATCTGGACGGAAACGGAACGCCGATCTTGATTCTCCACCACAACGGCTACGACGGTTATATAAACGAGTTTGCAAAAATAACAAACGGGCAATTACAGACTTTATTTTTATCAGGCGGCGACGCTTGTTAGCGACTCTCCACCGAAAAAACTTCCTATTTTTTTAGGGAATACAAATCCAGAAAAGAATCCTTTAAATTTCTCCTCCGCTTAAATATTGGAAGAGAAATTTAAGATTCTTAACACATTCGGATTCTATATTAAAATGATTTTCATAGAATCCGCGCATCTTCTAACCTCGGCTTATTTTTTTGACAACATCTTAGAAGAAACGATTTGTTGAATGTGTTCCGCAAAGGTTTCCGCAATCGGTCTATAAGTAAGTCCTAAATCTTTTTTGCTATACGTGTGATCGAGAGCAAACGGAATTCCTACGTTACGCGAAATGTAAGGCCAGGAAAGTCCGAAAAACGGTCCTATCAAATAAGTAAGAAATTTTGGAATGGCGTTTTTAGGGACCGGAAAACGATTTCCAAATTTTTCCTGAATCT
The DNA here is from genome assembly GCF_001729245.1 of Leptospira tipperaryensis. Lineage (NCBI taxonomy): Bacteria > Pseudomonadati > Spirochaetota > Leptospiria > Leptospirales > Leptospiraceae > Leptospira > Leptospira tipperaryensis. The sequence continues at coordinate 557,761 of NZ_CP015217.1, read as the reverse complement.
TTTTGGCAACGTCTAAAAATTTCAAAGTCTCCGAAGAAACGATATGCCTTCCTTTCGCGGAAGGGGTAAATCCGGCTAAGATATGTGCGCGTGCGACGTCTCTCACATCCACGAAACCGATCATCATATCCGGAACCCCGGAAGCAAACTTACCGTTAATCATAGAGAGCATAAAGTTTACACTTGTTCCGTCCGCCCTTTCGGAAAGAGAAGGTCCCATCACAAACGAAGGATTGATCGTTACTAAATCCCATTGCGATTGCTCTCCGGCGATCTTCCAGGCCTCTTTTTCAGCGAGAGTTTTAGAATAAGGATACGGTTGATGTGAAAGGCTACTCGTCGTATTCCAATCCGCTTCTGAAAGACGATTCTCCGGATGGTTGGACGCGTCGCTGTTGTCGCCCATTACCGCCGCAATGCTCGAAGTCAAAACGATTCTTTTGACCGATGAGCTTTGATTCGCAGATAAAAGAACGTTCTTGGTTCCTAACACAGCAGGATCCACGAGTTCCTTTTGAGGATTTTTTACTCCGTCTCTAAGAAACGGAGATGCGGTATGAATGATCAGTTCAACTCCGCCTCTTTCCTGGATCGCATTCAGGAAAGAACCTTCTTTGAGAAGATCCGCTTCAAAGAATTCCAACTTTCCGGGAAACTTTTCTCCGAGCTTGAGAAGATGGGAAATCTTTTTAGAATCTCCTTTGTCTCTTACCGTTGCTCGTACGGAAAGCCCGTCTTCGAGTAAATACTGAATCACCCAAGACGCGATATATCCGGCGCCTCCGGTGACAAGAACTGGTTTAGAACGATCGATTTCTTTCATATAAATTCTCCAAATTTTTTCTCAAAGAAAAACTTAATTACGATTTCCTGATATACTTTGGTGTCCGGGGTGAACTTGAATTCCTGGAAATTTAGAAGCGATCTTTTTTAGAAACGCCAGAGCCTCTCCATTCTTCTCCTGATTTTCCGTAAAATCTCCGGGCGGAACTTGGTTTTCCCATCCCCAACTCGTATGACAAGAATCTCCTAAAACGAGCTGAGCGCCGTTCGAACTTTTAATCAGAAATGCAAGACTTCCTCGCGTATGACCTTCGAGATGAAAGATCAGAAGCGATTGATCTCCAAAGAAATCAAGAACACCGGGAGCATTGTTTGTTTCTTCAAACGCAAGTTCGGAAAGATTCGGATTCTCCCCCAAAATATCATCCGTGGTTCCCTGGACAAACATGTTGATAAATCTTTTTCCGGTGGTTTCTTTAGGCCCGACAAAAATAGGAAGACCGGAAGAAAAGTCTTTCGTTCCCATGATATGATCGAGATGCATGTGAGTTAAAAAAATTCCTTCGACTTTCTTCGGATCTTTTTTAAGCCATTCGTCAACGGTGATTTTAATTTTCAGAGCCGCCGTATTCATTGCGGAAGCTACGATGGAAGAAATCGGCCATTCCTTAGGATCTTTACGAAAGGCTTTGGAGATGCCCGTATCGATCACATATCTTCCGAACTTAGGATGATCGATAACGTAAAAGTAAATCTGAATCGGTTCCGGACCGGGTTTTAAACCCGCGGCCTTAGGATCGTTCAAGTTGATCAATCCGGCACGTTCCACTTCCCAATCCGCAGCAACGAATTTTTGAAAGACGATCGGCCCCTTTGCATCTTGATTCAAGTTCTGTAAAGAAAATGTTTTGCCGAGTTGAACCTGCTTGGATTGGTGAGAAGTCACAGAACAGGAAATGATAAAGAAAAGAAGCGAAATTCTAAAGATATATTTCATATCCTTAGAATTCAAATTAAAGCGAAATGAGCAAGGTCAATTTAAAAACGGTTAATGAAAAATCGGAAACAAAAATTTAGGAAAGGATTTTTTTTGGGAACCAATTCCGTTTTTAACAAACCATTCAATCGCCTTCCAGTTTCTATCATTCAATAATCAAAAATGTGATCCACCTGATAACCGTTTTTGTCAGCATTCATTAGAATTTCATGAAGTCTTTTGACCGGAGCGATCAAGGCTACCCGCTTCCAATTCGGTACGGTAAGAATTTCCCACTGATACAAAATATTCTCCGAGTCTTGAAAATCGACGTCCTTAGGAACACGAAGCGTCAAAAGAATTTGGCGATTGCCTGCGATTTCAACAAAGGAAACTTTTTTTCTAACGAGTTCGGGAACGGCCTGAGTAAACGCCTCATATCTTGGAATGGAAAGAATCTTATTCTTACCGTCGTTTTGTTTTACCCAAGCCTTGATCTCAAAAGTTTCAGGAGCGTAGACGCCCTCCGTCCCCAATCCGATTAACTTTCCGTAAACCGCTTTTGCCAAAAGTTCAGTAGAAAAAAATATTCTTCTTTCAAATCTCCGAACCCGACTCGTATTCTCTCCGTCTTGAATTCTCCAAAATTCCTTAAACTTTGTATAGAAAGGATATTCGTACCAAGGACGCAAACGAACGAAGTCGGTATATTCCTCGGCGACTTTCTGCATATACGCTTCTACTTTCATTGCCTCGTTAGGCGCTTTGCCGCCGGAAAAGATCTCCGTAATTCTTCCGATCGAATTCTCATAAAGCCCTTTGAGAAGAAGTTCAGTAGAATAACTGACACCGATCACGTTGATCATCAGATGATAACCCCAATTGAATTCGTAAGAGGCCCAGGTTTTTCCGAAAACTCGCCCGTAGATTTTCCAAAACTGCGCGATACTACTGAAATAAGGAAACGCACTCGGCGGAGAATGTTTTAGAAATTCCGCATATTCATCGGAACTAAATACGATATACCATTCCGGAAGAGTTAAAAAGGTCTGATCTTCATTCCGAATATAATCCTTTAAAGAATCCAGATCTTGGCGGATCTTTCTGTCATCCGGGTTGTGAAAATAATATTTGTCCCAGAGTTTATTTCGAAATTTATACTGAGGATCCAATTTTCTCTTGAGCGCGAAAAAACGTTCGGCGTTCGGATATGCCTTTTCAAATTGTGGAACCGTCGCGTGCAATTGATAAGGAAGATAATACGCGCCGCCTACGCTTACAACGGCGTCGATCAATTCCCGAGTCCAAACACCGACTTCCTTTTTGGCGCTTTCGTAAACTCTTTGTTTGTAATAGACCACAAACGAAAAGACTTCCTTTCTTCCCCAAGCCAGATAAGATCCGGAGTCCGGTTTCGCATGACGTATCGAAATGTTCATCACGTTCACGTCGTGTTTTTGAAAAATGGCCCTCGTCAAAGGGTAAAATTCGTCGAACTTCTCGACCGGAACAAAATATTCTTGTAATACGTAAGTGCTGATTTTTCGCGTCGGCGGTTCCAATTCCTGAACGTCGTAACTGGCTTCGTAGTTTCTCCAGACGATTCTATCTTTGCGATAATACAAAGGATCGAGAACGGCTTCTCTTAATTCTTTTCCGTATGGAAGTTCCGTTAACCAAAAATAAATCAGATTCTCCAGCCAGTAACTTTCTTTGATAGGAACGATCTTGTCGGGAACTGTCAGTGGCTCTTCGGTTTCCTCCCAAGTAACGGCGTTTACGTTTTCATAAGCGGGAGGATAAATATCTCCGTTATGAAACTGCGCCTTCGCATTATTCCGAACGTTTTCAAAGAAGAATTTTTTGTATTCGGTGATTGGCATTTTCTTTACAAATCGTTTTACTTTTTTATTTTCCGTGAGCTCCAGAGTCGCTTCTACGATGACGCCGATCCCTCCGTAACCTCCGATACAAGAATAGAAAATTTCGGAATTTTCTATCGGACTTGCGACTACTAATTTTCCGTCGCTCAAAACAACTTTGATCGATCGTGTTGATAAAATCATCGGCCCGTAACCGACATATCTTCCGTGTGCGTTTACGCTCAACGAGCCGCCGACCGTAAAGTTCGAATACGTTTGTTTGATCTGAACCGAAAGATCGAAAGGATCAATCGCTTCTTGTAACTTTCTCCAAGTAATCCCCGGTTCTACCGTGATCAATCTTGTCTTTGGATCAAAGGAAAGAATTCGATTGAACTCTCTGGTATCGATGAACAAGGCGTTCTCGGTCGCGATCTGACCACCCATGGAAAATCTTCCGCCTCCGATCGAAATCGGTCCGGAATGATTTTTGACCAACTCTTGGATTTCGCTGATACTCACCGGTGTAACGACTTGATTTACTGCGATCGGATTGATCTGAGTAACGTCGTTTACGATAGTCGGGTCGGCATAAGAAGAACTTACAAAAACAAAAAGTAGAAGAATAAATTTTTTCATTGTGGTTTTACGAAAGCCATAAGAGTATTTTTAGTAGGATCGCCTGGTTGCAAAATATATTTGCCCAAAGGTTTTAGTCCGAATCGGCTCAATCTTTCTTCTATCTCTTCCACAGAAGTGAAATTTCTTATCTGAACCGAGGTTTCTTTCCAAGGGATTTCCAAACCTGCGTTATACACATCGTGAGCCAGAGCAACGATACGTTTTATTTCCTTTGAATTTACGTCGTGATCTCTCAATACGAGTTTTCCACCCGGTTTGAGAACTCGAACGATGGACTCGATAAATCCATCCAGACGATTGGACGGCGAATGATGAAATCCGATAAAATTTGTAACCAGATCCAGACTTTCGGACGGAATCGAATTTTCTAAAATCGGATCATAGGTTCCCAAGGGGACAAACTTTCCCGCTTTCTTGATCTGACCCCTTTCCACTAAATCTTCGGGATTGAACTTGGGTTCTTGATCGTTTAAAATAAAAACGTCGCCTTCGATATGAATTTTCTTTTTGAGACCTTTTACATATCTTCCCGTCGTTCCGATTTCAAGATAACCGTTATATCGACTTCCCTCGCCCAGAATTTCCACAACCTCTTTCGAGATTTCGATCTTTTGTTTTTTGAGAGCCGGAAGGGCGTAAGTGATGATTCCGGCAAAAGGTTTGATATGAGGAAGTTCTCCGAGAATCGCCTCGTAGACTTCGCGATCGTTTCGTTTTGATTTAGAAAGTTCGAATATAAGTTTGTGAAAATTTTCTTCCGGATAAAGATGATATACGTTTTTGAGAAAGAGAAAAAATTCCTCTCTCAGCTTCGGATCCAAATAGACACTTTTGAAATTGGAATTTTCATCGAAAAGAGGAGAATTGAGATTTCCATTCCTATCCTTAGAAAGGAGATCGAAGCTTAGTCCGCTTAAGAATAAGTAAAAAAAGGATTTTAGAAACTGCTTTCTATTTAGATCTTTCATCGTCCGCCAGACTGAAAGATCTAAATATTTTACACAATTCTAATTTTGAAAATACTCAAGTCGATATCGCTAACGTGAAATCACCCATTCTCCTTGGATCTTCGACAAAAAGAGCGGGACCGAAAAACCTATCTTCTTGCTTTCAATCGGGCTTTTTCCAGTCTTTGTAAGAACGGAAATTACTTTTTTATCGGCAATCAATTGAAATTGTAAATCCCCGAGTTCCAACTTATCAAGTTTACCTCCGACACTTTTCAAAATACTCTTCACGCCCTTATTCAGATCCTTAATTTCCTCATCCGGAGAAATGTATCTTGCTCTTGCAAATTCTTTAGTTCGAAATTCCATCAACTGAAGAAGTTTCTTCTCGTCTTTCTTTTGAAAGCCGTTGTATAAATCCGCAATCAACTTTTGGATTTTTTCCTTATCATCCGCGTTCCATTGAATTTCTTCCGCGATCTTCCAGAGTTCGGACGGAGGAATTTCCGTAGGAGTAAAGCTGATCTCTTCTTCGAAAGGAAGCTTCCTTTGAGTTTCCTCCCCCTCCTTCCATTCATAACCGGAAATTTTTTGACCTTCATCCGGGAACTGTCCTTTTTGTCCGAGATAAAGAATCGCCTGAATGCGAGGAGCGATTTCATCTTCCTTTTTCTTTCTCAGACCTTTGACTTTGATCTTATTGACGCCGGGAAGAATCCAAACGTTCAGATCTATCTGGCCGCTCACGTCGTCGGCTTTGGATTCGGGAAGAATTGTCATCCCGTTAAATTCGATCGAACCGATCACGCCCATCTTGGAATAGACAAGATTGTAATAACCGCCTTGGGCTTGAGAAAACAAAGAAGCGCTCAAAAAGAAAACGAACAAAAAAAGAATCTTCTTATTAAACCGAACTCCATTCTTAAAAAGAATGGAGTGAATCAAAGAATCGTTTTGTTGTTTATGCATTTTCATAAAATTTTATCCTTTCTTTGGAAAATCATTTCGTAGGTTCGATCGGAGTAACTCCGTTTTGAGTTCTTCTGTATTTTGAAATCGTTTCATAAGCGAGTTTTCTCACACGATTGATTCCGCCTAACGGACGATGTTCCGGTAAACTATGCCAAGGATTGAGAGAAAGATTTTCGCAGAATTGATCCTGTTCGGAAGTCGCAAATTCTTGAATCGGAATTTCGATCTTGGCAACGGGAACAAAAGGAGAATCGGTTTCGTTCCAATGAACCGCGGGATCTTCCACGGGCATAGAGATCGGATTTCCTTGTTTTTGAATCATAAATTCGAAACAAGCCGACTTTTCTTTTAAGTGGGAAATCATAGTTTGACGCAGATAATTTTCAGCGGGAGAATCCGGAGCTTTGAGCACTTTGGTTTCGCAAGGTCTCGCAGAATATTTCACGGCAACCGATTCTTTTCCCAATCGATAAGGGGTTGTACTCCAATAACGAATTTCTAATACGTCCGGAATTTTTTTTCCCCGAATCGAGATGGATTCTTTCAAAGCAGTGAGTTTCCAATTCCAAGGTAACCCTCCGAAAAAATAAGACATCGGCTTTTTGGCGAATGCCGCTTTGAACAAGGAAAGATATTCTTCGGGAGCGCCTGCGGGAAGAACTGGGTGATTGATCAAAAGAAAGTCTTGCGTCCTTTTTTCGTCTTCGGCCAACTTAGGACCGTCCACTCCCATCAACTTGATTCCCATTCCTCGAATGTCCCCTTCAAAGTCGGGTTTCTTTGTGATCGAACCGTTTGAAAAACGAATCCAAATCGGAAACGTTTTAGGAGAATTGAATATACCAAATTTGAATTCTTCCGGTATTTCGGAAGAAACGGTAAAATTACCTTTCACACAACCGTGAGCGAACGGATGCGCGTCCCTCTTTGCTTCCGAACCTTTCGGATATTTTTCTTTCAACGAGGAAATCAAAAGTGCGAGCGTATCCTGTGTAGTATTTTCTTCGCCTGGGAATACGAACTCCGCACCAGGTTGTGTATCTTTTGGAATCGCGACCCGAGGCCCTTGCCCGATCCAAAACAACAAAACGAGTAAGAATAAAATTCCAACTGTTATAAATCCGATCTTCTTTAACATCATTTGCTCCGACCGACTGAAATAGTCCCGAGGATCGAATCATAAATTTCGAGAAATTCTTCTCTTTTATTTTGGAAGAATTTCCACTTTTATCTTCCGAAGAATTTAGATTCTAAACTTTCAAAAGATCGGAGGACCTCCGGATTTCACTGCGGGTTCCTATTCGGATTGATAATATAATAAAAAAACCGCAAAGCGGAACGAGTTCTAGAAGAAAAACGCGGATTCTTCTTCAAGTGACATAGAAATCGGCGAAATTATAAAAAACGCATCAAAAATCCCATTCCGGTTTGGTTTTTTAGTTGAAAAAGCGAAACCAAACAGCCACAGAAGTAACGGGACACCCATGGAAATAACCGTACAAGACGATATTCATATCATTAAAATTGCCGGATCGATCCTTCAATCCGACAGTGAAGAATTAGACCGAAACCTGAGTGAACACAATTTTGACCCTAGCCCAAAGATCATTATTGATCTAACCGAAGTGAGCCATATATGCTCGACTGCGTTAGGCATCATTGTCTCCTATAAAAAGAAATTCAAAAGCGCCGAAGGCGATATTATCATCGTAGTAAACGATGAAGATCTTCTTCAACTTTTCGAAATTACAATGTTAGATAAAGTTTTCAAAGTAGTCCCGAACATTGAAGACGCCTTTGACGAATTTAAACTAAATCGTTAATTCCGCTCTTTGAAGCAACTCGCTCTCGCCACAAATAACGCGCACAAAGTAAAAGAAGTCGGCTCCATTCTCAAGGAGCTTGGCGTTCAGATTCTGACCCCAAAGGATCTGAACGTTTCTTTTGACGCGGAAGAAACCGGTTCCACGTTTTCTGAAAACGCATTGATCAAAGCCAGAGAACTATTTCGCCTTACGCAACTTCCTTCCATAGCCGACGATTCCGGGATTTGTGTCTCCGCACTCGAAGGGGCCCCCGGAGTTTATTCTGCAAGATTCGGAGGAGAAGGTCTCGACGACAAAGGAAGAGCGCTTCTTCTTTTGGAAAAATTAAAAGGAAATCAAAATCGAAACGCTTACTATGCTTGTGTAATCGCTTACGTGGACGGAAAGACCGAAAAGACGTTTGAGGGAAAATGTGAAGGAACGATATCGGAAGAATATGATCTGATCGGAACTTACGGGTTTGGATATGATCCTGTTTTTATTTTTCCCGCATTTCAAAAACCTTTTTCTCAGGTTTCAGATTCCGAAAAAAACCAAGTTTCCCATAGGAAAGAAGCCCTTAATAGACTTCTTTCCTTTCTGAAAAGCAATCCAAGCTGATCAAATTAGAATATTAGAATTTTAAGATAATCGAAAATGCTCCGATCAATCCGATGATCGCTCCGAAGACCCATTTCGTCTGAGTAGAAATCGCTTTGTGAATTTCCGCGATTTCCGATTTTATTTCCGATTGATGATCAGCAAAATCAGCCCGAAGATCGGCAAAATCAGCTCGAAGATCTGAAAAGTCCGAACGAAGACCTGACATTTCCATACGAATTTGATTTGTCTCTTCCTTGAGACGACGATCAAATCGATCGCTAACGATTTCGATCGTATTTGTTTGACTATTTCCAAAGGAATGATTCAGGAAATCCACGAATTCAACTGTACCATCCGGACCTAAAACCTCACCCAAACGTTTGGGAACCTTTTGAACTAAAGCTGACATAGCCATAGAATGCCTCTTAAATAAATTTCGGGCAAGAATTTTTCTTCTCCCCGAAAAGAACGGTTCCAAAGTCCTTTGAAAACATTCTATTTTTTGAATTTATTTTTAGAATTTAGAAAATAAATTCTTCGATCTAAAAAAGAAAACCGAGAATTCTTTCCGCCAAGAGAATCATTTTATGGAGAATATTTTTCGCGAAGATGACGCAAAAAATATAAAAATTCAATTCGAGCTATAAACTAAGGAGATCAATCCATTGAATAGATTAGAAGGTCGATACCGCATTTCCCCAAAAAAAATTATCCTACATTTAGTTTTGAAAAACGAAATTTTTATACCGAATTGTTCCAACTGTGACGCGCACCCTGATTGATTGCCTGTTCGCAGCGTAGAATGTACAGATGGGTGGCCCTGTCGTTCAAATTGATTTCCTGAACTTTCTTCATATACTCGATACAAGTTTCATAATCATGCTTCATATATTCCAATACGGCTTTCTCAAAGATAGGTTTTGTATATAATTTTAATTCTAAAAGAGACGGCTCCGTGCCGTCGATAATTTCGTAAACGCAGAGGTGATCGCTCTTTCCTTTTACGGTGATCGTATCCAAAAGACGATAACTGTATTTATCAGGGTCCGGAAGTCTATACATCGTCTGTTCGCTGATAATAATTTTAGAACCGTAAACCTTGGTTAGTCCTTCGATTCTCGAAGAAACATTGACTGCGTCGGAGATCACCGTTCCTTCCATTCTTTCGTCGCTTCCGATCGTACCCAACATCATCTTTCCATAATGTATCCCGATGCCGATCGTGATAGGTCTGTAATTGGATTTAACACGATGTTCGTTGTAAGTAATCAAATAATTCTGCATTTCAATCGCGGCGTCTACGGCGTTTTCGGGACTTTCTTGAAACAACGCCATAATTCCATCCCCAAGATATTTATCTATATAACCGGAGTGCGACTGGATGATCGGGTTCATTCTTTTCAAATAGGAATTGAGAAAGTTAAAGTTTTCTTCCGGAGTCATTTTTTCGGAAAGCTCCGTAAACGAGCGTATGTCCGAGAACATAACCGACATTTCTTTTTCTATCTGATCTCCTAAACTCACTTCCAAAATGGAATGTTTTCCTAAATTATTTAGGAATTCTTTAGGAACAAAACGAGCATACGAAGTGTAGAGCTTTGTTAACTCCTCATTCTTATTGTATAATTGTTCGTTCAGAGTTTCCGTTTTAGAATGTATCTGTGAAAATCGGATCGAAAGAGAAAACGCAATGGAAAAAAGAAACAACAAAAATCCAAACTCCATAAACGAGTTCTGATTTATATAACCCATATAGGAAAAGAAGCCGTGAAGTAAAAAGAGAAGAAGTATAAAAAACCCGACTAATAAAACCTTACTTTCATATCGATTTTTACTTAGATTTCGAACCGTATGATAGAGGCCGTAAAAAATTGAGAAGAAGATATTAACGATAGAAAGCGGAAGCAGATTCCTCCAAAAGAATCCTATGAAAGAATATAAATTCTCACCGGAAAGAATAGGAATATAAGAAAGAACAAAACATAGGTAGATCGCGGATGTAAGACCGATAAAAAGTCTGGAAAAAATCGAATGACCGGATTTAAAAAAATTATGAAAAAAGAGAATCATAAAAACTGAAAACAGGATGATCCCCGTTCCGTTTAAGAATTGGTTAAACCAAGCGTTGTTATAAAACCAATAAGTAATCGTCCTGTATCCCAAGGTTTGCATCCCTGCGAGAAGACAAAGAATTCCAAAGTAGAGATAATGTTTTTCCGTTCTTCTAACTGAATAAAATAAAATGTGATAAAGACCGCTGAACGCAAAAAAGCCGAATAGAACGGAGGCCCAGATCAGATGCAGATTGAATTTTTTCCGAATATTCTGCTCCATCCCGATATAGAAATCCGTGAGTGCAAAACCCCCTAAACCTCCCGCGCTTCTGACTCTTACCGAGATCACATTCGGAATTCCAATTTTAAGAAGGGAAGAATCAATCGTATAAACGTCATTCCTCGTGTCGGAAGAGAGAAGATTACCGTTCTCGGAGATTTCCCCTTTTTTACCGATCAAACTTCCATTGAGAAAAAATTCATGAGCGTTTTCGATATAAGGAATCATTACCGCAAGATTTTTGCCTTCGTATTCGGGTGAGAGAATAAAGTTCATCCGAAACCAGCCTACGCCGTCATAATCATATCCTTCCAAATGCCAGCTCTTAGCGACTTCGAAAAAATTCCAGTGCGTGTGGAAATAGTTGGGTCTTGCATAAGCGGAGTCGTCTAACGTTTTAAAATACCACCTTCCGTTCATCGAATAATCTCGAGCAGGATTTTCCATCTTCAGTGTTCCAAGTTCCACTTGGGCATTCAATTCCGTAGAAGAAATCGTTAGGATAAACGGTGCGAGAAAAGAAAGAAGAAGTATTAAAACATATCTCGATAGAATTTGAAAAACTCCGCGTCCGTCTGTCTTCCGCTTCCAAGGCAAAGAATCGCACGATGGTAGATTGTGTTTTAAAGTCGTTAGATTCGAATTCATTATTTTTAATTCTTATTCCAATTTTGAGAAAATAAGATAAAGAGGAGGGGCGTCAATTTCGAGTAAACTTTTATCAATCGATTTTTAAGAATCACCTTTGTTCTTTCTATCTTTAAAGAATTGTAAATAAATTTCAAACAAAAGCGACTGCATTTATAAATGAGTTTTGAACAGATTCCAGTTCGCATTAATTCTTATAAATATACAACGCCTTTCATTCAAAGAATGTAAAGTGTGTGTTTTATCTAAGACGAATCCGGACTAGTTGAATTTAAAAAGCCTATTCCGATATTTCGAAATAGGCTTTTTTGTTTTCGATTTTAAGATCTCAAAATCGAGCGGAGTGCGAGGAAGAAAATCAGGTTTCTGCGAGAACAGGACCGCCGGACAAACGTTTGTAAAATTCCGCACCTTCTCTTTCGAGGAAATCTTCGTAACTTCCCTTAAAATCTCGAATTCCTTCGGTGGAAACTTCGATCACTCTCGTTGCGAGAGAGGAAACAAATTCTCGGTCGTGCGAGACAAAGATTACGGTTCCTTCAAAGACGGATAACGCGTAGTTCAGGGCTTCGATCGTTTCCAAGTCTAAGTGGTTCGTAGGTTCGTCGAGCGCGAGAAGATTGTCGCCGGTCATGATCATTCTTCCGATGATGATTCGAGATTTTTCTCCTCCCGAAAGAACGCTCGTCGGTTTTTTGGCCATATCACCGCTGAACAACATTCTTCCCAAAATGGCGCGAATCTCTTCCATCTCCGTTCCCGGATCCGCATAACGATAGAGCCATTCCACGATCGTGTCCGCGTCTTCTACGATTCCTTCTCTGTGATCCTGAGGAAAGATAGAAGCTGTAACGGAATCTCCTATCAAAACTTTTCCGGAATCGGGTTCGAGTTGTTTCATCAGAGTTTTCAGAAGAGTGGTCTTCCCCACCCCGTTGGTCCCGATGATTGCTATCTTTTCGCCCTTTGTGATGTTGGTTGTAAAATCTTTAAAAATAGGTCGATCATAGGTTTTGGAAATATTGTCCGCGAGAATCACGTCCTTGCCCAAAGGTTTTTTAATTTTAAAACGAATATAAGGAGAAACCCGAGAAGAAGGTTTTACGTCGTCGAGTTTGATCTTCTCGATCTGCTTTTGTCTCGAAGTCGCCTGTTTTGATTTACTCGCGTTGGCACTAAAACGAGTTACGAATTCTTGAAGTTCGGCGATCTTTTCTTTCTTACGTTTGTTCTCGTCTAAAAGTCTTTCCCGAGCCATCGTAGAAGCTTCCATATATTCGTCGTAGTTTCCCGGATAAATCGTAAGAGATTGGTAGTCTAAGTCCGCGATATGAGTCGCGATCGAATTGATAAAGTGACGGTCGTGGGAAATCACGATGACGACGCCGCGATAGTTTGTTAAGAATTCTTCCAACCAGTGAATGGTCTTGATATCCAAGTGGTTGGTAGGCTCGTCCAAAAGAAGAACTTCCGGTTTTTGAAACAATACTTGCGCCAATAATACTCGGAGTTTAAAACCCCCGGTCAAAAAAGAAAGAGTCTGCGTATGACTCGGAGTGGGAATTCCCAAACCTTCCAGAAGTTCTCCCGCGGTACTTTCCGCTTCGTAACCGCCGAGTTCTCCGTATTTTTCTTCGAGTTCCGAAACTCTCATTCCGTCTTCGTCGGACATCTCTGGCTTGGAATAGATTTCATCTCTTTCCTTAGAAACTTCCCAGAGATCTTTATTCCCCATGATCACGGTATTGAGTACGGTTTCGTTTTCGAACTCGTAGTGATCCTGTTTTAAATATCCAACTTTGACTCCGGCATCGATGGAAACCGCGCCGTTGGCGGCTTGTTCCAAGCCCGCGAGAATTTTCATAAAGGTGGATTTACCGGAGCCGTTTGCACCGATCAATCCGTAGCGGCAGTTTTCCTTAAATTTAACCGTGACGTTCTCAAAAAGAATTTTTTTACCAAAGTTTAGGGTTAATCCGGAAGTGCTGATCATCTGAGAATACCTGCCAGGGGGAGAATCATGACCATGATTTTCAAGGTAGGGTTTTTTGCCAAGAAAAAGGAGAATTAAGAAGTTTTGAAATTCTACCGAAGAATAGAATGTATGCGTTCAAAACTTCGATCCATTCTTCCTTTGATCCTAAGTTTTCCCTTCCTAACTGGCCTTCAGGCTGAAGATAAAATCTTTACGGGAAAGATTCTGCAGTTTGGAAAATTATTGAGCACGGAGAATGCATTCATTCCGATCGAATCGAACGAAATTACAGCCGAACTTTCCAAACTCAACGATAAGACCGTTCGGATTCTTTGCAACATGAAAGGTTCCACGTGCAATCCGATTCGATACGAAATCTATCCCTTTCTCAACTCGGGCGAGATCAAACCATGGACGATCAAAAAAATTCCTGACTACGTAAATCATAATATTTTCGCGTTCAATCCGAACGCTTCTCCCGATGGAAAACATCTTTTTTGGACCGCTTATATCAAACGGGGCAAGTCCGGAACTCAGAAGATCTGGTATTCCAAACTGGACGAAAGAGGATTTTGGGAAGACGGAAAAGAAATGGGTTCTCCTCTGAACAACGAGATGCCTTCCGCTGTGATCTCCGCGCTTCCCGGAGGAAACGAATTATTCGTCTTCGGAACGTTTGGTGAAAAAGAATTGTTGGACGAACTCGGTAAAGAATTCGAATCCAAAGGAGAAGCGGCCGCGCGTTCTTCCAAAAACTCAAACGAATACAGAAAAAAAATCGAAGAACTCAGAAACGAATACGACGACAAGTCGAGACAGATCACAAGAAGAGTTCCTCTTTATAAGAGTTTTAAAGAAAAAGAATCTTGGTCGAAGCCTAGTATATTAAAATTTCCTGATTTTTATAATTTATATAGAAAGAAAAACGATTCGAGCCAGGAAGTTTTCGGCGGCTCCACACTTTCTTCTTCGGGAAGAATTTTGATCTATTCTTCGCAACACAAAGACGCAAAGGGAAAGTTGGATCTCTACGTGAGTAAGATGTTATCCGATGGAACCTTTCCTCTAGGAATGAATTTAGGAGAAGTGATCAACTCGGAACACGAAGAGATGGCTCCTTTTCTTGCGAGCGACGACCGAACTCTTTACTTTTCCAGCGACGGACACAAGGGACTTTCCATTTATATGACAAAAAGAATCGGAGAAGGATGGGACCAATGGACCAAACCTACCGAAGTTTCTGAAAATCTAAAAGGTGTGAATTTCTTTTCCATTCCCGCAAACAGCGACTGGGCTTATATCAGCAAAGAAGGACAGTTGTTTATGGCGTATCTTCCGAAAGAGATGCGCCCCGATAAGGTCGTTGTCATCAACGGCAAGGTCGTAGACACCGACGGAAACCCTCTCTCGGCCGATATACATTACGAATCCTTAAAGTCTCATGAGAAGATCGGAAGCGCAAAAAGCGATCCTTCCAACGGAAACTTTTCGATCGTCCTCCCTTTCGGAGAGAATTACGGTTTTTACGCTCAAAAGAAAGGATATCTTCCCGTTTCCCAAAATCTAAATTTGAGCTCCAAGAAAAAAATTCCCGAAAACGTGGAAGTCGTCTTACAATTGCCTCCGATCCGAGAACGAGGAACGATTCAAATCAATAACTTATTTTTCGAAACAAAGAGCTTTCAAATCGCTCAAGAATCCGTTCCGGAACTGGACAGACTGGCCGAGATCGTTAAAGAAAACCCCGAAATTGAAATTCAAATCGAAGGTCATACGGATAACGTAGGTAAGAAAAAAGACAACCTCCTCCTTTCCGAAAAACGCGCGTTAGCCGTCGCGGAATATCTTTCCAAAAAACATTCGATTCCGATGGAAAGAATCCAGACTCGCGGTTTTGGAGACAGCGTTCCCTTGAATAAAAATGATTCGGACGAAGACCGGAAGAAGAATCGAAGGGTGAACTTTACGATTTTGAAAAAGAAATGAGAAGTTGGGAGTTCCCACACTGATTTCTAATTCGAAGGATCTGTGTTGAAAATGGGCTTTTATGGGAGTTCCCACAAAAGTTTGGATTCAATTTTATACACCTTTTAGCGAAACAAAGGAACATTTGAACGCGAGTTTCACTCAAGATTGTAAATTTTGGTGGAGTTCCCACATTTGTTCTTCTCCAAAATAGTTTTTATCAAAGAATTCATCTCCTTGCAGGGAAGAAGATGTAGGAACTCCTAAGGATTCGGAAAATTTCTAAGATTTCGCTACCGTTTGTTTCAAAGTCGACTTCTGCAAAATCCTCGGAGTTCCGACCTGTTTCAAAGTTTCAAAACAAAAATCCGTTTTTTAGGGAGGTTCCCACAGAACATCTTAGAGTATCCAACGTTCGGCTTTCTAAATCAACCCTTGTCGGAGTTCCGACAAAACCCCATTCTCCAAAAATTATTTGACAAATTCTAAGATTTACTTTGGCCACGAGTCCTCGGAAACTCATCGGAAAGAATTCTAATACTTTACAAGGATTCTATCGTTTCTATTGTCTTTCTCTGAGATCAATCCAGATAAGAGGAAACGATGGCATCCGGTAACGAGAAATTATTTTCCATTTTTCATTCGCTTAAGGAGGGTATTCAAAACCTCTTCCTCTTTTCAAAGGCTCACTGGAAACAAATTCTAAGATACGGTGGAATCGCCGCGCTCGCCGTAAGCTCCTTTTTGATCGGCGGCTCTTACGTGGTCTGGTTGACAAAAAAAGACGAGGTCGTTTCCAATCTCGATAAGTTTAAGAATGAAGTCACAAACTACTACGAGGTAAACCAGATTCGTCCGATCCGAATCTTAGATCGCAACGGAAAATTGATCGGAGAATTTTCCAGAAGAAAGTTCAAACCGATCCGTACGGACAATCTCGCCGAACACGGAAATATCGTTTGGGCCCTTCTCTCTTCCGAAGATCGAGAATTTTACAACCACCACGGAATCAATTACACCGCGCTCTTAAGAGCCTTGATCATCAATCTCACCACGTTTCAAAAACAGGGAGGTTCCACTCTTACGCAGCAATTAGCAAAACTCACACTCGATCTCGGCGCGAGAAATATCTTCAATAAGATTACGGAATTCTACTGTACCTTTTATCTAGAAAGCCAATTTGATAAAAATACGATTCTTGCGATGTATCTCAATCGAATCTTTTTGGGAGAAGGCAACACGGGAGTGGAAGAAGCGAGCCGTTATTATTTTAACAAGGCGGCGGCCGAACTCACTCCGGAAGAAGCTGCGATGCTCGTAGGAATCATTCCCGCTCCTTCCAATTACAATCCGGTTCGAAGTCTCAAAACCGCGCTAAAAAGACAAAAGTTGGTTTTGGTTCCGATGGCGGATAACGCACAATTAAATCCAAATCCTTCCAAAGTAGGAAAGAATTTTTCAAATCTTATAGAATCCAATATCAAGAAGTTTAAAGCAATTTATAAAATCGAAATCACAAAAGACGGAGAAAAAGAATTCTATTCATCCGATATCGCAAGATATGGATTCGATAAGGATTTTACCGTAAACCTCGCCCCCGATTTCAACTACGGAATTCGTCAACACATCCTGGATACTTTTTCTGAAATCGATATCGAAACAAGGGGAATGAACGTCTACACAACCCTCGATTACGAAAAGCAGGACGCCGCCGAAAAATCTCTGAGAGAAGGAATCGAATCCGTTCGTAAGAAGTTAACCGAAATCAAAGCCGCCTATCAAAAAAAGGATAACTCGGAAGAAGCGAGAACCCAACAATCCATCATAGATAACATGAACGGCTCTCTCATCTCAATCAATCCGAGCAACGGTTACATCGAAGCCATGGTAGGTAGTTACAAGATTTCTAATATATTCAGACTCAACCGCGCGGTCTCGACGCTCAGGCAACCGGGTTCTACGATAAAAGCGCTTGTATATACGATCGCGTTTGAAAATCGAATCATCACTCCTTCGTCCAAGGTTATGGACGAAGAGATCAACATCCGAGGATATTCTCCTAAAAACTGGTATAAAGGTTATAAGGGCGAGATCACCGCGAGGGTCGCTTTCGCACAGTCCATCAATACGGTAGCGGTTAAATTGTTAAACGAATTCGGAGTGGGAGACTTTTTAGAAAAGATCTCCATGATTCTCGATATCGATAAGGCGACTTTGGAAAAAAGATTTCAGCCGAATCTTTCTCTCGCTCTCGGTTCGGGAGAATTGTCTCCGATGGAACTCGCACTCATCTACGCGACCATTGCCAACAGCGGTAAAAAGGTAACACCGATTCAAATTTTAAGAATCACGGACTTTGAAGGAAGTGAAATGTTTTCTACTCCTCTCAAAGGACCTGAAGACGCGATTCAGATTTTAGATCCGGTCGCTTGTGCCGAAACGATGAATCTTTTAGAAGCGGTCTTAAGCGAACAAGGAACAATGAAGCTCAGGCTCAAAGAAGAAAATTCTTTTCCGATGGGGGGAAAAACGGGAACGGTTCAATCTCCGAAGGAAGCGCGTAAAAAATGGGGATCGCGCAAAGGAGTTAGGGACGCTTGGTTCGCGGGAGTCAATCCGGACTTAGTCACCACGGTCTGGATCGGAAACGACGTAGGTGCACCTTTTGAAGGCTCGGGTTCCGCGATCAGCGGAAATATTTGGTTTCGTTACGTGAATTATATCGCGAGCAATATCGGATTTTCCGACACGTTGATCAAACCGTTTAACGGTGATTTTGTGAAAGTCGATGTATGCGGAGATACGGGCTCGCTTCTTCATTCTTCCGTTCCTTGTGCTCACCCTCTTTACGGACAATACTATTACATCGGAGAACAACCCGGACCTCCTTCGGGTGCGACTAACGTCACTCCGGAAACGACAATACAAGAAGGCAGTCCCGTTATCGGCGAAAGAAAAACTCCTCCTCCACAAGCGGAAGAAGGTGACGAAGATTCCGTGGAACTCGAACTTCCGGAAGTTAAAGAAATTCCGCCAAATTAGAATATCGTTTTGCTTTTTCGGAAAGCAGAAAGGTTTCATAGGGAGACCAGAGATAAACCCAAGGATATTCTTTCAGAAGAATCTGCAACGCCTTCGAGGTTTCCGATTCTAAATTCAAAGAATCGGATTTCCTCGCTCTGGCAAATAACGTCTCCAGCTCGGAATTTTCATAGTGAGCGCGATTGCCACCGTTGCCCTTGTCTTTTCCGGAAAATAAAGGATCTATAAAGTTCCAAGCTCCCGGAAGATCGGCGTACCAAAAAAGCAACGTTAGGTCCCCTTTGCCCTCCGCGTTCTCCTTATAAAGAATCGCTTTTTCCATCGGACGAATTTTAACCTTCAACCCGATCTCTTTTAAAAATCCAACCAAGGCCAATCCGTTTGCGCTGTTCTCCTCGTCGCCCCGCATTCTAAAATCGATTTCTCTTTCTAAAATTTGCGGATAACAAGATGATTTTTTGAGATACTCGATCGCGATTTTTTTTGTATGACCCGAAATCGAAACGATCTCCGGATTCTTATTTAGAATTTCCTGTTTCATCGTATCGGAAATGCTTCCCGGAGGAACGGAACCGAAGGTTGGATCCGCATTTCCTTCGAGCAATTTTTGAATCACAAGATTCGGATCGATCACTACATTGATCGCCTTTCTAAAATTGAGATCAAAACACGGTTCCTTGGATTGAATCGCGATGTATTGGACCCCCGATCCTTTTCTAAAATATAAATTCTCTTTTTTTAGATTCGGATTTTTGAGTAGAAAATTGGGAAGACGCATCAGGTCCATTCTTCCCTTGGAAAATAAAAACACACCGGTCGACGCCGAGGCCAAAATTCTCAGACGAATCTTTTTGGGAAGATCTCCTTTGTCGTAAGGATTTTTTTCCAAAAGAACATAGTTGTTCTTTTTCCATTCTTTCAAAACATACCGACCCGCTTTTGGAACGGAGGAAGTATTATTTTTTTCTAATGTTTCAAAGGATTCTGCCTCGAGAGAATCGGATTCGTTTTGTTTACAACATACGATCGCGGATGGAGGTAAGGATAGAGCATCGACCGCTTGTCTGAGTCCGCCGCTGATCTTCAGCTCGATTTCTTTTTCTCCGATCACATTTGTCTCTTTCAAAAAAGAATATTGATTTTTCCTCGGACCTGGCGTGTTTACAAGTCGATCTAAAGATTCTTTGACTTGTTGTGCTCTTAATTCTTCTCCGTTTGTGAGAAGATGTGATCCGAGTTTGAGTTGTAGCGAACGAACTTCTCCGGAACCTTTCAACTGAAAGGATTCCACGAGTTGATAACCCGGATTTCCGTCCGAAGTTTTTTGAAATAAAAAAGGATATAAGAATTTGCCGAGCGTTCTCGAAGACAAATCCGTGGAAAATAACGGATCCAAGCTGATAGGATCCGAAGGAATGGAAAGAATCAATTCTTCCGGATCTTCTTCTCTCCGATTACAACCGGAAAAAAGAAGGGACAAAACAAGGATTCCTGCAAAAAAGGGTAGAGAAGTATTCAAAAGACTAAACCTGTCCAATGAACATCTATAAACGGCTCCTAAAGTATTCCTTCAAGTACAAATATAGACTGATTTCCGGGGTCGTACTTTCTTTTCTCGTTTCTGTCTTAAACGGGGCTTCCCTCACCTCTTTGATTCCGATCTTCGATTCCCTAGGAACCGGAGAAAAGACAAGTTTTGAAATTTCTCTCACAAAAAAAGACAAAGCCCTCATCCAACGTTACGAAGAAAAAGATTCTTTTGCGAGTGTTGAATCCATCGAGCTCAAACTCGCTCAGTGGAAGATTAAACTCAATTCTTCTCTTAAAACGATGAGTCATGACGAACTCGTTTTGCTTTTTTGTTTTATCGTTTTTCCCGTTTATCTTCTCAAGTTGATCTTTTTAGGCGCGGCCGTCTACTGCATCAACTCGGCGGGTTATCTCGCAATTCGAGATCTAAGGGCGGAGCTATACGCAAAAGCTCAAACGCTTCCTCTCAATCATTTTGTGCAGGAAAAAACCGGAATCTTGATGAGTAGAATCATCAACGACGTGGAAGTTCTCGGTAAACTGATCAGCGCCGATCTCAAAGACGCGATCATCGATTTTTTTTATATCATCACGCACCTCCTTCTTCTTCTCTATTTGAGTTGGAAAATGTTTCTGGCAGTTTTTATCATCGTTCCCCTTGTAATGGGTCCGGTTTCTGCGTTCGCGGATAAAATTCGAAGAGCCACCAGAAATCAACAAGAACGTCTGTCCTCGTTAAACGGACATTTGCAGGAAGTGATCTCCGGTATTCGCGTGATTCGAGCTTTCTCGATGGAAAAAGTCGAAGCCGATCGATTTCGGGAACTCAATCAGGATCTTTCGGATAAAACCTTCCAAGGACATTTTTATCATCAGATCGGCCCTTCTCTAACGGAATTATTCAGCTCGATCGTAGCGGTGATTTTTTTGAGCTTTGGCGCCTATCTTATGGAAGACGGAACGTTTTCCAGAGGGATGTTTATGGCGTTCTTCCTAACGTTGATTTTTCTCATGAGACCTTTCAAACAGATGAGCATGCTTTCGAACTCGATCCAGAGCGCGATCTCCGCGGGCGAAAGAGTGTTTGAACTTCTGGATCAAGAAACCGATATTAAAAATCCGCAAAATCCGAAATTCTTAAAGAAGATGATAAAAGGAATCCGGTTTAACAACGTAACCTTCAGTTATCCGGGTTCTAAAAATCTTGCGATCCAAGAAATCAATCTTGATATTCCGAAAGGAGAAACCATCGCTCTTGTAGGAGCTTCGGGTGCCGGGAAATCCACGTTAGTCGATCTTGTTCCTAGACTCATCGATCCGCAAGAAGGCCAAATTTATCTGGACGATATCGACATTCGAGAATTGGATCTGAGCAATCTTAGAAAAAGAATCGGAATCGTTGCACAACAGGTTTTTCTTTTTAACGGAACGATCCGAGAAAACATCTGTTACGGAAATCAAGGTGTAACTGACGAACAACTCTATGCGGCCTGCGAACAAGCCTTTGCGATGGAATTCATTCTTTCGTTTGAGGAAGGTTTTGAAACGATCGTGGGAGAAAGGGGCGTTATGCTTTCCGGCGGTCAGAGACAAAGAATCGCGATCGCAAGGGCGTTGCTTCTCAATCCTGAAATTCTCATCTTGGACGAAGCGACTTCGGCCCTCGATACGGAATCGGAAAGACTCGTCCAACAAGCCTTAGAATCCCTTTATAAAAATCGGACGGTGATTATCATCGCCCACCGACTTTCGACGGTGCAGATCGCAAATCGAATCTTTGCGATGGAAGACGGAAGAATCGTAGAATCCGGAACCCATTCCGAATTGATGCAATTGGACGGAAAATACAAAAAACTCTACGACATCCAATTCGCCGAAACGGCGGAAAGCGTTTAGATTTAGAAAATTCTAATTTACTCATGAAGTCTTTTACCGTTTTTTCCCTAATCCAAGTCCTTCTATTTCCGATCCTCTACGCGTTTTCATTTCTTTATCGTGGAATTTTTCTTCTCGATCAAAAATTAACTCCGAAGAAAAAACTTCCCGGTGCCTTTGTGATCAGCGTCGGAAACCTTTCGATGGGAGGAACCGGCAAAACCCCATTCTCCATATTTCTCGCTAAAACGATTCACAGAGAATTTCCTGATAAGAAAATCATTCTTCTTTCCAGAGGTTACGGTTCTACGGGAACCAAAGACGGACTTCGAGTCACGCAACAATCCAGCCCGAGAGAAGCGGGAGACGAACCACTACTCTTAAAAAAACATCTTCCTTTCGCCGAGGTCTGGATCGGAAGCGATCGTTATTCTTCTTATCTTCGTTTTAGAGAAGAATTGGGAATACAAGAAGAAACGATTGTGATCTTGGACGACGGCTTTCAACATCACGTTTTGGAAAGAGATATGGACATCGTGCTTTTGGATTCGAGCAAGATTCACACCGAACGATTTTTAATCCCCGCGGGAAATCTGCGGGAACCGTTCTCGGCGCTTTCCAGAGCGGACTGGATCGTGTTTTCAAAATACGAACCTTCCGTGGAAAGAGTCGTGCAGAACGTGCAAAAAAAATTCTCAAAAGGAATCCTGCGATTTTCCTTGGAACCGGACAAACTCCTATCTCCGAATTTGAAATTGGATTCCACAAAACTTTTATACGGCAAAAGAGTGTATGCGTTCACCGCGATTGGGAATCCGGAAGTTTTCTTTTCTATGATTCGCAGCTTTCATCCGGTTGAATTGTTAACACGATCTTTTCGCGATCATCATTCTTATACGATGGAAGACGAAAACGAACTCATGTCGATTTCGAAAGCCTATGACTTCGTTATCTGCACTGAAAAAGATTTGGTAAAAATTTCGGAACCTCCGGAGAATCTAAAAATTCTTATCTTAGAAAGTAAGCTGGACAAAGAAGACAAACTCATCTCATCCCTTAAGAATCAAATCGTCTAAGATTCTTTCTATAAAAAAGAATTCTTTCTGATTCTCACGTCTCGATTCCAATCCTTTGCGTTTTTTAATAAAGAACATCGATTCGTTTTCAAGTTATAGATATTTGTTTTTATTACAAACGTGATCTTAATTTTAAGAATAACTCAAGCCGCTTAGGAAAGATTTTTTCTTTCTAAATCGATCCTTAAAACTTTAAATCGAATTGCAGGATTTAAGCGATATGCTAAGATTCCCCGAGACTGAGTTTCAAACCGGCCTATATTATGAAAAAAATTATTTCCTTAGCCTTAACAGTGTTTCTTTTTGCAAATTTATCTCTCGGTAGCGAAACGATTCTCCTCAAATCCGGAGACAAGTTAGAAGGTGCGATCGTAGCTCAAGATAAAGAATCCGTAACTTTCAAACTCGCAGACGGAACCACAAAGGTTTTTTCGAAGTCTGTGATTCGAAAAATTTCTTTTGGAAAGATCGTCGAATCTCCTTCCATAAAAAAAGAATCTCAGGTTTCCGATCAGGAAAAGAAAATCAAAGAGGAAAAGGAACTCGCGGAAAAACAAAAACAGGACGCAGAGAAACTCAAATCCAAAGAAGACAAACTCAAAAAAAGAGAGGAAGAACTCTCAAAGGCGAAGCGACATTATTTTGAAGGTTCCTTCGGGGTCGGAAGCGGGGAAAGTCAATCGGAGCTTCGTCCTTTCTTTCAGACCGTTCAATACGCGGCGCTTCTTTTTAGCAGCGGCGGTCAGGCCGAACTTCAATTCACTCCATACAAAAGTAAAAACCATAGCTCTACAACGCGTCTATTCTACGCCTGGAACCGTTTTACATTCGAGATCCGAGGAACAGAGGCCAAAGGAAATTTAGACGTCAGCGGATTGCAAACTCTCTCATTTGGAGGCGGCAGTGGAGGTTCGTCCTCGACTTCGGAAAAGGCCGCAAATATCATTCTCGGAAACGGAACCACGAAGTTTCAGAAGGTTTCTTCCAGAGTCGGTTTCACACCATATCCGCATCCGATTTTGGATCTTCAAATTCTGGGAGGGATCGAAAGAATCTGGACCAAGACGATAGAAGAAGTGGATAGTGTCGGAAATATCACAGCGACGGGAATCAATCCAACTCGTGTGAGTTATCGTGAAACGAATTCTCCGTTCAAAGGTTATAGTTTTGGAATCGGGTTTGAATGGAAGTTTTTAGAAAGATTCACCTTTCAAGGACAGATTCTTAGATTGGATATGCAAGGCCCGTCCTCGTTTCGAAGCAATGAATTTCGGATGGAGTCCCCTCCTTTTAAATTCTCGCAATTCGGTTTAGACTATCAGTGGAAATCCACGGGAACCGAAGTTAATCTCAAGTTTTCAGCGAAGGTAAAAGGTGATTTGAGTTTATTCGTGGAAGCGAGCAATCTTACTCTCAAAAACAAATTACAATCCGGTTATATTACGGAAAATGAAGGCGGAGGAAATTCGGATCCGTCTCAATTGGTGCTCAAGGTTTTTGCGCCTCAAATCTTAATTCCGATTTTATTAGATTCAAAAACGGTTCTGACTTACGTTCAGGTCGGAGCGAACTATCGTTTGAACTTTTGAGATTTGATTGAATCTTTCCAGTTCCACCATTTTAGTTTTTCTGAATTCGGTTGTTTCGTGTTGAGAGCGTAGTGGACGCAGCGGAAAACATAGAGCATACAACGATCGACGTGTCCTCCGTGATATTCGCAAATTTGAACGTACAGTTTTTCAGGATCTTTTGATTTGATTTCATCCAAACTCCGGAATCCGAGATTCCAATAATCCATCGCGATCGACTTTCCCACTCCGGGAAGCGTCTGAAATTCCTTGAGAATATCGGATTGCTCCATATATTCCACATTGGATTTTGAATATTCTTTTTTGCTCATATATGAGAACACGCCTTACAATCCGATCGTTTTAAAAGAGAAACCTTGTGGAAGTTCATCGACTTGGCTTCCAATTGAAGAATGGAACCGAACACTCCGGGAGATTCTTCGTTTACCAATCCTAATAAGAATTTAACGGCCTCCGTCGCTTGGATACTTCCGATGATTCCCGCCATACTTCCGATGACTCCCGCCTCGGAACAACTCGGAATCGCATTGGAAGGCGGAAGCGTTTCATAGATACAACGATAGCAGGGATCGATTCCGGGACGAATTCCCAAAACCATTCCGTCAAAACGAAGAATGCCCGCGATGATGAGAGGAATGTTCAGCTTACATGCGAGATCGTTGATCAAAAACTTGGTTTCGAAGTTATCGGAGCCTTCTAAAATCAGATCGTTGTCCTTTAAAAGATTCTCCGCATTCTCTTCGTTGATACGCACAGGAAAAGATTCGATTTCGATAAAAGGATTCAACTCTTGAATTCTTTGTTTTGCGGTTTCCGATTTGGAAGAACCGATCTCGGAATGTTTAAAAAGAATTTGTCTTTGAAGATTGGTAGTATCGATGATATCGGAATCTAAGATTCGAATCTTTCCGACTCCGGCCGCGGCGAGATAGTAGAGGACGGGAGAACCCAATCCTCCGGCGCCGATTACAACAACACGAGAGGACTTGAGAGTTTCTTGTCCCTTGCGTTTGACTTCATCCAGAAGAATGTTCCGTGAATAACGGCTAATTTCCGGCGGAGTCAGCAAGGGCTTAGGGAAAGATTAGAGTTTTAATTTCTTTTTGATAAGATCCAAGAAGTCGGAAACGTATTCGTCTCCTCTGCGATTCTTATCCGCGAATTCAAACGCTTCTTTTGTGGGATCTTCGAGCTTTTCATTCTTCGTAGTAATGTTCAAAAGAGAAGCTAACGAAGCGTAGACGATGTCCCCGTTTTCAGAAGAGATAATTTTATTTTTTAACGCGATCGTCGCGTCTCCGGACTCTGCGATTTTACCGAGTGCGATCGCCGCTGCAGTTGCAATCTTAGGTTCGTTGTTTCTATTGAGAAGATTGATAAGTTCCGGAATTGCGGATTTTTCTTTTCCCTTTCCGAGAGCGACTGCGGATTCGTATTTTTCACTGTCAGAGCCGGAAGAAAGAGTTTTGATATGTTCGTCGGTCGATTTTTCCGCGAGAAGGGCTCCGGAAGTGAAGGAAACAACGAGGGCAAGAATTAGAAGAGAACGAAATTTCATGAAGGACTCCTTTCCCTCGGAAGAATCGCTTCCGGAAACGGAATCGTCAATCGAAAATTGACCTTCCTTTCGGATCGAGAAATTAGCGAAGGAAGATGGATTTACCAAAACGTGAAAGGAAGGCGCTTAAAATCCTTGTTTTCCAAGAAAAATTTCCTTTTGTAGGGGCTCCCGCAAAAATCCCTCCTTAAAGAGATTTCTCTCCTCACCCCCTTTCTTAACTTACAAGTTAAAATACGATGAAGTCCGAGGAAGCGAGAACTTCTTACGGCTCGCTTCTGTGGATCGGGTTTCCTGGAAAACTCATTCTCGCGTTCTAACAAAAACTTCGTTTTGGAAAGGCAATTCTTACAACCCTTTCGGAGTTCCGACCAAGAAACTCTTCTAAAAACGAGATGATAAGAATCGGAAAATTTCTTTTCCAGAATTTTCTTTCGAATTTTTGTCCAGATATCTCCCATTTACGGCTATACTATTTAAAATCGAAATTTAAAAGATTCCCGAATCATCAATAAGGACGTTGTTATGGATCACTTATCTCCTAGTTATAATCCCTCCGAACTCGTAGGATTGAATCAGGCGCACAAACGGAATCTTTGGCTGACCGTCATCGGACTTATCTTCTTTGTCCTCGTCTATCTCGCCTTGAGCGGATGGTTTGCATGGGCTTCTTATTCTTTTATCCTTCAGGGTTTAACTGGAACGGGCGCGGGTCTCTATTCTTGGATCGCGGGCATCGGTTCCGGTTTGATCTCCTTGTTTATGATCAAGGCCTTGTTTTTTGTAAAAAAGGGAAGTCTGGGGGACGAATACGAAATCACCGCAAAAGACCAACCGCAACTCTTTCAGTTTCTCTATCAGTTGGCGGACGAAACCGGAGCTCCGAGACCACATCGAGTGTTTCTTTCCCCACAAGTCAACGCCTGCGTCTTTTATGATCTATCGATGCTCAATTTTTTCTTTCCTTCTAAGAAGAATCTGGAGATCGGACTCGCTCTCGTAAACGTTTTGAGTATCAGCGAATTGAAAGCGGTCCTGGCTCACGAGTTCGGACACTTTGCCCAAAAGAGTATGGCCGTAGGAAATTGGGTTTATATCGCCCAACAAATCGCGGCTCACTTGATTGCGAGAAGGGACGCTCTGGATGATTTTCTACGTTCCGTTTCTCGTTTTGACATTCGAGTCGCGTGGATCGGTTGGATCCTCCGTCTTGTGATCTGGTCGTTACGAGCGGCAATGGAATCTTTTTTTAATTTGGTGGTTCTCGCACAAAGGGCCCTTTCCAGAGAAATGGAATTCCAAGCCGATCTTGTGGCGGTCTCCGTGACTGGAAGCGACGCCTTGATTCATGCATTACATAAATTGCAAGCAGCGGACGAAGCCTGGGAAACAACACAAGGATTTATCATGGATCATATAAGAATGGGGAAAGGTGCGAAGGATATCTTTCCGATCCATTCTAAGATCATAGATCACTCTCGAAAAATTTGGAACAATCCTCATTATGGAAAGGTTCCCGAATTGCCGTCCCAAAATCCGGAAAACCACCGTGTCTTTACATCCGAAATCGCGCAGCCTCCGCGTATGTGGGCGACTCATCCTTACAATCACGAAAGAGAAACGAACGCAAAAAAAAGATACGTTCCGAGATCCCTGGACGATCGAAGCGGTTGGCTGATATTCGACGACGCGGAATCTCTACGAGAAAAATTTACGGAGAAAATTCTCTCCAACTTCAAAACGGAATTCAGTCACGATCCGGAGATTCTAACCGCAGTGGATGAGTTTTACAAAAAGGAATATCTCAACAGCGATTACAAAGGGACTTACTTAGGAAGATCCTTTGTGCGTTATGCGTCTTCTCCGAAAGAATTCTATAACTATAAGATCGATTCTCCAAAAGAAGAATTGGATAATCTTTATCCTCAGAGTTTATCCGAACAATTGGAAAAACTTCGTTCCTTGGAAAAGGAGAAAAACTTGCTGACCGGTTTGCAGGACGGCTTTTATACTCCGGCCGACGGGATCATTCGATTTCGGGGAACCGAATTAAAAAAGAAGGAACTTCCGAGCGCTATCAAAAGTCTGGAAGAAGATTGTAAAACGATTCAAGCCCTCATCTTCGATCACGATAAAAGATGTCGTTCGGTCCATCGGAAAGCCGCGGAAGAAATCGGCTCGGGTTGGCCCGAATATTTAGAAGGCCTTTTGGAAGTCCTTCACTACGCCGATCATTCCAGAGCCAATATCGAAGACAGCAGAGCGTTGTTGAACAATGTCTACTCTGTAGTAACGGCCGATCGTCACGTAAGCAGTGGAGAATTGGTTCGTCTTGTGGCCGCGGGAAATCAAGTTTACGAAGCCATCTCAGAGGTTCACAAACATAAGGAAAATATAATATTGGATTCCGAACTTCTAAAAGATTTGGAGTTGAAAGACTGGTCTTCCGCTTTTAGCAAATTTGAATTTACGCGAGCCACGGAAGCCAATATGCAAAAATGGCTGGAGGTCGTGGACTCGTGGATCGACGAAGCCCTCGGCGCGCTCTTTGCTCTCAAACACGCAAGTCTGGAAAGACTTTTGATCGCGGAATCGAAAGTGGCTGAAAAGATCCGTAACCCAAAATCAAAATTGGAACCGGCGCCCGAGCCTTCGAAAGTCGTATCGGAATATCCGACCTTAACCCCGGGAAAAGAACGTAAATTGCAGAAGCGTCTGGATCTTTGGGACCGATTCCAAACCGCAGACGGGTTCGTTCCCGGACTTATGCGATTCGCCGTGGCTACCGGAATTTTGAGCGGGGCCTTGTATCTGACGAGTTTCGCGGTCTTTCGTTAGGTTTGCAAAACGAGTCCGGGGAATTGGAGAATCCGGATTCTCTACTTTCTGAGCTTTTGCTTTTGCAAAGGTATAAAATTTGGAAGAAAAAGATTTGCGAATTTCATTGCAGTTTGATCTTTTCCGAAAAAAACTTCGCGGAAACGAATCCAAATCCCAGCCGATCAATCCCTACCCGCGGATGATTTAGGAATCAACACGATTCCAATAAGAATTT
The DNA here is from genome assembly GCF_001729245.1 of Leptospira tipperaryensis. Classification (NCBI taxonomy): domain Bacteria; kingdom Pseudomonadati; phylum Spirochaetota; class Leptospiria; order Leptospirales; family Leptospiraceae; genus Leptospira; species Leptospira tipperaryensis. The sequence goes on along the minus strand of NZ_CP015217.1, from coordinate 528,524 downwards.
TATAGGAGTTCCTACATTCGAAACTTTTTACTTGAAAAACACTGATTTTCTGATAAAGCAAATTTTCCCGGAGCCTTCCACCGCCCGCCCCGCCACCCAAAATCAGGGTGGGGCTTTCTTTTCACGGAGGATTTGTCTTTGTTACGACAAAGTATGGGAAAATTCAGTTCACAATTGCAGGTAAGGGTATGCCAGGATTCAAAAAAGGGCCTAAAATTTTGAATTCCCTTGTGTCGAACAAAAATATAGACCGGAAACCCGTCGTTTTTTCGATCCTCTTGTGATTGTCATTTCTCAGAGTTTCGTAAGAATGGTTCGAAGTTCCGAAAAATCACAGAGATATGTCCGCACTCCCTCTCAAACTCGATCCGATTAAATCCTTCTTTCAATACTGGAAGAAAGAATTCTTCCCTCTCAAAATTTTAGATAAATATTTATTCGGAGAATTTTTCAAAATCTTTATCGGAACCGTAATTCTTCTGACCGGAATCATGTTACTCTCCCTGGTAAACGATAACATGAGAAACTTTACGACAACGAAAGCGCCTCGTTTTCACGTGGCCCTTTTTCTGCTCTACAGTCTTCCCAAGATCATTTCCACAACCGTTGTATCGATGTCTTTGATGTTTTCGATCTGCTTTACCGTGGGACAGTTTTCAGTGAACAAGGAACTCGTCTCCATGATGGCGGCGGGAGTTTCTTTTTTTAGAATCGTAACACCTCTGATTCTTTTTGGAATTATTATGTGGGTCATCATGCTCTTAGGAACGGAGCTTATCGTAAGGCCGGTCAACAAACTCGCGAAGATAGAACACGATACTCTTACCGAAGGAATGGGAACGTTAGCCAACAGCGTCTATCAGTTTCACGTAAAGGGAAAAGAAGGATTCTATTATTTATATTTTTACGATCCGGACAAGGACGAGATCAACGGAGGATTTAATTATATCCGACTCCGGCCGGACGGATCTCCCGAAACGGTGATATCTTCCTTAAAAGCAAAATACAATTACGAGACCAGACTCTGGAAAATGAAACGGGTTGAAGAATGGCATTTTGACAACGACCTCAATCTATCTTCTCAAGAATCCTTCGACGAAAAAGAATACGAGTTACCCGAAGACCCGACCTACTTCAAGGTTCCCGCGGGCTCCGTTGAAGAAATGAATTTGATCCAATTGGGAGAAGAACAAAAAAGAAGAATTCAGAAAGGACTTCCTTACGGAGACGTTCTTACCGAAAAACATTCGGTCTTTGCACTTCCGATGATGACGATTATCGTAACGTTGATCGGAACGATCGCGGGTTATTTTACAAAAAAGACTGCGGGAGTCGCCTCTTTAGGAATTACGATCGGAGTCGTTTTGATCTACTATATCTTCAATTCTGCGGGCAAATCCTTAGGCGAAAACGGAGTCATTCCAGCGTTCTTGGGAGTTTGGATAACTCCGGGAATGTTTTTGGGCTTATGTTTTTGGATGTTTCGTCGCATGAATCTTTGAAATCTTAAGTCAATTTATATTTTTTTTTACAATTTCCGAAAAAAAATTCATTTATTTCCCGAGTACCGTCCGATATCTAGTATAGATTGTCTACAGAATTAAAATCTTTGATGCGACATAGAGCACTTAAGGAAAGAAGTCCCTTCTAAAGTTCACAACAACAGTTGGTGTTCTTTCCGGATTTATCATTCTGAAGGGAGGAAAGAACATGGAAGTTCCACTCACAAATCTGATCAGCTCGGCTGAAAAACTCATCCGCGACAAACGGTCTTCCGTTAGCGGGAGAACTGCGTCTGCACAAGAAGGACAAGGAAGTCTGGACAAAACAGAATTTTCTTCGGGACTCACTTCCCGATACTTGAAAATCCAGGAAACCCTTTCCAGCCTGCAGGGAGAATTCTCCAAAGAACAGATGAAACTCGGAATTTTGAATGAAGGGAGCACGCCTAACAGCGAACTCATCAACATTCTTTTCGGAGAGACACCTTTGTTCAGAGAGTTATCGGAAAATCCGGATATGGATCAGGCCGTTCTAAAAGAGCAGATTCAAGATAAAAAGAATAAACTTACGGATTCGATCCGTAACTTGGAAGTAGAATCAGAGAACATTTTTTCAGTGGGAATGTTGAAAGGTCAGGAGAATTTCTCCAAATCCTTAGAAGCCATTACCGGAAAAGGCGTTCAGATGAAACAACTTTCCGAAAAAACCATAGAACGTTTGATTAAAGAATAAGAATCGGGGAATTTTGTAGAGTTAAATTCCCCTTCTTTTTTTACCAACCCCGGATCTTCAATCTACTCGGATATCACATTAGAATTTCCGCATTCACTTTTTAACCTGCGTCCTTATCGGTGAAATTCTCCCTCCCTTGAATTCGAATCCATTCACTTGAGATTTTCTTTAAAGTTTCCGTACGTTTTAAATGTGAGAATATTTTTTCGATGTCGTTTAGATAATCGATCCACAATTCCAGCTTGAGTTTTCGAGGGCGATCGGGAACTTCCAAGAAGAATTCTTTATAAGCCGAGTTTTTATTTTCGAAAGGAGGCGGAATTCTTGTATCGGATTCTAAAACCCTAGGTTCGTAAGATTTTTCTTTCTCTTCCTTGGTCGCATTTCTATATAACTTTCTAAGTATAAATTCTTCCCGAAACTTTCCGGATTCCGAATATACTTTGAGTCGGAGCGCACGAAAAAGATCTCCGGTAGGATACGAATGACCGATCCCGTTGGACACGATTCGAACCGCTATCGTTCTAGGTCCGACGTATTCCGCTTCGAGTTCGAGACTTTTTTTCAAGTCCGGGAGAAAATGTCCTCCGCGGAAGGAATGTGTATTTTTAGTCGAGGGCGCAAGATGACAATCGATACAATTCGATTCGTTCGCAAATCCGGAATGACTCCATTCGCTCACGGTTCCTTGCATATTTAAATTGGAATATTCAAATGGAGAATTTCGATTCGCAAGAGAGGTCCAAGTCGGAAAGTTAAATTGATGACAAGAACCACAAAGCTCTTCAGTTCCGAACGAATCGATCACGATATATTCGTGGTATTTTTTTGGAGATGATTTTGGATTTTCGGCGGCAAGAATTTTTCCTTCCCGAACATGACAAACGTTACACGAAATCCCTTCCTCTGGTTTAAACGGAGTTTGATCCAAGCTAGAACGTAAGGGAGAATGACAATTTTCACACCACTGCATCGGCTCTTGGGAAAAACTACTTCTATAGATTTCATTTGTATGAGCGACTCTATGACGAGAACGGTTCCAATTCTCATAAACCGCTTTGTGACAAGGTTTGCAATCCGCGGCCGCATCCAACAGTTTCCCGGAATTTCGATCTCGGATCGGATCCAAGTCGGGATGAAAGGAAACCGGATGAACCCCTTTGTCGAATTTCAAGAATTCAAAAAGTGTTATATTTCCTTTTCCTGATTCTGAATCGATATAGGTGACCAGAAAACATCCGATCATTAAAAAACAGAATATAACATATAAATTGAATTTCATCGATTAGGTTCTAAGAATTAAAATCTCCGAATGAGAAAATACATTTTAGGTTGACCCATTTTACGGCAAACATCATTTTTATAGAATCAACTTTCGGATCCGATAAAATATGCACAAAAATAAATTCTCTTCTTTCGTTCGCTTATCAATCTATATAGCTTTTTTACTTTTTCTATATTCCTGTGCCAGCGTGCCGATCGGTTTCGGAGTCGTTCTTCAAAAGGATATTAAAGTATATTCTAAACCTACCTTAAAAAGTGAAATCGCATTCTCCTTGGACCAATCATCGCCGTATGACGTTCTGGCCGCGGATCTTCCGGACAAGGATTCGGTCAGTAAACTCCTTTGGTTTAAAATTCGTCAAAAGGACAAGGTGGGATTTATCTCCAAAGAAGAGGAAATTCTCAAAAACAACGTTTTAAACTTTCTTCCCGTAACCGGAGATAAATTCGGTTTAGTGACTGCGACTCAATTATTATTGAGAGAAACGCCAAGCACAGGGGGAAAAATTTTGGGAAGATTGGCGACGAGAAACATCGTCGAACTCATCGAGGAACATACAAAAAAGATAAACATCGATGGAATGCAAGGTACTTGGGCAAAAATCAAAACAAAAGACGGCAAGACCGGATTTGTATTTACCGCTTATCTAATGAGAGGAATCAGTCCGGAAGTTTTAGCGAAAACGGATACGATCGAATTGAGTCAGACGGGATGGGCTTTGCTTACAAAAACCCCGTCAAAAGTATTCAATTATACGAATGGAAAATTGATACCTAACTCCGAGGTTCCATATGAATTTACCAAAGGTGCAGAACTCTACTTCACTCAGAAACTCATAACTCCTCAGGGGAAAGTTTACTTTTACATACTAGGTGAAAAACGGCCCAATTACGAATCCGACGAAGAGGAACAAAGTAGAATTGTTTATTCAGGTTATCTTCCGGCCGACAACCTAAAAAACTATCCAACATATTCTAAATTGTATTTCGACAACTCACTAAATTCAAACAGAGCGCTTTTGGAAACAATCGACAAGGCATTCGACGGTGAGACCGATTTGAGTACGGTAATGGAAACGGAACATTCCTTTGGTAAAAAGAAAGTGTATCATGTGGAAGTTCAGTCGAAGAGCAGGTATATCAATGATGACTTTCCGTATAAAAGAAATCTGCTGATCCTCAAAGAAGGAAAATCATACACGAATCTGCAAATCGGGATCGGTGATATTCAGTTTGAGGATTTGGACAGAGACGGAATCGACGAAGTAATGGTTACCGAAACTTCCGGGAGATCCGGAGATATCAGCCAAGCTTTATACAGATTCAACGGATCAGGCTTTGATTCTTTACTTACTTTTTCCGGATTCAATGGAGAATGTGGACATATTACTTACAATAGCTCGAACATTTCTCTGAACTCAAAAAACTGTTCTAAAGAATCAAAAGAGAAAATTAAAACTTTTGAATATGTTCTGAAAAAAGGAAAACTCGTTCCAGTTCGATAGATCTACTTCTTTCGCACCAACGAAACCCCGTCCGCAATCGGGATCATACTGATATCGACGTTCGGGTCCTTGTGCACGAGTTCGTTAAACTTTCGAATCCCGATCGTGGAAGGTTCCTGGTGAGAATCGTCCGCGACGCTTCCGTCCCAAAGAACGTTATCCGCAATCAAAAGTCCGCCCGGTTTGAGTAATTTAAGAATGAGAGGATAGTAGTTGGGATAATTCTCTTTATCAGCGTCGAGAAAAACTAAGTCGACCGAGGACGGTCCGTAGCCGAAGTTTGGCGCCCAGCTCGGCGAAGTCTTTGAATCCGAAATCACTTGCAGAGTTTCTAATGCAGATCCGATCTTCAAATGGATCTGCTTCTCCAGTCCGGATTCCTTCCAATATCTCTTTGCTATCTTTGTCCATTCTTCGCTGATATCGCAGCAAAGAAGTTTTCCATCCTCCGGCAACGCGGAAGCAAAACAAAGGGAAGAATAACCGGTAAACGTCCCGATCTCTATGATCCTTTTGGCTCCGCTGATTTTGGTAAGAATGTTTAAGAACTGCCCTTCTTCCGGGCTTATCTGCATATTGGCTTGCGCCAACTTCGCCGTTTCTTCTCTGAGTTTTTGAAAGGAGGAAGGTTCGTTAACGGAAAACTGGAAGATATACTCTTCCAGTTTTTCAGTCAGTTGAATGTTCTTTCGACTCAAGGAGTACCCTCGTAGATTTTTTTCAAATCGGCTACGATGTTTTTCTGCATCGCTTCGTTGGTTCCTCCTCCGATGGAAAGAAGAATGGAATCTCTGTGAAGTCTTTCGACCGGATATTCTCTGCAATATCCGTATCCTCCGAGCGCTTGAATCGCGTTCCGAGACACTCGTTCTGCCATCTGAGTCGCCACTAATTTTGCGGACGCAGCCCCTAAAGAATTTCGATTTTCCGGATGAATTTGAGAAGCTACGTTGTAAACAAGCGCGCGGGCCGCTTGGAAATCCGCATAAGATTCTGCTAATAGTCTTTGGATTTGTCCAAACTCGGCGAGTTTTTTACCAAACGCCTCTCTATGACGAATCGTGTAGTCGGCCATGATGTCCACACAACGTTTTGCGATCCCTAAAGACTGAGCCGCGAGAGTGATTCTTTCGATCTCGAGATTTCGCATCATGTGAACGAGAGCGCCGTCTTCCTGACCTACCAAATTCTCCGCAGGAACTTCACAATCTTCGAATATAAGTTGAGTCGTCGGGGACGAACGCATTCCCATCTTCTCTTCTTTTTTTCCGACGCTGAATCCCGGATAAGAACTTTCTACGATAAACGAAGTCATCTTCTTGGAATTCTTATCCAATTTTGCGTAGATCAAAAATACGCTTCCCGTACTTCCGTTGGTTATATATTGTTTAGAACCGTTTAATATGTATTTGTCGCCTTTTTTGGTCGCGATCGTTCTGAGTCCAAGAACGTCGGTTCCGGCTCCGGGCTCGGTCATCCCCATTCCGCCGATCCATTCTCCCGAAATCACTTTCGAAAGATACTTCGCTCTTTGCGCGGGATTCGAACTATGATAGAAATTGTTTACGAACAATACTTCGTGTGCGAGATACGAAAGCATGAATCCGGGATCGTAAGCCGACATTTCCTCGTGAATGATCACGGCCGCTACTGCATCCATTCCCATTCCACCGTCTTCTTCCGGAACGGTTACTCCAAATAGACCCAGCTCGGAACCGATTCTTCGAAAGAGCGGAAGATTGAAGGTTTCGTGTTCGTCGTTGTCCTTCGCCTGAGAGTCCATATTCTCTTTTGCGAATTTAGCCACGTTCTCCCGAAGCGCTAAGTGATTCTCGGTCGGGTTGTATAAATCATTCGGTTTTTCTAGTAATGCTCTCATGTTGTCCTCTTCTCTAATATCCTTCTTCCCTGCGACTAAAACAGCTCGACAGAGAATCTTTCTTTTCCAAAAACTATCTTATGATCTATGCTCTCATTTTGACAATCCTTTGTGGACTTTTTTTCTTCCTATCTTACAAGGGAGAAGGAACTCCGAAAAGCCTTTCTTCACTTAGGATCGGGTTTCAGAACGCCCTCAATTCTCCATTCCAAAAGAATTCTCTTTTCCTACTTCTGTCTCTTTGCACTTGGATGCTTCTTCCGCTTTTTTGGGGGCTTGCCTTTTTCTTAAAGACGGATGCGAATGTTCTGATCGTAATCGGATTTATGGTCTGGACGTACTACTGGTTGAAATATCTATTCTCAACCGATGAGATCGCTTAGACTTGCTTAAAAAAGTGGTTTGCACTACATAGACACAAGATTTTTGTGTTAACAGCACTAATTTTTTTTGGAGTACCCATTTAATGAAAATCATCGTATTAGTGAAACAGGTACCTGACACCGAAACCAGTATTAAAGTAGGGGATAAATCCATCAACGAAGCCGGAATCAAGTGGATTATTTCTCCCTATGATGAATTTGCTATCGAGGAAGGAATCAGACTGCGTGAAAAACACGGTGGCGAAGTAATCGCTGTTTCCCTTGGACCAGACAGAGTTGTAGAAGCTCTTAGAACCGCTTACGCTATGGGCGCCGATCGCGCGGTTCATGTCAAAGTTGATAACTACGTTCCTTTTGATACGAACAACACTGCGGAACTGATCGCTAATTTCGCGAAAGCCGAAAACGCAGACGTAATCATCGGAGGAAGACAATCGATCGATACTGATTCTTCTCAAGTTGTAGTTCAAGTTGCGGAACTTCTCGGAATTCCTCACGTAGCTTTTGCTGTGAGCCTTGAAATCAACGGAACTGCAGTAAAAGCGACGAAAGAAGTAGAAGGTGGAACTCAAACCATCGAGACTACTACTCCAGTAGCTCTTACGGCTCAAAAAGGATTGAACGAACCTCGTTATCCTTCTCTCAAAGGAATTATGACCGCTAAGAAGAAACCCGTGGAAACAAAATCCGCCGCGGATCTTGGTAGCCCTGCGAGCAAAATCGAAGTTGTTGGACTCGAACCTCCTCCACCACGTATTCCTGGAAGAAAACTGGAAGCCGCAGATGCAAACGCTTTTGCAGCTCAACTCGTAAAAGCTCTCAGAGAAGAAGCTAAGGTTATTTAAGGAGAACACCCGTGAGCAACGTATTAATTGTTGGCGAATTGAAAGACGGAGAACTTAAAAAAATCTCCAGAGAAATCACTTCCGCAGGAAGAAAGATCGCTGATTCTATCGGCGGTAAAGTTGTAGCTCTTTTGATCGGAAGCGGAGTTGAAAAACACGCTCCTGAATTAGCGGCAGTCGGAGCTGATACGATCATCACCGTAAACTCTGGAGAATACAACGCTGAAACGTATTCCAATCTGGTTGCGGAAGTAATCAAGGCACAAGGCCCGGCGGTAGTTCTACTTCCTCACACTTCACAAGGAAAAGATTATTCTCCTCGTGTTGCTGTAAAAGTAGGAGCTGGAATCGTAGCGGACGTTGTTGGATTCTCCGTTGATGGTGGAAAGGTTGTAGCAAAAAAACCGATCTACTCCGGAAAAGCTTACGCAAATTTTAAAGTAACAAGCGCGATCCAAATTTTTACCGTTCGTCCAAACTCTCAAGAGATCACTCAAAAAGCGGGAGCGGGAGCTGTAGAAGCGGCTTCTCCAGCGGCTGGTGATGCGAAAGTAAAAATCGTTTCTACCGACCTGAGCGGCGGTTCGAAAGTTCAGTTGACTGAAGCTTCGATCATCGTTTCCGGCGGTCGCGGAATCAAAGGACCAGAAAACTGGCCGATTCTTCAAGAACTCGCTGACACTCTCGGTGCGGCTCTCGGAGCTTCTCGCGCGGCAGTGGATGCTGGTTGGATTTCTCACTCTCACCAAGTTGGACAAACTGGAAAAACCGTTTCTCCAAATTGCTACATCGCATGCGGAATTTCCGGCGCGATTCAGCACTTAGCGGGAATGGGATCTTCTAAGTATATCGTAGCAATCAACAAAGACGGAGACGCTCCGATCTTCAAAGTTGCGACTTACGGAATCGTTGGAGACCTTTTTGAAGTTGTTCCTGCGGTTACTGCAGAGTTCAAAAAAGTACTTGGATAATCAACCTGCGAAACGACCCGTAGGGAGTTGAGCATGAGTTTTTATTCAAAAAAAGTACTTGGATAATCAACCTTCGCGCATAGTTTGAAACTATGGCATTTTTGAAAATCAGGAGACTACTCCCGGGTGCCGCAGGACTGATCCTAGTCTGCGGCATTTCTGTTTCAGGGGATCCTGGACGCGACAGACTCAACGCACTCTTAGGAAGAATGGGAGAAATTTCCAGTCTTCGAGCCAGCGTAACTATCAATAACGAAATTTCCGGAACACTTTCTTTTAAGAAACCGAACTATTTACACGTCAAATTCTCTGACGGCAGAGTTGTATCTTCCAACGGAAGATTTCTTTGGTTCTATTCTCCAGCAAGAGCGATCGTAGGCAAACAAGACCTCCGCGGAAGTACGGGCGGCGTCTTTGGATTGTTAGGCGGTTACGAAGAAGTGACCCAAATTGGCGGATCGATCCGACTCAAATCGCCGACAAAAACATACGAAGAAATTGTTGTAACAATGAATCCCGATAATACTCCTAAGTCGTTAAGAATGAAACACAGAGGAACCGGCGAATATACTTCGATCAGTTTTTCCGGTGTGCAGACTAACGTAGGTTTATCGGCTTCTCTTTTTAACTTCAGCGCTCCTTCCAGTGCGCAGATCGTTGAAAACCCGTTAAACGAAAAGGAATAGTCTTTTGTCTCTAAACTCAAGGACCGACGCTCACAAGATATTCGCGGATCTCTATCGTAAACAGAGGAGCCCCGAACATCAGGAGCAAATCGACGAAGTCATTCAAAAGTCGAACGATATCTTTATTCGCATCGATTTGATGAAGAAGGTCGACGAGGACTTTGAGAAAAAAAAACAAGAGGACAATAAGAAGACGGACGAAGAGGACAAGTCCAAGAGAAGTTCGGAAAGAGCGTCCACATCCGCAAAAACTGCTCCGAAACAAAGTCCACAAAGGAAAAACGACGCAGCGGCTTCCGCAGCGGGAATCGGTTTTCTCGCAAACCTCTTCGGAGGAAATGCCGCCATCAATAAATTCGCAAAGGATACCGGCACAATCGACGTCGGTTTTCTCGGAAGAAAATTACAAATCGCGCCCGGCGTTCAGAATCTTTTCAAATTTTTAAAAGAAGATCAGATCATCGCGACAATCCAGGCGCTCCGATTTTGTGAACAACAAGGCTGGAGATACTGGAAGCCTCTCGTTTATAACGTTGTATTAAACTTCAATAAACTTCTAAACAGCATCATATCTTTGGACAGTTTATTCATCGATCAGATCTCACCCGAGATTTTTCTCAATCGGGCAACTAAATTAGAACTTTATTATGCGCGACATTTGAGCCGGGAAGATTCGAAAGATATCATCATGACTCAGGTTCCGGAACTCATCAAAAAGGATGAAAAACTCATCCCGAGAATGCCTCAGATCATGGCAGGTCTTACTTACGGTCTCAACCTCGAAAACGGAAGACCGAGAATGACCGATGCAATTCGAGCCTTTCATATCGTTGCGACCAAGAGAATGATCTCTTGGGAAGAAATCGTTCAACAACTCAACGTTCCTCCGATCAACGAAACAAAATTCCAAGGCTCTTCCGATATCATCAAAGAGGTGGAAACAACTCTGATCCGATTGGCGGACGATATTCAAACTCGTCTCAATCGAAAAGAAGAACTTCAGAACCTAAGAGAAAGATATTTTAGAATCGACGATAAAGGAAGAATGAATTTCGACTTTCTAAATCAGATCGTCGACGACTACTTCGAAAATCACGTTCCGGAAAACATGCAATCCGCTTCGATCAAATCGGCTTTTAAGGGAACTCCTCATAAGCTGATGTATCTTCTCCTCCGAGACTTTCAGGCTTCTTACGCTCCGGTTTTGGAAGGAACCGTAAAGATCGGCAGCAAGAATCAGAGCCGGGACGTAATCATTATGCTTCCCGGACTTTTCAAAGGTGATATAGAACAGATCAATAACCTACTCCGACTTCTGGATGCGTTTAACAAAAAGTATCCGAGTTTTCAGTATAGTTTTGCGACTTACAACGAACATACGACTTCAAGCGCCGGCGTTGAAGATCAGATCACGCAGAATCTTTTGAAACTTCTCGGAGACGCAGCCGGGTTTATGGGAAAGTTCGCCGAAAAACTCAATATCCTCGTTGAAAATCATCTTTTAGCAAGACAATACGAAACCGCGGGAAAGTTGAACGATAGAGTCTTGGTCTCCAAAGAAAAGGTAATCGACGAAATTAAAATTCTTCATAGATTTATTCCATATTACGATTCCACTGTAGTCTCCGGAAATCGTCTTAACGGGAAAACCTTGGACTTCGTCTTTTTGGAAATGGCGAAACTTCTCTACAACTACGCCGTCATCTACAAAGACAAACCTACGATCACAAAACTTACCTTACATAAAAAAATCGATACGGAACTCACAGCTCTGATGAAAGAATACGAAAGACTCGCCGGAAAAGAATACGAGACAACAAGAATGGAGGAAGCATGAGGATTCTCACAGGAGTCCAGCCCTCCGGAAAACTTCACTTAGGAAATTTTTTCTCCGTCATTCGAAAACTCAAAGAATACCAAGATACGACCGATCTCTACTGTTTTGTCGCGGACTTACATTCCTTAACCACATTCTCATCCAAAGATAAACAAAGAGAAAATACCTATAACGCAGTTTGCGATTTTCTCGCGCTTGGAATCGATCCCGAAAAAAGCACATTCTGGCTTCAATCCTCCGTGCCGGAAGTGACGGAACTCACTTGGTATCTGAGTCATTCGATCACCGTAAACCAATTGAACTTAGCGCATTCTTACAAAGACAAGGTGGCAAAAGGATTCAGCCCTGGCGGCGGACTTTTCTTTTACCCGGTTCTGATGGCTGCGGATATACTCGGGTTCGATAGCGATCGGGTTCCGGTAGGAAAGGATCAGAAACAACACTTAGAATATGCGAGAGACATCGCATCCAATTTTAACAGAGAAGTCGGAAACGTATTCAAAATTCCGGAACCGGAGATCGACGAAGCTACCGCGCTCGTACCGGGAACCGACGGACAAAAAATGTCGAAGTCTTACGGAAACACGATCAACTTTTTTGATTCCGAAAAAGAACTTAAGAAATCTATAATGTCTATTATGACGGACTCTGCGGGCGTGGACGAGGCCAAGGATCCGGATAAAAGTCATATCTTCGCGATTCATTCTTTATTCTTAGATACAAAAGGAAAGGAAGAATTAAGAAATAAATTTTTGACCCCTGGAACCGGTTACGGAGATCTCAAAAAACAACTCCTACAAGACACTCTGGATTACTTTGCTCCTTACAGAAAGGAAAGGGAAAAGATCGGAGCCGATCAGAGCTTTGTCGAAAGCGCCCTCAAAAAAGGAAAAGAAAAAGCGCAGAAAACGATCACGGAAGTTTTAGATCGAGTTCGAAAAGAATTGGGAATGTATCGTTTTTAAGGAGCGCTCAATTCCCTTTTGATTCGCAGAATCGGACCCGGTCGTCTTTCAACAATTCGCCCTGAGGGGAATGATGAATTCGCTCAGAGGACAAAATCTCCTTACACATATTCAAGAAGATGAGAACGATCGCCAAGGGAAAAGTTTAGAGGAATTCCCACAACGAGAGAGGTCCAACTTTTTATTTGCAAATATAAGGCTTTTCTGATAGAGAAAAGTTTCCCGAGTTTTCCCACGGACCCGCCTCTATCGCCTAAAATATGTTTAACCTTAGCCGCAAAGTTGGAAACCTATCTACGATCAACAAGATTCCAATCGGAATTTTTGTAGGAGTTCCTACAAAAATTGGGAGTAAATTTTTTACTTGAAAATATTAGATTTTTCTGATAGAGAAAAGTTTCCCGAGTTTTCCCACGGACCCGCCTCCACCGCCCAAATTCAGGGTGGGGCGCGCGACTTTTACGGAAGACGTCGGTCCTACGACAGATTCTTCTTACAATTCAATATTTTTGTGGGCTGAACGATTCAGGTCCGTTCTCGTTGTAACCCCAAAAGTATAAAAATCCCATCCGTTTCGACAGATTTCCAATCCTAAAAAATTTATTATCGGCAAAACGGCCTCCGCGCGAACTCCCCTCGGAACCGTTTGGAGTATGGGAAAACACATTCGCAACTGGCAGCCTTGTTCTTCTTTTTCTAAATTCTCCTTTGGAACCTTGATCGGGATTTGTATCCAGCTGATCTTCCCGGAAACTTCCTTGTTATGGATCGGAATTCTCCTCTCCGTCTTTTCGGGAAGCCTTTTCTTTAGAAAACGATTTCAAATTTCAGAATATATTATTTTTGGAATATTCTTTCTTCTTTTGGCGACAACTCTTTGTCCAGAACGTTTTCAAAGAGAAACGGGGAATCAGACATTCTCCTTTTCCAGAAAAAATCTTTTTGGAAAAACGGAAACCTTCTTTCAAGATCGATTTCGAGAAAGAATTTTACAACACCTCGGAGAAGCGAATCTGGAAAAGAATACAAATCGGATCGCATTAGGACTCATTTTCGGAGAGGCAAAACAACTCTCAAAGGACTTTAAACAAAAAGCAAAAGAAGGAGGAATCTTACATCTTTTCGCGGCCTCCGGTCTTCATTTAGGAATTCTTATGGGGGTTCAATTTCGACTTCTCAATTTCTTTCCGATTCTTGGATATGCAGCGCCGAGAATTGTTCCACTCCTCACCGGCTTTCTCTATCTATCAGCTTTGGGTTATCCGGTTTCTCTCACGAGAGCTTGGATCTTTGCGGGAATACTTTTGGTCCAAGGGCTTTTCTTTCGAAAACTTCGCCCGGTTGATCTCCTCCTCTGTTCCGCGTGGATTCTCTGGATCTGGGATCCTCCTCGTTTCTACTCGGTATCTTTTTGCCTTTCTTTCGGAGCCGTGACCGGAATTTTTTTCTTTTCCTATCCGATCCAAGTTTCGCTCGGCTTTCTTTCTAATGAGAATTCGATTCTTTCCTTTTTCAAAGAAAACCTAACCGTTTCTTTTTCCGCCGGCTTGGGAACCATGCCCGTTCTTCTTTTTTCTTTCGGCGCATTCAGTTTTGGATCGATTCTTCTCAACCTCCTTGTCGTTCCGTTAGCCGGAATATTACTTCCGATTCTTTATCTTTCTCTGATCCTTCACGAGACAGGAATTCGTTTTCTTTTGGAATCCTCTTGGTCCGTAACTGAATTCTTAATCCAAATTCTTTTTTATCTTTCCAATACTCTTTCCAAACCTCTCGGATTTTATAAAGAAATGGGAGACGCTCTCTGGCTCGGAATCGCTGGCTGGGTCATCCTTTCTTTCTCCGTAATTTTCTTTGCGGTCTTTATCGAAAAAAACTTTCTTAGAAACAAAGAATCTAAGGATCCATTTCATAATATTCAAAATAAAGAATATAATTATAATCCGGCAAGACGAATGTTCTCAAAAAAATCCTATTCTTATTTTTGTATCCTTTTCTTCTTAGGAATTTTTGGAATCCACTTTTTTCTCTACAAGGCGCCGGGTCAATTTCCTCAACAGAATAGGATCGTAAACAACCGATTCTTTTTTCTTCTTAGAAACGGAGATTCCCTCTTCTTCTCCGGAAAATGTAAGTATGCGAACAAAAAGATCGCGAATGCGTTTCGAACTTCAAAACGTCTTTACTGTGATTCTTTGGAAGGACAATTCTTAAAAAAAATCCACGTTGACGACGAGTCTTGTCTAACTTGGGCTTTTCTCTGCGCTCAAGAATCTCCAAAAACGGAATTACTTTACTCCGGTCGAGACGCCGATCTTTGGAATCTTGTTAGCCGCGTTTCACTAAAAAAATCGAATCCGATCCGTGAGATTCCGCTTCCGGGCGATTCTAAGATTCTTTTCTTCCATACAAAAAAAGATTCTCTGTCTCAGCTTGCTCAAAAGACAAAATCGGGCGAGGGTTGGATTCTTCTGGAAACTCCTTTTGGGAGCAAGGATCGTGCGGAAGTCTGGAATCGAAATCGAAAACTGCTTGGGCTTTCGGAGAGTTGGATGTTTCTGGAGAAAGATGAGCTCCAGAGAATACCCCTTTCGAAAAGTTTCTGAGATTCGGAAATTTCTGGAATCCAAGTCTTCGGCTCCTCTCAAAAGATGGGGACAAAATTTCCTCATCGATCCGAATGCGATTCAAATCATCCTTTCCGGTTTGAGTTCCGATCTTCTTCCTTCCATCGATCGAATCTTGGAGATCGGCCCCGGACTCGGCGCGATCTCTCACGGGCTTTTGGATTTTCACAAGCCGGTAACTCTCTTTGAAATCGATCCGGTTTATGCGACTTGGTTGCGGGAATACCTTCCCGAATTCGAACTCAGAGAAGGCGACGCTCTGGGCTTTCTTTCGGAATATGAAAATCAAAAGGTTTATCTTTTTGGAAATCTTCCCTATTACATTTCTTCCGAACTTACTTTGAGCGCCGTAAAAAATCTGAAGGGACTTGTGGGAGCAACCTTCTTGGTTCAGAAAGAATTTGCAAAAAGAATCTCAAAGGAAGCCTCTTCGATTCAATTCTATTTATCCGCTTACGGAAACTGGAAACTCAAAAAAAATATCAAGGCCGGCGCCTTTTATCCAAGACCCAATGTGGATTCTTCCATCTTAGAATATAGAGCCAAACCCGCGTTTGACGATGAGTTCGGTTTTATCGCTCTGGAATGTCTTTGTAGAATGGCGTTCTGGGGAAAACGTAAAAAGTTGACTTCTTCGTTTCGGGACGCGCCGATTACTTCCCTTCCTCTCGAAGTGCATACATCTAAGAATTTTTTGGAAGAATCGTTTCGCGCCGAATGTTTCAAGGCTTTAGAAAACGCAAAGATCGACGCGGATAAAAGACCGGAAGAATTAAAACCGAAGGACTTTCACGAAGCGGCAAAATCACTTTCAAAATTTGTAAAAGTGATTCTGGAAAAGAATTCTTAAGATTTCTTATTAAAGTCCTGATATTCTTTTAAAACTTTTTTTGTAAATTCCAAGTATTCTTCTTCTTTCTTAAATCCGAAATGCTGCAACACGGAAGTCTGAATGAGAGAATAGTCAGCTAAACCCTGAGAAATATCGATGATCATATCCGAAAGATAAATCGTAAACACGGCGTCCTGGAATTCTTTTTTTACAAGAAGAGGTCGGTGATGCATTTCTGCGGAGACTCGAATCGTATCCGAGAAATTCCACTTTTCACAAATCATTCCGCCTAAAGTTGTATGAGAAATTCCTAATGCAGCTTCTTCCAAAGTCAAAGGGGACGGAAAGGAACGGTTCCCGAGCAAATCGGAAATTTTGGCTGAGATCTCGGGTTCCAAGGAAAGAAGAATCACTCGGCCTACGTCGTGCAAAAGGGCCGCACAAACCAAAACGGTGACGGTTTGTTTTTTCCATTCCATTCTTTCTCCCAACCTTCTGCAGATAAACGCGGAAAGGCTGGAACGTTCCCAGATCGCTTCAAATTCTTTATAACGTTCTTCTAATATCTTTTTGGTTCCTAAACTCAGAAGAATGTTGTTCAACTCGGACAAACCGATCACCTTGATCGCGTCGTCCAAATTTTCAACCCTTGTCCTTTGACTAAAAGACGCGGAATTTGCCAACTTGAGAATATTTGTGGAAAGAGAAACGTCCCTTCCTACGAGTTCGGTAATACTTTGAATCGAAGAATCCGGCTTGTTGATCAGGCTCATGATCTGATTGATATTATCGGGAAAGGTCGGAAGTGTATCGACCTCGGAAAGAATATCTCCAGTTTTTTGAAGATTAATATTCCGTTTTTTGAATCCAAAAGGAATTTTGATATAAGCCGAAGTGACCCCATCTTCCGATTTGATCCGATAAGAATCCCCTTCAATCCCTTCGTTTTTTAACATCAACAAAGACATCGCAAGTCCGAGCCCCGCTCCCTCGGATTCGTCTCCGTGGTTTTCAAAAACTTCGGAAAGATCGTTGTAAGTATGGGCTTTGGAAATTCTTTCCTGAACCCTTTGGTCTTCTTCCGGAAGAATGCCTACGTTATTCGCAACCTTTAGTAAAAAACTATTTTGATTAAAACCGAACGTAATCAAAACGTGAAGGCCCTTTTCTTCCAGAAGATCCGTATAAAGATCTTTTTTAGAAATCAGTTCGGATTTGAATTTTTCCATTCCGATAATGTATTGTTTCGGATCCGTGATATCCAGGCCGGCTTCCTGAAAAATCACCCTTTTCTGATTTGCCTTTACGGCGTTCATGATCGTTTCTCTTAAGATGGAAAAGATACATTCTCGAAGAGAAGTGATATCCAGATATTGAAGATAACGATCCAGGAGAAAACTGATGATCTTATCGATGTTACGATTGAGATGAGTGATTCTAAGATAGAGAGGGTTGAGGGACTCAATGGGAACGTTGAGATTCTTGACGGAAAGGTAATAACCTTCCTTTTCGTAGTGATACCATTGAATCTTCATTTACCGATTTCCAAAATCCAATCGGGCCGGCGAAACGTCAACCCAAGGTAGAATTATGACTCTTTAGAGATTTGTCAATCGGTACTTTTCGTTCAAAGTTCTTTCCTGTCCAGAACAACTTTTCCAAAACCCAAAGAGAGAAAAATCCAAACCCCAACCTGCGCCAAGGAATATTCCCCGTAATAATGAACCTGAGAAAGGCTCTTTGCGAGAAGAGAGCTTGAAAAGAAGAAGATCGTTCCTTCCTGAGGCAAAATCCAATAGATCACTTCCAGGATTTGTTTTTTCAGGTCCGTAGTTTGTACCAAACTCGCCGCCGCCTGTTCATAGATAAAAAGATCCAGGAAGGTGGAGAAAACCAACAAAGCCAATCCTCCAAAAAAAGCCGCATTCTTTCCAAAACTCAAAACGAGTAAGAATCCAAAGACGATCAGAAAGTAAAAAACGGGGAACATCGTGATACAAGCTTTCAAAAGATCCCAGGAAAAAGCTCCGCCGGATAATTGCTGTTTTACGAGATAGGTTCCTATCAAAAACACAGCGTTCGCCAAAATGAGGAAAAAGACCCCGAAGGATTTTCCAACGAGATACGTGAGCGAAGAAACCGGTCTGGAAAGAATCGGGAGATATGTTTTGTTTTCCAATTCTTCTCCCAAAAGAGAAACTGGAAGAAACAAAGCGAGGACCGTATTCCAAAAAGCGAAAAAGAGAAACACTATATAGATCTGAAAAGTAGGATTCCCGGATTGGTCTTCTCCGCCGACTTGAATATCGCAGCTGAAATTAAAAAATAAAAAAAGCGCGGATATTATAAAAATGAAATATACGATTCTTTTCCGAAGAGTTTCTCTCAGAGTTAAAAACGCGACTGAAAATACTTTCGGAATTTGATCTTGGATCCAAGAAAGATTACTCATGATTTCCTCCGGTCACTCTTAGGAAAACTTCTTCCAAGGATTCCGTGATTCTTTCATACTTTAGGATGTTGGCTCCAAGCGCTACGAGTTCCGCCGGAATTTTTCTGAGATCGATTTCGTTCGTAGGAAGGAATTCGATCTGATTCTCCGTAATTTTTTGTTCCGAAGAAATTTTACGGATATAAGAATCCAACTCCGATGAAACGGATTCCACTTTTACAAGAATTCGATTCTTTCCCTCTTTCAAGGATTCGAGCGGACCGATCGCGGCGAGAGTTCCGAGATTGAGAATTCCGATCTCATGACAGACTTTTTCCACTTCCAAAAGTCTATGAGAATTTAGTAATACGGTAGTTCCCTTTGTTTTGTTTTCCTCCACGAGGGTTTCCCTGAAATCGATATAACCTTTCGGATCCAGTCCGGAACCCGGTTCGTCCAAAATCAAAAGTTCAGGATCGCCGATCAGAGCGGATGCGAGTCCGAGCCTTTGTAACATTCCTTTGGAATAACCAGCGATCTTTTTGGATCCCGCGTCGGCGATTCCCGTTTTTTCCAAAAGGGCCTTAGACTTTTTTTGAATCTCGGAGCTCCGGATTCCGGCTAACTTTCCATTGAACGTTAGAAATTCTTCGCCTGTCAAAAAGCCGGGAATCGAAACTTTTTCGGGGAGATATCCGATTCTTTTACGAAGGACCGGTGAAAAAGGAAGTCCAAATAGATGAAAGCTTCCTGCGGTTTGTTTGGAAAATCCCATGAGGATTCGGACCAAGCTGGTTTTACCGGCGCCGTTCGGACCCAAAAGTCCGAAGACGGATCCCTTAGGTACTCGGAAGGAAATTCCTTTGAGAGCGTTTTGTTCTTTGTATTTTTTTTGTATCGAATCGATTTCAATTGCAAATTCGGACATGCACTTTTCCTTGGAATCAGAGCCTTTTCTAACAAACCTGTCTACGGGGTCCAGAACCTTTAAGTTCTCTAAAAGAATCCCGTTAGGAGCCAGTGTTAAAGAATATAGAACGATTGGACCTTTTTTGCAAACGAAGGTTCCAGCGGGAGAAGGTCCGATGATTTTAGGGAATTCGTTCCCGATCCATCTCTGAAAACATGAAGATAATTATCGCAAGACACGGAGAAGCGGAACCGAATTCTCCTGACGGCACAGACCGATCTAGACCTCTTACAAAGAAGGGAATCGCCGACGTTCAAAAGATGGCGCGTTTCTTTCAGGTCGGATTTAAAGTTACAAAAATTTATCACAGTCCTTATCTCAGAACAACGGACACCGCAAAAATTTATACGGACATTCTTCATCCGGAACAAGAAACGGAATCTTTAGACTATTTAGAAGCGGGACAAGATATGTCTCGAGTTTGTCCGTTGATCAAAGGTCTTTCCAATTCGGATACGATTTTGATCGTTGGTCATAGTCCCGACGTTTCCATCTTTGCCGAAAAACTTTTAGGCATCAGCGGCGTTGGTAAAAGTTTTCTTTTTTCTCCGGGTTCCGCGTTGGCAGTGAACGTACCGAGAGAGAAATTTCTGGACGGACAAATCATCTGGTTTCTTTGTCCCGATTTTCTCTGTTAAAGGCCTTCACTTTTTTCAGTTTACAGAAGAGCCTTTTCCAAAATTCTTACAGTAATATTTAAGAATCGGGGTGTAGCGCAGTGGTAGCGCACTTCTCTGGGGGGGAAGGGGTCGCTGGTTCGAATCCAGTCACTCCGAGATTCTTTTCAAAACGTTTTCGATTTCGTTCTCACAACCCGCGGTCCGATAAAAAGAACGAATCGCCCCTTCTCTCGAAGATCCTTCTCCGGTTTGCAAAACGGTAATCACTGAATATTCTTTTGGAAGATCTTTCGTCCAACGTTCCCAAACACTTTGTTTCTTTTCTAAAAAACCCAAAAACCAAAACGCTCCACCGAGAGATCCGGTCTTTCCGAATACTTTCGAATTTTGAGAATCGCATTCGGACCAATAAGCGGATTCCTTCCAAAACTGAAACGTCTTTGAAGAAATACCTCTCGAACGACCTTCGTCTTTTAAGAATGAAACAAAAAAGTTATGTTGTGCTTCCGGAGATTTTTGGATCGAAGGAGAAAGATAAAGATTCTTCCGATTCAAAAACGGACTTTTATAAACTTCCGTAACAAATCCGATTCGTATTAGAAAATCCTGAAATTCTTCATAACGTTTCGAATCTTCTTCCAAGAACGAAAGAAAAAAAGAATTGGAAGAATACAACATCGCTTCTCGGAGATTCAGAGCGCGGGGAGTATGAGGAATGTGTTTTTCGGAACTTACTTTTTGAAAACTAGGATAAACCAAATTCTTTTCGATTAGAAAAAGAGCGATCCAGTATTTAAAAGTGGAGGCAGGTGTGAAGTTTTGCTTGAGAAGAATCCCCTCCCCTGTGATGGAGGGAGAGGAATCAATGAAGTGTGAGAATAGTGTAATTTCCTTGGAATGAATCTCTCCGGCGGAAACTAAAGACCAGAGAGTAAGAAATAGAATTTTGCTCCAGCGCAAAGAAACTTATTTCTTAATGAAATGATTCAGAATGTTGTCTCGGATCTCTTCGAACCGAACCAATCCCCAAGCAAGATTTACTTTCAATTTGAGGGCGTTCTCGCTCATGTCCTTTTCACCCTGAGCTTTGAGCTGATCGAATCTTTCTTCGATCTTTTCCTTTCCATCGTTTAAATCATCTACTAGTTTGTCGAAAATCTCGCGTGAGGTTTGGACTGCGCCGATCCCTGCGTTGATTATGTCGTTTAATTTGTTTTTTTCCATACAGCAACCTCTCAATTCGTTTTAGAGGATCTCTATTGCTATTTTTGTGCAGTGCATAAAAATAGCAAACACTTTTTTAAGTTTTTTCCTTGCCTGCCCTCAAAGTTTCCGGGAAGGTCGGAGCCGTAAAACGATAGGAAACAGCTCCAAATGACCAAACAAACCCTAAAATGTGGGAACTCCCTCGGTTTCCGAAATACAGTGATGCTCCTTTTGATTCTTACCCTTCTCAATTGTGGGGTCGACATCAAGTCCGTCGGCCCGTCCGGGGCGGCGTGCACTCGGATTGAAGGACTTCCTGGTCCGGAAGACCTGGCCTTAGACGCGGAAGAAAAGATTCTTTATGTCTCCAGCCACGAAAGAAGAACTTCTAATCAGACTGGAAAGATCTTTTGGATCGATCTCAAAAACTCTTCGGTGCCGAAAGAACTTCCCGTACAATTTCCTCCGGAGTTCCGACCTCACGGGATGAGCATCCTCAAAACAAAGGACGTCTACCGTCTTTACGTGATCTCCCACCCTGCTCTTTATAAAACACATACCATAGAAATTTTTGAACGGAAGGGAAAGGAATGGTCGCATGTAGGAACTCTCTCCGATCCTTCGATCACGAGTCCGAACGATCTTCACGCGGTTTCAGAAAACGAAATTTACGTTTCCAATGATCACGGCTCCGGCGGATTCTTTCGTTATCTTTTTTGGGACGATCTTTTCAGATTCAAACGCGCGGACATCGCGTATTACGACGGAAAGACTTGGTCCAACTTGAATACTCCTCTCTTTTACGGAAACGGAATTCTTTATACGAAGAATTCTCAAGGAAAAGAAATGCTCTATAGAGCAGGCTTCGCGGATCGAAGCGTCTATCGTTATCCGATCGAGAGAACCGACGGCAAACCGGTTCTTGGTCCCGCGGAAAAAATCTTTTTAGATTCTGGAACTGACAACTTGGAACTCGATTCTAAGGGAAGAATTTTTGTGGTCGGACACGGATCCACTTATCAATTCGTAAGACACATGTTGAACGCGGACTATCACGCTCCGACCCAAGTATTTAGAATTTCCGAAGACGGAAGTTTTCAGGAAGTTTTTGCAACGCAAGGGGATTTGATCTCAGCCGGAAGCACCGCGATTCCATTTGAAGGAAGACTTTACGTGGCTCAGGTATTCAATCCATTCATTCTCAATTGTGAATATAATAACAATTGAATTCTATTTAAAATAGATTTTTCGAATCGTGTCTGCGTAGACGGTTCCCATCAAATCGTAACCGGTAGGATTCGGATGAATCGGATCGATCTGGGGATACAAGGGAATCGTCTTTTCCGTTTCGAGAAAGACGGTTTCCATATCTGCGATCAGATAACGAGAACCGAGACTTCTCAAGTAAGGATTGATCTGGAGAATATTGGCTCGATATCCGGGCTGAATCGTAGGAGGTAAAACGGTCACAAGAATCGCCGCGTTACTCGCCTTTTGAATGGAATTTAGAAGAATCTCGTAGTTTCCGGGAAACTGATCAAGCGGATAACTGGAAACGTCGTTGGTCCCCAATTCTAAGATCAAAAGATTTTGTTGTTCTGTAAGAGCCGTTCCGATCACGTCGTTCCAACCGGGAACCGATCTTCCCGAAACTGAATAATCAGTTACCGTAAATCTTGTTCCCAACTTTTCTCTCAAACCGAAACCATCCGATCTCTGAGAAAGAGAATCTCCGATGATTCCTACTTTCAAGAGCGGACCCACAAGGGGTAAAAGAGCGGAAAGACCTTGTTGATCCGATTCCTTTCCCACGCAGGATTGAAAGAAAAAAATAAAAGCAATCGTTTCAAAAAGAATTTTTTGAATCCGGGAAGAATTCATTTCTTTTTCCGAAGATAGATCTCAGCCTGAGCGCGGACTAACTTTCGAGTTGTAGAGGGAGAAACTGAAACATTCTTTTTGTAAAATGAAGATGAATTCTCCTTCAAATACAAGTCGACGGTTTCGTTTCGTTTTGTTCCTTCACTGAATACAAAGGTATCGATGGAATCCAAGGTTCCCAAAAACATTTCCGGCGGCACGGGCAATTCTCCCGGAATGAATTCTAAGATTTGTTGATTCGGGTATTTTTCTCTGAGATAAAAATACGGATCGGGAATCGCTTGTAGATAAACCTTCTTAGAATACTTCAGTTCCGTCGCGACTTCTTCCGAAAACTTTTTTCCAAGATCAAATTCAGGATTCACAAATCCCACTTTTCGATACGCGAGAAAGAGAACGATCAGGTTGCAAAACAGAAGTCCGGAACCCGTGTAGACAACCCTCTTTCGATCCGAATCTTCCAAGAGAATTCCGCCTAACGCAGAAATCGGAATCGTAAGATACACCACATAATAAAATTCAGTTGAAAGAAAAAGAAAAGCGAGCGTCCCTAAAATCCAAACAAAAAGAAAGAGAAAACGTTCTTTCTTTTCCTTCAAAAGTCTTCGATTGATTCCGATTCCCGCCAAAAGAAAAATATAAAAGAGAATTCTAACTCCCGGATTTTCATATCCCCCGATGAGAATTTTGATCTTCGTGATCATTGAAAACACGGAGAAGAGTTCTTTCTTTCTTCCGAATTGTAATCCGAATTGAAATAAGAATAGGTCCAACTTTGGAAAAAACCAAAGGATCCATAGGATCAGAGGCAACGCTCCTCCCAGCCAAAACCAAGGTTGGAGCAGAGATGTCCTTCTCCAGAGAAGATAGAGAGATGGAATTCCAAAGACCGCGCCGAAAGGATGAGAAAGAAAAGACAGTCCAAGCAAAACTCCGGCGGCCGCGCCCTCGACCCAACTTACTTTTTCGGTTGATTCTTCTAAAGCGCTTCGAACAAGAAAGAACAGACTTCCTAAAGCGAAGAATAGACAGAGGGCTTCCATTCTCGCCATCATTCCTACTCTCAAAAAAAGGAGATCGGTCGCGAGCAAAAGGCAAGAGAAGAGCGCTGAAAAAGAGGAGAAACCGATTCTTTTTAAAATTCCATATAAGATGAGAATGGAAAACGCGGCGGTGACCGAAGTAAAAAGACGCAATCCTTCGAGACCGGGCATGATATGTTGCATCCAGAATCCGCCAGTAAGAAAATAAAGCGGAGGCATCCAGAGCGTGATTTCTTCCATTCCCGGAATCAAACCCTCCAATACGTTCGTTCTTAGAGTTCCAAAGCTGGCAAAATCCTGAGAGGGAGAATAAAATAGAACCTCATCCGGCCAAACCGGAGGAAATTCCATTCGATCGTTCTGAGGAACCCAGACAAAAACAAACGCTAAGAGAAACAGCAGCGCCAAAGGTACTGCGTTAGGCGAAATGAGGTTGGAAAGAAATTTTCGGGACATAGGACCCGTGGGAAATCCGGGAAAAATTCCCGGACTTTAGGTTAGCGAATCGAGAGCCGCGCTTTCTGTTTCGTAGACTTCAAACAGATCCAGCAGTTCGACCACGTCGAATACTTTTTTTACAGGTGGAGTGATACAACAAAGTTTCAACTTCCTTCCTTGCTTTTCCAACTCGCGGACCATACCTACAAAGATACGAATCCCGGAGGAGGAGATGTATGAAATATTTTCCAGGTTTATTAAAATATCACCCTGGCCGGACTGAACATCATCCAGTAATTTTGCTTCGACTTCGTCTGAATGTCCGATATCCAGCCTTCCATTGAGCGCAACTAGAGTATGCTTACCGATCTTTTTCGTCTTGATTTCCAAAGATGGCTTCCTTTTGGAGAATTAGGACTAAATTAAGCTTTCAGAACGCGTTTACAACTCATTTTTAAGCTCCAATGTCTATAATTTCTTCTATGGAAAATATTTTTACGTGCTCGGGCTTTCCGTTTTTCCCAATCAATTTATAGGTCGCCCTTCGAGTCTTATATCCAAGATAGAAGGAAATGTATGCGATTGAGATGCCGTGTCTGTGCATCCTTACGGCGATCGTTCTCCGAATGATCGGAAAGGTGATTTTAATTCCCGTTTTGATTTCTATCTTTTGGAGAAGTTTTTGTATCGTCCTTCGATGTAGTTTTCCTTTTCTTCCTGAAAATAAGAATTCTTCGGGCATTTTTGTTTTGAGAGCTCCGTAAAAGTCTTTTAACAAACATCCTGGGATTACCAAAAGACGATCCTCTACTCCGTTTAAACCACGAATTCTTAATATTCCATTGTCGACATCGACATCTTTTACCCGAATTGAAATCAATTCCTCCGGCCTCAATCCAAGAGAGAATAAAATTCGTATCCAAGTATAGTGAGTTGGGTTGCTTCTACACGCTTCTCTAAGACGTTCGATTTCAGAATTGCTCAGAGTTTTTCCTGATTCCAGATTTTCCAAATTTTCTTTTTCCATAGTCATTAGCAATAAACCTCCTTTTTAAATTCGGAAACATTTGCCAGAACCGTAAATAATATTACAAACAAAAAATAAAAATGTAAAATAAATAAAATTTTATACTTAAAGTATAATATAAAATTTGAATATTCAATAATTATAAATTATTCCGATTCGGGATAATTGATAATTTTAATGATGAGATCTGGAAGGTTTTTTCGATGCTGAAAATTATAATTCTTCGTAAGTTTATTTCAGACGGACTTAAAGCCCGTTTTCAAGCATTTTAACGAAATCATTTCGTTTGTCGGAAAAAGTTTAAATCATTCTTTTTCTAAGAAACAATTCACCTTGCGGAAAAGATTGAGAAGTAGAATTTCATTTTATGAATGATAGAAAATGAAATTCCATTTTCTATGTACGTTTCAATTTTAAACGCGTAATTTATAACCAAGGCATGACTTGTTTTAAAATTAGAGTCAAACGTTGATCCGATTAGAACGTTATCTTAGAATCCGGTTCCATTCCTTTCAGAAAGTGAAAGTTTCCGTATTCTTTTAGTTCGTTAGATGGTGTTCTTTTAGTTTACTTCTACTCGGTTCAACTCATCCAATTCCACTTTCCAAGATCGTACGATCTGCACCATCACATCCAGAACGGCAGGATCCGGCGAATCATACGAATCGGCTGCAAATGAATCCACGGTTTCAAAACCTTGGATCGCACTGACAGAAGTCTTTTCCATTCTCGCGCGAAAAACTTCGAATTCTTCTATGGATTCCGTCGGAGAATTCTTAACATAATACGGTTTTATGATGCTGACTCGAATACTTTCAATCGGAAGATTCTTCAGAGTTTGCAAAAGACGAAAGGAAAGAAGTGCAATTTCTAATTTCATTCTTTCTTTATATTCTTTTTGTCCTAAAAAGGTCAGCGCAGAATTTCCACCCACTGCTAAAGTAACCCTTACCATTCCCGCTCCGGACGTATCACCGGGAGCGATTTCGATCTCTTTCAATCGATCTCCTAAAAGTAGGAAAGAAGCCTGACGAATTTTTTCTTCTACCGGAATTTGTTTGTCGGATAATATCCTTTGCACTTGGTCTTTCGGACTCGGCTTACACGCTATAAACGAAAACAGGACGCACAAAATAAGAATAGGGTGAAACACCCTATATACAGAATGAATCCGTTGGGAAAGGTGATTTTGATTTCCGAAGCCTTTCTCAATTTTATCATGGTGATACAAACGTTCATTCTTCATGGAAAAACCTCCTTGTTTCTTTTTGTGAAATGGACTCTTTAATTTTATTGGATCCACCCGATTTTTGCAAGCTTTTAGCTGGTTTTGGCCGTTTCTTGACCACCAAACACAAGTTTGTTAATGTTTAGATCGGATTGATTTAATTCGAAATCAAGGGATCCATACCGGATCCGCCGAGTTTTCAACTTAAAAAATCGCTCATTGCAGTGATTTCTTTATCAAAATCTTTTCAGATTTGGAAACAAATTATTTCAAATTGCGGGCTTTCGTTCTAGGGTTTCATAATAGTTGTTTCATTTTTTTTTGCGTTGATTTTTAAAAAAATATCTAACGTGCATTTTTTTCTGTAATTTTAATTAGGTGATTTCGTCTCAAGTAACTGTATGAAACCAAAAAAAATCTCGAACGACGATCTTGAGTCCCTGGTAACAGGAGTAAAATCTCAATCCATTAATGCAGTGGGGAATTATCTATATAAGGGATTCAGAATACAGGTGAGTAAGTATAATCTTTCCGGAGCGGAAAGAGTCCAACTCTTGTATCAAAGAAGAAGAAACAACGGCCTTTGTATTGTTTGCGGAACAAAAGTTGCCAAGAAGAACCCCTCTTCCGGCAAACTTTATAGACTCTGCGAACACCACCGGAAGACGATCGACAAGAAAAAGTAATCAACCTTTTCGGCAATTCTGCAGATAATCTTTAATAGGGGAATTCTTCCTCCGGAGATTATCTTGCAGGCCAAAGGTTCTTACGTTTTCATACTCATTCTTATTTTCGCTTGGTTTTCGCTTTCAAGCTCTCTTCGTTCCGAGGCGAGCGCGCTCCAAGAAACCCAGGCGCAAAACCTTCTTAGAATCGCGGAAGAAGCGTATAAGGATCGTAAGTTTCATAAATCGATCGAGGAAATTAAAAGTTTCTTAATTCTTTACCCTTCGAGCAAATTCAAAACCAAGGCTTATCAAGTCTTAAAAAACAACTATTCCCGACTGGGACGCCCCGAAAAGATCCTCGAGATCAACCTCCACCAATATTCGGAAGAACCAACTTCCGCTCAAGGTCTGAATGCTTTTTTCGAAGCAGGAAAACTCTATCTTGAGATCGGAGAAGAAAATAAGGCGAAAGAGGTTTTCAAATCGATCTGCACCCAGTCTTTTTCCCGAGAACTAGCTGAAAAAGCCTCTTTAGAACTCTCAGAATGGGAGATTTTGAGCGGCTCCAAGGCGGAAATGTCAGAATGTGGAGAAAAGTAGTTCTTTTTTTGGAGATTGGTTTCCTGAAATCCGATAATGAAAACAGTTGAACTCTGATTTTCAAAAAAAATACTAACCGAACAGCATGTCCACAGGCATCTTCCAAATCGTAAACTTCCAAAAGGGCTCCTACATTATTGTAGAGGGAAAGAAAGATTCCCCTAGCTTCTTTATTATCCGTGAAGGTAAGGTAAAAATAGGACGTGAAAACCCAGTAGTCGGAGAAGATCCGAATTCCGTACAAGGTCCCGGTGACTTTTTCGGAGTGGTTGCGGCCATGAGCCAACACGCTCAGATCGAATCTGCAGTGGCGCTCACCGATGTTTCCGTGATCGAAGTTAGCTACGATCAGTTCGGAACCCTCATTCAAAGAAATACTCCCGTAGCGATGAAAATCATCCGCTACTTTTCGATGAAACTCCGCCAGTTCGACCAGACGATCACTCGTCTGACCTTTCGCTCCGCTGTGGAAGAAGATCCGAACGAGCTTTATAACATTGGGGAAAACTACTTCAATCAGAAGAACAACCCACACGCTGCCTACGCGTTTCAGAAATATCTTCAATACCTTCCAAACGGTCCTTTCGCCACTCAGGCAAAACTAAAACTGCAGACGATGAATCAGCCGATGCAATCGGCTCCGATCGATCTCACAAAGTTCAATCGTATGTACGCGGACAATGAGATGATTTTCTGCGAGCACGAACCGGGAAGAGAATTGTATATCATTCAAAACGGTAAGGTGAAGATCACCAAGATCGTAGATAAAAACGAAGTGTTGCTCGCGGTTCTTCAAAATGGAGATATCTTTGGGGAAATGGCTCTTTTGGATAACAAACCCAGATCCGCTTCCGCGATCGCATGGGGTCAGGTTCAACTTCTCGCCATCAACAAGGCGAACTTCGAAGGAATGGTGAAGGCTCAGCCTCAATTGGCAACTCGTCTGATCACACTTCTTTCGGAAAGAATTTGGACCGCGTATAAACAGTTGGCGAACTTGATGATCAACGATCCTCAGGGAAGAATCGCGGATACTCTTCTAACTTTGGTTGAGAAGAATCGAATCAAAATCACTCCTAAGGTTTCGTATAACTTTGAAATCGGTACAAAAGACTTAATCAAGATGGTCGGTCTTTCGTATCCAAAAGATGAGAATTTGGTTCTCGATCTTCTTACTAAGAATAAGTGGATCAAACTGGATCAGGGAAAACTCAGCTGTACCGATTTAGTGGAACTGGAAAAATTAGTTCATATCTATAGAAAAAAATCTCAGATGGAAAACAAACTCAAGAAAAGAGCATAACGCGTCTTTCCTAGATTGGAATGGCTTCCCCAAAAAAATCATCAAAGTCTTCGAGTTCCGGAAAAACCTTTTCCAAGAACATAGAAGACAGAGATTCTCGAATCAAAAAAGCGACAAACTGGCTTCGTAAACAAGACTCCATCACAAAAGCTCTGATCGATTCCGTCGGTCCGTGCAATTTGCAGACGATCGGTTCTCCGTATCAGGTTCTCATCAAATCGGTGTTAGGACAACAACTCTCGACCAAGGTCGCGCTTACCTTTGAAAGAAGATTGATCGCTCTCGCGGAAACAAAAAAGATTCCTCCTCCGGAAAAAATTCTCCGGATCCCGAACGGCGATCTCAGAAATATCGGAGTTTCTCAGGCGAAAACCGAAACGATCAAAAGAATCGCAGAAGCCTATCAAAATAGAACGATCTCAGATTCTAAACTTCATAAATTAGAAGATTTGAATGTGTTGGAACTACTTTGTTCCCTGAAAGGTGTGGGGCCTTGGACCGCGGAGATGGTTTTGATCTTTGCGCTCGATCGCTGGGATCATTTTTCGATCAACGATTTGATTCTTCGAAAGTCCGTGGAAAAACACTATGGGATTTCGAAAGACAATAAAAAAGAGATTCAAGAATTCTTAAAGTCCTTCTCTCCTTATCGAACCATTCTTTCCTGGTATCTCTGGGCCGACGTGGACGGCGGTGAGGGTTGGGGTTAGGAATTTCGGAAAAACTCTTTCATAGAGAACTCGCTTAGTTGGAGTTCCTACAAAATCGACAAAAGAAATTGAATTGCTTTATTCGAGTTTTTCTGATATAGGAAAACCCGTGCAAATTTCCCACGAGCCCTCCTCCTCCACCCTATCTGGGTGGGGGCCGCGACTTTCACAGAGAATCGTCGTTGTTCCGACAACCTCGAACTTCTATCCTTTACATTTGGATTCGAATCGGAAATAAAATTGAATCATCGGATTCAAAACTTCAGACGTTTCCCTGGCTTTTCATTCACCACGCTCCCTGCGATAGCGATTGTAGCGGAAATCTCGAGCGTCCTAAACGATAAAACCGTGCGCCGTTTTTGAATTTGTATTTAGAAAAAAGAAAGAAAATCTGAATATTAGAAAAGTGGAATGGGGAAAAATCGCAGCGAGAGATTGAAGTGGAAAGCGCGGTCGCGAGCTTTTTTTAAGAATCGGCTCGCGAGCGAATCGCCCAAAGATTAACAAAGTAGAATATACTTTTTTAGAGTTTGATTCCGACCAATTCACAATCTGCTTTGGTCATTATCTTTACGAGTTCTTCGAATTTCACCTTTGGTTCCCAGCCTAGTTTTTTCTTCGCTTTCGCGGGATCTCCGATGAGAATATCAACTTCGGTCGGGCGGTAGAATTTTGGATTCACTTCCACCAAGAGATGACCGTCTTTTGCGTCAAAACCCTTTTCCGTGTCTCCCTTTCCTTCCCAGCGAACTTCCACGCCGGCAAATCGAAAAGATTTTTCTACGAATTCTCTTACGGTATGTGTTTCGTTGGTCGCGACCACGTAGTCGTCTGGATCGGGTTGTTGCAACATCATCCACATCATCTCTACGTAATCCGGCGCGTATCCCCAGTCTCTCTTCGCGTCCATGTTTCCGAGATGAATCGGTCCGCCTTTTTTTGCGAGGAGATTCGCAACGCCGATCGTGATCTTTCTCGTTACAAATCCTTCTCCCCTTCTCGGAGATTCGTGATTGAATAAAATTCCGTTAGACGCATGGATTCCAAACGCTTCTCTGTAGTTTACCACGGCCCAATACGCGTAGAGTTTTGCCACCGCGTAAGGTGATCTTGGATAGAATGGAGTGGTTTCCGTCTGCGGAATCGCTTGTACCTTTCCGTAAAGCTCGGATGTGGAAGCCTGATAAAAACGGCTCTTCACTCCGATTTGTTTGATCGCGTCTAAGATTCTCAGAGTTCCGACTGCGTCGGCTTCCGCGGTGTATTCGGGAACTTCAAAGGAAACTCCCACGTGGGATTGTGCAGCGAGGTTATAAATTTCGTCCGGAGATACTTTTTCCAGGATTCGGTTGAGGTTACTCGAATCCGTTAGATCTCCGTAGTGCAGGACCAGATTGGAGTTCCCGCGAAGATGCTCGATTCTTCCCCGGTTGAACATGCTGGCTCTTCTTACGATCCCATGCACTTGATATCCTTTTCCGAGAAGAAATTCTGTTAGATAGGATCCGTCCTGTCCGGTGATCCCAGTTATGAGCGCTTTTTTCATCTTCAGACCAGAAAAACCTAAAAACCGGATCTGGCAAGAAAGATTAACTTCCCCTTCTTACCATAGAACCGAGTCTCAGAGCCTTTCCGATCGATTTTAGACTTTATTGTGGGCCCAATCCCTTTTTCGGAATCGTATGAGAAAGACCAGAGCCAAGACGAAAACCCAAGCCACGATCCCGGACCAAAGCCCCACCGACCCGAGTTTTAGATAGATCCCTAAGAAATACGCAACGGGTAAGAATACAAAATAAGAAGCAAGAGTATATGCCTTAAATACAAAACCTTGCAACCCCGCTCCCCGAAGCGCCGACCCGATCACCATGTGATACGCATCCGCGACCTGGATGATTCCCAAGATCACGAGCGGTCCATAACCTTCTTCAATCAACTCGGGATCGTTTGTATAAACCGATAACATCTCTTTTCCAAAAAGAATGAAGATCAATCCCATCGTTCCCATTCCACAAGCGGAGAAGAATGCGGAGCGAAACGCTCCGTGATACGCGAGCTTCGCCTTTCCCGCTCCTAAGGCCTGTCCTAAGATCGTCGTCGCGGCGACACCGAACGCGTATCCCGGCAAAAAGGAAAGACTCAACGTGCTAAACAACATATTCGTAACCGCCACCGCGGTGGTTCCAACAATGGTCGCAAACTCGATAAAGATCATAAAAGAGATATTGTTTAGTAGTTCGGCTAACGCTGGTGCTGTGCTCGCCTTTAAGATTTCTTCCAGGTGAGAAAAACTAAATTTCCAAGAAATTCCTTTGAAATACTTCCCGAGATCCTTTTTGTAAAAGAAATACGGAAACGCAAGAAGCCCCGAACCTCCGGCAAGCGAAGACGCAATCGCCGCACCTTTTACTCCCATCGCTTCAAAACCGAAATGTCCGTAGATCAAAATCCAATTTAAGAATATATTCGCAAAACATGTTATGATCATGGAAGCAAGACCAGCGGTCGTGATTCCGAGTCCGTCAGTAAAGGCGCGAGTTGTAAAAAGTAAAAAGAAAAAGATCGTTCCTAAAAAACGAAAGTAAAGATAATCGCTCGAAAGTCCTTTTACGATCTCATCCTTATTGAGAAGTTCCATCAACCATCCGCTCGCTCCGGCTCCTCCGATCGAAAGAAGACCGCCGAAGATCAAAGCAAGGTATAACGTAGTCAGTCCGACCTTTCCGATTTCAGAATCGTTCTTTTCTCCGAATCTTCTCGAAACGATGACCTGAATCCCCATCGAAAATCCCATTAAAAAAGCGAGCACCGTAAAGTGTGCGATTCCTCCGATCCCGATCGCCGCGATCGAATTTTTACCGAGCCTTCCGACCATCATCGTATCCGTCACCCAAACAACGGTTTGACTTAGCATTCCAAAGACGACGGGAACCGCTAACTTTAGAATCATCGTATTCAAAAGACTAGGCCGTATGTTTCTATAAAAAGTATGAACTAAATGACGTAGAGTTTTCAAAGTTCCTCCAGGATTATAAGGATGAAGTAGAAAACTACTTCTTTTCATAAAAATTTCTTTCACGCTCCGGATTCTTTTTTTGAAGTAAGTATTAGGAACGAATCAGCGCGACTTAAAAGTCTTTTTTCAAAAACAAAAAACGAAAGCTGAATCGATCTAAGAGAACTAAATACTATGAAACAATACGCGGATCTTCACAATCATCTCTATGGTTCCATCACTTCCGAGTTTTTATTCGAACTCGGTAAGTCCAATCCTTCCCCCCGTTGGGAAATTTTTACAAAATCCTATCAACAGAATTACGGCAAAAAAATTTCCACAGAAACATTCTTCGAGGATTATAAGAATCCGGAATCGTTTCGAAGTCTCTATCAATTCAATCACTACGGACCTTTTTCGGAGTTTCAGACAAAGTTCAATCTCATCATAGCCCTTTCCAAATTCAATCCGGAAGAAATCACGTTAGTCTCCTCTCGTATCGTGGAAGATCAATTCAAACAAGGTGTTACGTTTGGAGAATATAGAATCATGTATTCTCCCGTTGAAACGGAGGAAGAAATTTACGAAAAGACGATCGCCGCCTGCGAAGGCCTTGCAAAAGGGGAGGAAAAAACCAAAGGCCTTGCAAAAGGAAAACTTGTCGTTTCCTTACACAGAGACGGAGACGTCTTTCAATACTACGCCCTTCTCAAACGATTGATGGAAAAAAATTCTTTAATCCGGGATTATTTAGTAGGATTAGATTTTTGTTATATAGAGGAAGGGTTCCCTCCCAAGGACAAAAAAAAATTCTTAGAAGAAGTAAACAAAGACAACGTCGCCGAAAAAAATACGGCGCTTTCGATTCTCTATCACGTGGGTGAAAGTTTTCAAGACAAGTCCATCCTTTCCGCTTCTCGTTGGGTTTTAGAATCCGCGGAATACGGAGCGCACCGTCTAGGACACGCGATCGCGCTGGGTCTCGATCCTTCCGGACTTAAGGGTACGGTTTCAGAATCCAAAACGGAACGTCTGGATCAACTCCAATTCTATTATGAAAAAAAAGAAGAATTGGATTCTTACTTTGAAACTCCTTCCAGAGAAAGAATCGGAAACGAAATCGATTCTCTCAAACACAAGGAAAAGATCGAACTGGAAATGGATCCTTCCTTCATTCAAGAATGTATCGGCTTTCAAAATTTTTGTTTTGATCGAATTAAAAAAACAAACGCAGTGATCGAGTCTTGTCCTAGTTCGAACGAATACATCGGAATGTTGAGAGATCCGAAAACTCATCCGATTCTTAGATTTGCTAAGAATGATATGAAGTTTACGATCTCGACTGACGATCCCGGAATTTTCGGTACGACGATTGAAGAAGAATATTCTAAGGCCGAGAAAATCGGTTTGAGTCCGGAGATCTTGGAATCCGTGAGACAGAATTCTTTTCTTTATACTTCTGAAATTCTGAGCGGCAGGAAATCCGTCTCTTAAAACGGCCCTAAAAATTCTTGCCTCGACCTGCACACGCAAGATTGTAGAGGAAAGGCCATGCCCAGATTCCAGGAAATCCGTAAGATAACGGCCATTCTTCTGATTCTTTCCGTCGTAAACGTCGCCGGATTGTATTCCCAGAGCCAGAGCGACTTCGCGGATCCGTACGACTTCAACCTCCGAAATTATAAAGATTCTCCCAACCGAGACGGTTATCAAGAATACACGATTCCTCCCACCTTTAAAAAACCGGCTCTCGTTTCTCCAAAAAATGTGCAGGCTCCTTATGAACCTCCCTTCTCAACGACCGGCACCGGCGGTTTGAGAAGAACCACAAATCCGAACGTGGAACGAGGACAAGAAAATCTAATCAATCCCTTCACAGGCGAAATCAATGTGGAAGCGATTCTTCAAAGACGAGCTCAACAATCCGATAGAAAAAAAAGACAAAACCAAGTTTTTGAAGAAGAAAAATATACGGAAACCACGATGAGAAGATTTTCGATTATCTTCTTTATGACTCTTCCGATCACACTCGGCCTTGGTTATGCGATCGCTTCCTCCGCAAAGTTTCCCGGAGTTCATAAGTTCCAAAAAACGTTCGGCGGTTCTATCTTTATCTTTACGTTTGGAACAAGTCTCGCGCTTGCAAACGCTTGGCACGATATGCGAGACGTGGAAGCGAGTAAAAAAGAAAACGAACCCGCATCTCCGCCGGTCGAACCTACTTCGCCTGATTCTCTCGGCTTTGGAAACTCGGTCCCGATTCCCATCTCCGGTTCCTCCGCTTCCGTCGCGCCGGGAAAAGAATACAAAATCGATATCACACTTTTCAACGTTAGTTTCTAATGAAACCTATTCGGGAAACTTTCAAAGTTTTCTTAGCTTTTCGTCATAAAGCCGCCGTTTTTTATCACGAATCCGTTCAACCTATATTAAGAATTTATTATTCAATCTGCGGCGTCGTTTCGCTCGGACTTCTGATTCTCATCTACGGTTTTTATTATCCTCACGAATGGACTCACTGGATCCGATTGCTCGTAAACGGAATCGTGATTTTCCTAGTAATCTACGAAGCCCTTTCTTTTCTTTTTGTTCTCGGTAATTTTACGGAATATCTCGTTGCGCACAAAACGGAAGTAATCGTAATTTCTCTTCTCGTTTTTCAGGAACTGATCAGTAAAGAAATCTATGTCCTCTTAACTTTTAATTCTCTGAGCGGAGAAGACGCGAGTTTGACGTTTCTTTCTTTGAGTCAGATTTTTTTGTTGTTCAGTAACTTCTCTCGTTTGATCCGTAAGACCGATCTTCTCAATTACAGACAGATCAGCCCTTCTCTAGTGATCACAGGAAGTTTTGGAATTCTCATTCTTCTGGGAACCCTGGCGCTTTCTCTTCCAAGAGCGCAGACGGCTTCGATTCCTACGATCGATGTTTTTTTTACGGTAGTAAGCGCGGTCTGTGTTACGGGTTTGAGTACGATCAACGTCGCGAGTCAACTCACCGGAACCGGACAAACGATTCTTATGGTTCTGATTCAGATCGGAGGATTGGGACTCATGACCCTCACCGTTTTTTTTGCGATCTTCTTGGCGGGTCAGGTCAGCGTTACCAATAAACTTCTCATCAAGGATCTATTCAGTCAAGAAACCGTGGGAAGGGTTTCGTTTATTTTAAAACAAGTCGCGATTCAAACGTTTCTGATAGAAGGACTCGGCGCCTTGTTTATTTTCTTCTGGTATCCCGATGTCTCACAAACCGCTTTGAAAGATAGAATCTTCAATTCTCTTTTTCACGCCGTGAGTTCGTTTTGTAACGCGGGGTTCTCCGTCTTTCCCCAAGGT
Source organism: Leptospira tipperaryensis (assembly GCF_001729245.1). Lineage (NCBI taxonomy): Bacteria > Pseudomonadati > Spirochaetota > Leptospiria > Leptospirales > Leptospiraceae > Leptospira > Leptospira tipperaryensis. The sequence goes on along the minus strand of NZ_CP015217.1, from coordinate 492,017 downwards.
TTTGAAACGAGTTGGATGCTCGATCAGAGAAAATTTTTATCCGTTGTGATGATCTTAATCGTGTTAGGCGGTCTCGGATTTCCCACAGTCAATCATTTGATCCACTGGGTTTTTAAAACGGACAAACAACAGCAAAGAATGGAACTTGGGGCCAAACTCATTCTTACCGTATCGACAGCCTTAATTCTACTCGGTTGGTTTTCTTATTATATCTTAGAATATAAAATCACTTTAGCCGGATTACACGAAACCGATAAACTCTTTCACTCTTTGTTTTATTCGATCAGCACGCGAACTGCCGGATTCAATACATTAAGTATTTCTAAAATGGGAATGCCCATGGTTTTTGTTTCACTCTTTCTTATGTGGGTGGGAGCTTCTCCCAATTCCACCGGAGGAGGGATCAAAACGACAACGCTCGCGGTTTCCGGTCTTCACCTCCTCAATCATATCCGAGGAAAAGAAGAATTGGAAATTTTTGGAAGAAGAATCTCGTCCGGATCCGTTTCCAGAGCTTCCGCCGGAATATTAGTTTCCTTATTTTTAATCTTCTTCGGAATTTTTGTTTTAACGTGTACGGAAAAATTTGAATTCTTAGATATATGTTATGAAGTAGTCTCCGCGTTTGGAACGGCGGGGCTTTCCAGAGGAATCACTCCGAGTCTGACATCGGCCGGCAAATTGATGATTTGTCTGATGATGTTCGGAGGAAGAGTCGGGATGTTAACCATTCTCATCGCGTTGGTTCCAAAAGAAAAAAAATCCGGTTTAAGATTTCCGGAAGAATCGATCATCGTCGGATAAGGGCAGGATACTATGGCCGTAAAAAGAAAAAACAAAACGATCAAAAAAAGAATCGCAGTCATCGGTTTGGGAGAATTCGGAAAATCACTCGTGATCTACTTGAATGAAAATGGTCACGAAGTTACCGCAATCGATAAGGACATAAAGGCGATCGAAGAAATCAAAGACCAGTGCGCTCTGGCGGTTTGTGTGGATACAAGCAACAAACAATCGTTAGAAGAATTGGATCTGGAAGATATGGACGAGATCGTCGTAGCCTTAGCTGAAAACTTCGAATCCTTAATCACGACCGCCTATCATCTCAAGGAAATGAAATTAGAATCTCTGCATATACGATATCATTCCGAGATCAATCGCAAAATTCTTCAGATGATCGGAATCGAAAACCTGTTCAACCCGGAAGAAAGGGCGGCCGCGTCGATGGCGGAACAACTCAGCTATCAAGGCGTAAAGAAGGCGACTTTGTTAAGCGAAGAATACAGTCTTTTTGAAGTGGAAATTTCGCCTCATCTCTTTGGAAAAAAACTAAAAGACTTGGGCCTTAGGGAAAAGTATAATCTGAATCTCGTAGCGGTTCGAAAAGCGGACGCTGACGACGGTGATCAACAAGAAGGAACGATCTTTCTCCCCGAATCCGGAACCGTTTTCCAGGAGAAAGAAACTCTCATTTTATTTGGAACCTCGGAAAGTATAAAAAAATTTACAAGAGTCTATCCCATAGGATAAGGAATCTCTTTTGAAACCTCGTCTATCTTTTTCAGAATATCTTCAGTTAAGATCACGTTTTGAGATTTTAGAATTTCATCCAATTGTTCCACGGTATTGGCTCCTACGATCGTAGAAGCGACGTAGTCGTGTTGTTTCGACCAAGCTACCGCAAGAACTGTCAAAGACATTCCCGCAGCCTCTGCGACCTTTAATAACTTCTCGGTTGCCGCGAGCGTCCCATCGTTTAAAAAACGACTCGCCATCTTTCTCTGTCTTTCGCCGGAATTGATATAACGACTGAATCGAGCATTCTGAGGAGGATTCGGAGAATTGTATTTTCCCGAAAGAACTCCTCCCGCTATCGGAGAATAGGGAAGAAGACTTACGCCTTCCCTGCGACAAATGTCGGATAACGCGTCTTCAAATCTTCGATTGAGAATGCTGAAATTATTTTGAATGGACTCATAACGTGAAAATCCGTATCTTTCGGAGACGGCCAAACTTTTCATCATTCCCCAAGCTGTTTCGTTGCTGTTCCCGATATATCGAACCTTTCCTTCCTGGACGAGTTCGGTTAGAACTTCGAGTGTTTCCTCGTATCCAAAGTCGTGATCGGGCCAGTGAGTTTGGTAGAGATCCACAAAATCGGTGCCCAGACGTTTGAGACTTCCTTCGATCGCAACTCGGATGTTTCTTCGATCCAGAGCCGTCTTTCCATCTCTAACGGGAGGAACAAACCAGCCGTGTCCAGGACCACAAACCTTGGTGGCAATTAGAATCGAATCCCTTGATTTTGTTTTGAGCCATTTTCCGAAAATCTTCTCGGTCTCGTGCACATAACTTGCGTCAGGCGGAACCGGATAAATTTCAGCGGTATCATAAAAGTCGATTCCCGCGTCGTATGCGCGATCCAAAATTCGAAAAGCTTCCTTTTCGTCGCAACTGGAACCGAAGGTCATGGTTCCCATGCAGATTTCGGAAACCACCATTCCTGATTTGCCCAATCTTCTTTTTTTCAAGTATTCTCTCCCCGTATACAAAACCAAGAATTCGCTTTTTCAGAGTCAAAGCAACTCTTATCGAATTCTAAAGGAATATTCAATCCTTTCCTATCTCCGACCCTGGAGAGTTTTGAAATGTATTTACGGAAAAAAATGCCGCATTAAAAAACTTCCAATGAAACATAAATTCTCCTAAGTAATTTTTTTTTTGCTATTCTCGATTTGTATGTAGTGTAGAATCTCTTCACTTTCCATTTGAAATTCGTAGAGAGAGGTAAGAACGTTTGGATAAAGAGTCCCTATACGATCGTGAGAAATACGAAAGTCTCATGCCTTCCTATCTGTATCTCAGAAACGAAGCCGATGCTACGGATCAAGAGGCGGTTTTTTTAAACCCGAAAGAAATCGACCTTCTCTACCAAATCCGAAATCATACCACCTTGGAAGGATTCTTTTCCGGAAAAATTTTGAAGATCTGGAAAGACGAGGGCTCTAAACCGATCTATGTAAACACTCTTAAAAAACTTTCGGAAATGAATCTGATCTTTGCATTTCCCGAGTTCAAGTTTCTTCCGGAAACGAGCCAACTCACGATTTGTATTTGTCTGATTTCAGAAAAACAATTCAAACCTTCCAATCGGGAAAATCTAAAAGAAATTTATCTCAACAGTCTCAGCAAATCCTCTTTTGCGATTCAAAATTACATTCTAGGATGTGAACCTTTTCAGATCAGCGAATTGATTTCTATTTTTGAATATCTCATTTCGGGAACCGCCTCCTCTTTCGTAAGAGATTCTTTCGATATAAAAAAATGGATTCATACCTTTACGTTCAACGAACTTCTTAAGGATGAGGTTATCAAAGACTCGATTCAGATCATTTTTGAAACCATTCACGAAAACGAATATATCGCTGTGACAAATACGACGGGCCTTTTTCACGTAACGGACGAACTTTCAGGAAAGGCGTTCGAGATTCTCAAAAGTTATTATCTCAATCAATTCTCAAAACGCCTCAAAGAAAAATATAAAACCGCTTGGGATATGATCACGGAACACAGAAAGGAAATCGTAATCGATGGAAACTACTCAGGTTCGATTTCCAGTTTGGAAGAGAAGTTTGTTTCGGAAGAACTAAAAATCATCGGCGAAAGTTTGGGCGGTCATATCCCTGAAACATTTAAGGATTTTTTGATTCTCGCCAATTATATAACGTGCAAACACGATCATTTAAAAAATCTCAAAGCATCTGCGGAAGAATTAAAGTCGATCAAGATGTTAAAAACGATGATGTCGATGAAAAACGACGCTCTTTCCCAGTTTGTAATGATCAACTTAGACGAGGATAAGGAATTTTCCTATTCCATCGTAGACAATCTAAAGAGAGACCCGGATTGTATTTCCTGCGATTGGTATGAAAAAGGAAAAAAGATCGCCTGTATCTGTCAAAGAAAAGAAGACACAATCCTCAACCTGATGCAATCTATGACTGAAAAGTATTCGTTTAAAAAAGACCTTCTCAGAAAGTTTTTGTTTCTTTTGAAAAAGGAAAGAAACGAACTCGCCAACTTTTATATGAAGAACGATTTTAAAGAAGCTTTTATAAAACTCAAATACGTTTGTTACAAGGAAAATCTTTCTTGGTTTTCAAAACTTCTCAGCTTCTTGGGCGCCTTCGGTTTTTTAGAATCTTCTTTAGAACATGAAGAATCGATCACACAATTCGAACAACTCACTCGTGAAATTGAATATAAGGAAAATCGAAAGAAACTATTGGACAAAATTCGCGCGGAATGGCTCATCGAAGCCGAGACCGATCCTTCGGTGACTGAAGTCAAAAATGAAAACGCCGCAAAGTCGGGCGAGGAACGATCTCCGACGACGGCGCGAAAAGGAAGATAAAATCTATTTTTTGATTTCGAAAGTTCGATAAGTTCCCTTTGCGACGTCCCAAGTTATCACTGCTTCTTTTACTTCGGAACCGGTGGGTCCTCTCTGAATCGCTTTGTAGAGATCTTCGATAAACATCTTATCCCCTTCGACAACGGTTTCCACTTCTCCTCCGGGAAGGTTTTGAGTGAAACCGCTGAGTCTACATTCTTGCGCTCGCTGGAGAATGTAATAGCGAAAACCCACTCCTTGTACTTTTCCTCGAACTAGAATTTTTGCTCTTACGTTATTCTTAGATCCCATTTGATTCCTCCGTCTTGCTCTCCAAGTTCACCATCCATCCCGAAAAGTCTTTCAGAAAACTCCAGAGGATTTCCTTTTGCGAAGAATCCGCATCCCAACCGTCTAACGCCTTACGATAACAAGAAAGCCAGACTCTTCTTGCCTTCTCGTCGATTGGAAAAGGAAGATGCCGCGCTCTCATACGAGGAGGGCCGTAGTTTTGAGAATAGAAAGGAGGACCGCCCGTGACCTGAATGAGAAAATCGGCGGACTTAATCTTACTCTCTTCCACATTCTCCGGAAACATAAAAGCGATCGGGCTCTGCGGAATCTGATCGTAAAAGTCGGAAACAAGCTTTCTGAGAGAAGCCTCGCCGACTGCGTTGTAAACGAGCTGAAGACCCGGAACAGGACCGGGAGGTCCTCCGGGCGGGATATAAATCGATCTTTCTTCCATCATGATTTCGTTTTTGAATTCTCCAAATAAGACCGGATCTTAGGACCGAAGTCCTTTACGATTTTATAATATACATCTTTTTTAAACGGAACTACGGTTTCCAACGTGCTTTCGATGGGAATCAATCGGACGGATTCGAATTCTCTTTCGTGGATATCCAAGTTGCAATCGGCGGCTTCCCCGTTCCAAAAAATGAGATACCATTTTTGAAGCTGACCTCTGTATTTCTGAAGATGACGATTGAGTGGAAGATTCGCCGGAAAATCATAGGGAATCCAATCCGGGTATTCGGAAACGATCTTTCCCGAATCGATCCCGACTTCTTCGTGAAGCTCACGAAGCGCGGCCGTTTCAGAATCCTCATCTTCGTCGATTCCACCCTGGGGAAATTGCCAGGACCCGAGAAAGTTGAGTCTTTCGCCGACCAAAACCTCGCCTCGGGAATTGAAGACTACCATCCCGACATTCTTTCTATAAGGTTTTTCCATACGAATAAGGTCCAACCTTACCATTCAAATGACAAGAAGTTTTAGAGAAACTCAGAGCGAGTTCGTGAACCCGAGTTTTAGGAAGAATACTTCGATTTCTATGATTCTTCTCATTCTTAGATGGAAAACAAGAACGTGAATGACTTTAGTCCCAGATAAAATTCTTAATACTTTACAATTTATGAATATCTCTCTTTCCGATTCTCCATTAAAAATCGAATCGGTTCCTTATTTGATTCCTAAAACGAGAAAAAACCCGTTTGAAAAGAATTCTTAACAATCCGCAAAATCCTATATACGTAAGAATGGGGACCGATCGGCCCAAAGGAAGTTTCACTCCTTCGATTGAATTCTATTATAAAAGGAGAAGGATTTGAATTCTAAGATTCGTTCTATCATGGATGTCGCGATCACGCTTAAGAATAGAATCCATCCGAGTTCTTCTTTGGGATTCAAAGGTTTAGAAAGAAGAAGATGGGTTTTGAAAGGAGTTCTAAGAATTCAGTTGCAAATTTTATACTCCCTTGGGAATGATACTCATAAGGTATCCTTTACTTTTTAGGAGTTGAGTCTCGAAAATGCAATTACGTAAGAAGTCTACACGTTCCCGTATCTTTAAGGAAAAGGATTTTGAAATCAGAGCGTCTTCGATCCCTGGAATCGGCATGGGATTGTTTCCAAAAGAGAACGTCAATAAAGGCGATACCATCGGATACTACACCGGCAAGGTCCTGACGGATCGAATTGCCAATTCTTCCAAATATTGTGAATCAAAATATCTGCTGTGGATCTGCAAAGATCATTGGATTTACGGGGAAGGCAAAGAAAGCAATTATACCCGCTTTATGAATCATAGCACAAAACCGAACGTAAAGTTAGTCGTATCAGTTCGTTGGAAAACAGCACGATTTGAAGCGATACGCAAAGTAAAAGCCGGCGAAGAATTGTTCTTCGACTACGGCGACGAGTACTGGATCAACACAGACATCGATCCAGTCGAAAGAAACTAACTTCTACGCCTTCGCGGCCGCGTGTTTAAAGAAAAACGCAAAGCCGTTTAAGAGCTGAAAGATCGAAGGAAGAGTTTTTAAAGTGATTCCGATGTCTCCGTGAGAGATCAAAGGAGTCAGAACCAACTTCGAGCGATTTGCAGGAAGGTCCCTCTCCAATAATCTTTCCAAGATCAGAGAAGATTCGGACGCAGGGACTACGTTATCCTCCACTCCGTGAATGAGAGAAACGTGCGCTCTCAAATCCTCCAGTTTATTATACACTTGAAGGTCTTGCAGAAAGGACCGAAACGGTCCCGCATTTTGTACGATTCGATTCCAGATCTCCGATCGATAGTGTCGATCTTCTTTGAGCTTCAGAAAGATTTCGCGATTTTCCGGTTGAATACTATCCAACACTTTTGGAAGTTCCGGAGTTTCACGAAGAAAACTTCCATCCAATATACTCGTGTGGAGCGCCTTTCGCACTTCTTCATTCTCGCCAATTCCAAAGTGAACAAAATTCCAGAGAAGAATCATTCTTCCATATTCGTCCGATCCTTCGGCTGACATGAGATAGTCGAGAGTTGTCTGAACGTTTCCATAAGCTCCGATTGTGCAGATGGACTTGACCCTTTCTTCGATCAGAGGAGTCGCCGCCGCGATCAAACCCATGCTCGCAGAAAACGAAGGTGCAAACAAAGAGATTCTACCATCGGGACAATATTCTGGATTGGATGAGAGGTTGAGAATCAGACCTTTGATTTTTTCGATACTCTCCAGACGAATTTTAAACTCGCTGATTTCCTGCATCTGTGGAGAGAAAACCAAAAAACCACAAGAAGCCATTCCGCGACAGACGGCTTTGAAACGAGGATCTTGATTTCCAAGATAAGCCATTCCGTTGATCGCAAGAATCGTTCCTTTGAAGGTCTTGTTTTTTTCAGGAAAGAATTTTAGAATTCCCACCTTCTCGTTTCCAATCGAAAGACTAAATTCTTCTTCGAGAATTCCTTTTGTGGAATTGCTTTTTGTATTGAGCGCGAAACGAAGCGCGGAGAAAAAATGATTCATAAATGCTATTTGGTCCTAAGTTGAAAATTTGACAGATCTCTGTTGGATCCGAATTACGAAGAGATTACAATTCAACTTTGAAGGGAGAATCGAGCCTTTCCGCATTCTTACAATACTTACTTAGAAGGATTTTTGTGTCCATTTGATGCAAAAACGTAATTTTTTTTATTAAAATGCGAACACGCGAATCACAAAAGAGGAACCGTTTTGAGTATGAGGAAATTCATATTTCATGACGAACCGAAAATTATTTCTCAGATCGGAGAATTTCAATCCGCTGTGGAGACGATTCTAATTCCGGAAGATTATCTGAAAAAATTGACAAAGGAAGAGAGAAGAATACTTCCTCAAAAAATAAAATCTCTCGCTGGAAAATATTCGAAATACGTTTCTTCACTGAGAAGGTTGAATTCGAAAGCAGGGAAGAGAAAATATCAGAGGGATGTTGGGAAACTAAAGAGAATCAACGTGCGGATGAAAACCGGAGATTGGCTGCTCTTAGGGACCCTGGCCGAAGCTCACGGCGTTTCCCGTTGTTATCTTTTAAATTTTCTTTTGTTCCTTGAATCCGCCGGAGTCGGCGATTCGCTGAGGAGATTTTGGGTGGGACAACCCACTCACCACAAGGTCTACAGCTTTATCTGGCAAATAGAGCCGTCCCAAAGGAGGATCTCAAGGGCTCTCCGGCTCCGTCCCAACCCTCTCAAAACTCGTCCTTCTTAAAAAAAGGAATTCAAGCTTAACATAAAATTCTAATATGATTTTCTTACCAGCCTTCTCATATCTTTAGCAAAATTCGTAAAAAGACCGTCGGCCCCCCGATCCAAAAAACGTTTCATCTCCTCGACTTCGTTTACCGTATAGACAACGGACAAAAAATTATTCTCCTGAATCCGTTTTATATTTTCTTCCTTCGCGTCCTCTCTCGACGGATGAATACTCCAAGCATTCACTTTCTCGGCAAAAACGATCGCCTCTTCAACGCTCCCGCTTTCATCGCCGACCAAAACCCCGAGTTTGATCTTCGAATTTAGATTTCGAATTCTTTCCAAACATTCCCAGGAAAAAGAAGAAATGACGATTCTTTCTTCGATGCGATTTTCCAGAACCAGATCCAAAACTTTTTTTTCAATGGAATCTTCTCTCATAGGAAAATCCAAACCCGTAGATTTGATTTCGATGTTCAAATCCGTCTTCGATTTTCGAATCAAACGTAAGATGTCCTTCAAGAGAGGGATTCTTTCCTTCTTAAATTTTTTAGAAAACCAAGAACCCGCATCCAATTCGTTTAATATTTCCACTTCGAAATTTCGAACGTTTCCGACGAGTTTTGTGGTTCGATCCAGATCGTCGTCGTGGATCACTACAACTTCCCGATCTTCGGAAAGAGTTACATCCAGTTCGATCAGATCGGCTTTCGCTTCGATCGCCTTTCTAAACGCGATCATCGTGTTTTCCGGAAAGGCTCCGCTCAAACCTCTGTGTGCAAACACGAGAGGTCTTTTTAGATCTCTTCGATCCTTTATTTTTTCGATCATCGATAACCTTTTTTCTTTTTTTAGAAAGCGATTCCGACTGCGAGGTCGAAGCCCGCGTCGTAAAGTTTCCCGGCGTGGTCCCGTTTTAATTCTTCTTTCCGAATCCAATAGTCTTCGATCGTCGCCGGACGATTCCCATATTCTAAAGTATTGAGAGAAACATTCTTATGATAACGACCGAAGGTTCTCATCACAACCTCGAACCCAAAGAAGAATCCGGATTCGAACTGATGACGAACTCCGATCCCGGTCCCTGCATAGTATCGAGGACCGTAGTCAAAGTTAACCCTTTCGTTACGATAGGATTGAGCGCCGGTAGTATCTATAAATTGATCGTGTCTTGTGTTTCTCATCAATTCTCCACCGACTTGAATGGGAATATAAACGGAAGAATCGGATAAAAAGTAATTAAGAAAGATTCCTCCTCCCGCATTCTTTACTTCTCGATCGGATTGTCTCGCAACCCCGTAACCTAAAAAGTAAGAATATCTTGAATCAAAATCTCCGCTCACGTTATTCGAATTTTGATAGTATTGAACACCGATCGTAACTTTTTCCCAAGCGTTCCAACCCAAAATCGCGGAACCGTAACCGGGAAGATAAATTCCCCCTAAGAAAAATTTCTTCTTCATTCGAATTTCTTTTTGGGAAAGAGAAACGTCCTTCGGTTTAGCATTTGTTCCGGAATCCCCGCTCTTTACATCCGCATCCTGATTTTCAGAAGAATGTTGAGGAACTGGAACAATATTTTGAGAGAATAGATTTTGAACGGATAAAAGAAGGCTTAAAAGAATTAAAAAAGGAATCCACCGATATTCTTTACTCATAGGTGAGAAAGTGTATCGAACCGGGAATGATTGTCAAGAAAGGAAAGAAGAAAGGGTTCAGGCGGGTTTCATCCCGCCCGAGAGGGAAATGGGAACTCGATTCTTATTTAGAAGCGGGCGCTTTTCCAGAAGTAGTGTTTTTAATCGCTTCAGCCACTTCATTAATTTTAGCTTTTACAGCGTCAATTTGGCCTTCAGGGATTTTGTTTTTGATCTCTTCGGTGATTTTGTTGTAGTTTTCGATGATCTTAGATCTGGTTTCTTCGTAGTTTTTTCCGGCTACAGAAGACACTTCTTTGATGTCGTTGAGAACTTTATCAACAGTTTCGCGGATTTTGACAGTCGCTTCAGAATTGTCAGAAGCTCCTTTTGTAACAAGCTCCAAATAGGTTTTTTCGAGATCAGCTTTCGCTTTACCCAGACCTTCTTGACCAGCTTTGATGAGTCCAAGACCCGCATTCAGAACATCTAGAATTTGCTTTTCCATTCGATTTTTCTCCTTGAGATCGATTCGTTGTGCATCGCACAATCCTTTTGTATTGCACCGCACAATTTTCGTCAACCTAAAAAAGAAAAAATTTTCTCAAATTTAGAATTTTTCGAACACAATTGCAAAAATCCCTAAACGCCGGTGTCTCGGCGGGAATCATTTTACGAACTCATTTCGAAAAGATGAGGAGATGCTTCGCGACCAGAGATCAGAATTTCGAAAGTTGAACTATCGTTTTTGAAATGAGTTTAGAATGCAGATTACACGCGTCTTCGAGTCCTTGATACAAAAGAAGACTTTTTTTTGCGATCCCGAGTCTTTCGTTTTTCTTTTCTTCCAAGGTCAGTCCGCCTTCGTATCCTTCGGTAATCATAAGAACCGTTCTTTGAATGCTCATTCCTAAAATTTCGGTGAGTCCTTTTCTGGAAGAAACTTCCTCGTCGATCCGATCCATTTCTTTCAGGCTCTTGAGAATCTGATCCTTAAAACGATCTTCGGCTTTGATCTGAGAATAAAGACGATCGGAAAGAACTCTTCCCTTCTTGACCTTTTCCGAAAATCCTTTGAGCTGACCGGAAAGATTTTTCAGTTCGGTAAGAATTCTTTTCTGAAGACGAGATTCGACGACTTCAAGCGCTTCGGATTTAGTTCCGCTCCGTTCACAAATTTCAGAAATTCTAACGCGCACCGATTTCACAATCTTCAAATCGCATTCGTTTTTTTGAATATATTCCGAAAAGTTCGTATTTGGAATTCCTTCCAGCAAAACACCGTCCTTTCCCAGATTGAACCAAGAATTTTTTTTAGGATGTTCTTCGAACCATTTTTTAAAGATCAATAGTTTTTCGTTGGTTCGAATGCTTCCGCCTTTTAAGGAAGGAGCCTGTTTTACAGGAAGTGCGGTCATCTGTTTGTGATTGTGATATTCCCTTCTTAACTTTCTGCTTTCGATATAATTCAGTCTTTCTTCTAAGACGGCGCCTTTGCAGTGAGCGAGTTTATCCGGAAAGGAAAGATCTTGTCCTAATAAAAGAATATTCCTTGCTTCCATCTTTTCCGCAAGACTGACCGCGTTCGTGGAAACAGATCCTCCGAAATCGATAACTCCGATTTCTTCTTCCGGATCGGATGAAAGGATCTTGATCAGAGGAAACGGAGAAGAAGTAAAAAAACCGTGTTTAAATTCTCCAGGCAAACGAAGAGAATGATACGAAGAAGTCGGATCGAAAACGATCTTTGCGTTTCCGGAATATCCTTCGAGATATTTGGAATTGAGGGCTTGAGGATCCACCGAGAAGATCAAGTCGGGATCGATTCCGGCGTTCCAGAGAACCATCAAAGCGGTGTCCACAGCAATGATCACATAACGTTCTCTGAAATTTCTAATCTCATCCAATGATAGAATCAGAGAAGGTCCGGCCCCACAAACAAGAACGTCGATCTTCCCTTCTCCGATTCCAAACAAGGCTTTGATCGGTTGCATCTCGGAAAGCGCGGGAAGATTGGAGATAAAGTTTCGAGTCCAGATTCTTTCAAAACGAGTGAGCGTGGAAATGTTTACGTCCTTCTTGTGAAAAAAACCTTCAGCTATAAATCTCAATTCTTCATAGGATTCTTTTTTCCATTGGTTGCTTCCTCGATGTGCAATAAAGCTGATCGGGAATCCCGAAATCCCTCGGAAGGCAGCATAAAGGTCCTGTTCGATGATAGGAGAAAGTAAAATTCTCAGAGAACCCGAATTTAGAAATTCGGAATAATCAAAGAAAGAGAGCGCATAACGTAATACGATCGCCTCCGCTTCCATCCAGACCGTCGTCACGTTCTTCAGTTTCAAACTTTCTTGGATGGAATAACCGATTCCCGCTCCGAAAAAAAGAAAAACCCTTTCTTCGTCCTCTTTTTTCAAACCTTCGAGAAGACGTTTGGATTCGGTAATCGGATCCATCGCACTGTGAAGAGAAATTCCGTCCGCAACCAAAATCGGAAGTCCCGTTTTGGAAGTTTTGATTTCTAGTTTTCCTTCGGATTGAAGAATTCTTTCTTCCATTCCGGGTGAAACCGTAGACAAGGTTTTTAGATTTTTTAAAAGGACGGATTCGTCTGCGGAAGTATTCATTTTAGAATTACAGAATATTCTATTTACTTAAAATATAAATTCAGTCTTCCGTCGCCTATTTTTTCGCCGGCGCTCGGCTCTTGTTGATAACAAAATCCGCTTCCGTGAAATTTTACGGGAACTCCCAGAGGCCTCAATATTTCCAGGGCTTCTCTTTTGCTTTTTCCCACGAGATCGGGAACTTCTCCCGGTTCCACAACTTTCAAATTCTTTCTTTGAAAACGTTTGAGAGAAACGTTGAGCGTCTTTTCCCCTTGTTCGATGATCGGGATGATATTTTCCACAACTTCTTTGAAAACGGGCGCCGCAAGTCCTCCTCCGGAATGAGTTCCTCCTTTCGGTTCGTCAAAAAGAATCAAACCCACGACCTTGGGGCGTTCCGCGGGAAAAAATCCGAGAAACGAAGCGGACCAAAGACCTTCTACATAACCTTTTCCTGATACAGCTTTTTGTCCGGTTCCTGTTTTTCCCGCTATGGAATATTCTTGAATGTAAGCGTTCTTACCCGTTCCGGATTGAACGACTCGGGTCATTGCTCTCAAAATTCTTTCGGTCGTGTATTCTCGGATTCCGATCGGAGTTTCTTGTGTTTTGAATTCGTGAAGAATTTCTCCGTAAGAATCGCTGAAGTGAGAGACAACTCTTGGTGTCAGCATTCTTCCTCCGTTGACGACCGAAGCGGCGGAAGCGACGAGTTGAATCGGAGTCACGGAAACTCCTTGTCCGATCGCCATAAACATCGTCGTCGCCGGCGTCCATTTTTTCAAAGGTGGAAAGTAACCTACCGATTCGTTCGGTAAGAATCCGGTTCTTTCTCCGAATTGAAACTTCTTCATATAATCATAGAGAAGAGGTTCCGGAATTCTTTGTGAAGCTTTGATAATTCCTACATTGCAAGAGTATTGAAGAATTTCTTCCAGGTTCAGATGCCCGTGTGCGTCCGTACATTTGATTCTCGTTTTACCGAGTTCTATATAGCCGGGGCAGTGAAACTTCTCGTCGGGACGTATTAGATTTTCATTGAATAGAATGGAGGCCAAGAAAATTTTCATCGTGGAACCGGGTTCGTAGACGTGACGGATCGCCCAGTTTGTATGAGAATCTTCTCCCGATTCGTTGTATTGATTCGGATCGAACGCCGGAAACGAAGCGGAAGCCAAAATTCTTCCGGTATTGATTTCCATAAGAATCCCGATCGCTTTTTTGGATCCGGTTTCTTCAAAACGTTTGCCGAGAGCTTTTTCGAGTTTGTATTGTATAAGACCGTCGATGGTAAGATGTAAATTACTTCCACGAGAAGAATCCGATTCCGTCGGAGTCATAAGGTCTTGGTTGTATTGCACTTCCAAACCGGAGAGCGCACGATCGTCGTCCATTCCCGTAAAACCGACAAGACTCGAAGCGAGATTTCCGTGCGGATAAACCCGCTTGTATTCTTTTTCTCTTCTCACACCCGGAAGAGAAAGATCCATGATCTTATTCCCAAGGGCTTCGTCGATTTCTCTCTTGAGGAGAAAGTAACGGCTCTTCTCCCGAATCATCGCTTCGATTTTTTCGGGAGACATTTCAAGATAAGGCGCGAGTTGAACTGCGGTAAAATTCGGATCGTAGATGTTTGCGGGATAAATTCCGATCGTCGCGGAATCAACGGTCATCGCGAGTTCAATTCCTCGGCGATCGTAGATCGCGCCTCTCATAACTCGATCTCCGGTTTTGAGAACTACTTCTCTCTCGTTCAAAAATGTAAGAAAGACGACTCTCCCGACGAGAATCAAGAAAAGAAGACAGATAAAAGAAAATAGGATCGTAAGCCTGGTTTTGCGGGAATTCATTCTCTTTTAGTAAGATCGACGAAAGACCGAAATTCGGAAAGTGTTGTTTTCCAACTTATCGGATTCTATAGAATTATAAAACATTGTCCAGTATATGAGATTTTATTCTGTTTTAACGAACAATAGGGCTTGACATTTGAAATGTAGGAACTCCTATGTTCAACGGAAATTCGGCGGGAAAAAAGTCGAAGTCCGGGGATTTTCCGAGCCGCCCTTTTCTGGTCGGAATTTCGTCCAAAACCTTGCTTCCTCGACGAAACAACGATTTCAAGGAGAAGCCGGATTCTCCCGAAAACAAAATGGACCCGCAAGAGATTCTTAAAATGAGAAAACAAAGATGCGAACCTTTCTGATTCCCGGGATTTCCAATTCCGGTCCCGATCACTGGCAAACCTTTTGGGAACAATTCCACGGATTTACAAGAATCCAACAAAAGGACTGGGAAAACCCGGTCTATTCCGAATGGGAAGAAAGTTTGGTCCGACAAATCGAAAGCACAAAAGAATCGAAGAATTCCATTCTCATTGGGCATAGCCTCGGTTGTCTTTTGATCGCGAAGGCCCTGGAGAGAATCGCAGATTCCATCCTTGGAGTTTTCCTCGTGGCCCCTCCGGACCCAAAATCCTCCGTGTTTCCCAAGGGTCTCGAAGACTTTGCGGAGTTCCCGCAAAAATCCCTCAGGACAAACGGATTGATTCTCTTTAGCGAAAACGATCCCTTCTCGAGGGCGGAGTTTTCTCAGAATTTGGGAAAACTCTGGAACCTCGAAACGATCAATCTGGGAGAATTAGGACATATCAACGGCCAATCCGGGCTTGGAGCCTGGGAACCTGGATTTCAAATTTTCTCCGATTGGGCTCGCTCGATCTCCTGAATCCAAACGACCTGGGTCGAAGTTCCGACCTCCCCTTGTTTAGGGCTTTCGAAGGGGCCAAAATCGGAACGCCGATTCCTTTCCTCTCTCCACTCAGGATTCTTACTAAAAACCTCAGATCTCACGCACTCTTTCGGGGCGATTGCCAAAAAAATTCCGAATTTTGCCCTCTCCGATCGCTCTCGGACTTTCTTCCTTGACATTTTTATCCGGAATTCGGAAACTTAATCTATGGATTAGCACTCTAACATTCAGAGTGCTAAAAAAGAAGCATGGATCTCTCTGACCGTCATAAAAGAATTCTGAAAGCCCTTGTAGATGAGTTTATTCTGGAGAATCGGCCCGTTGGTTCGAAGACCCTCTTTGATAAACACGACATCGGACTTTCTCCGGCATC
Organism: Leptospira tipperaryensis; assembly: GCF_001729245.1. Classification (NCBI taxonomy): domain Bacteria; kingdom Pseudomonadati; phylum Spirochaetota; class Leptospiria; order Leptospirales; family Leptospiraceae; genus Leptospira; species Leptospira tipperaryensis. The sequence continues at coordinate 476,251 of NZ_CP015217.1, read as the reverse complement.
GATACGCGCCGTTCTAAAAGACCTAGAGGATTTTGGATACCTTGCTTCTCGACATACATCCGGCGGAAGAATTCCTACGGAAAGAGGATATCGATTCTACGTCGATTCCCTCGTGACTATGTATGAGTTAACGCTCAAAGAAAAACAAAGAATCCAGGAAGAATACCTGAAGATGCAGTTTAAGTTGGATCAGATCCTCAAAGCTACAGCCTCGGTTCTTTCTTCCTTATCCAACGCCGCGGGGATCGTAATCGGTCCCGCAAAAAACTTGGATACGTTGAAACATTTGGAACTCATCCACGTTCACGGAGACGAAATTCTTATGATTCTCGTAATGAGATCTGGAACCGTTCTTCACAGAAACATCTTTGTGGATCAAAATTATTCGCAGGAAGCTCTCTATCAGATCTCTAAGTATCTGAACGACAACCTGCGAGGATACGATATATTCGAAATTCAGAATACTGTGGTTCCGAAGTTGATGTTTCACAGAGACGGCCCGGAGGATTTTGCAAGAATCGCACCTTTGATTTCATCGGCGATGACTCCGGAGAATTCCGAAGTCACTTTGTATATCGACGGATTTAAGAATCTCTACTCGAACTTTAGAGACGAAGAAGAACAACTTTCGCAGGTTCTTTCTCTTTTGGATGATCAGGGGTTTTTAAGAGGATTCTTCTCGGGACATATCGACCAGGACGGAGTTTATACGATCATCGGCAAAGACGGAGATCAGTTTATGTCCGGAGTTTCGATTATAACTTCCAACTATAAAATGGGAGAGAAAAAGATCGGAGCTCTTGGAATTATCGGGCCCCAGAGAATGGACTACAACAAAGCCCTGCCTCTTGTGGACTTCACTTCCAAGCTGGTATCCGAAATGGTGACGCGCATTAGTAAATGATAGGAGAAGATTTGATGACCGAAAACACAAACGCAAAAAGCGATCCTTCGAAAGAGGATATGGTCAGCGAAAAAAATTCTCAAACAGTAACATTAGAGGAAACTAAAGTAGAGAAAATGAATCCTGAAGAATCAACACAATCAACGGAGCAAACCGAAACCGTAGAGCCGGAAATTACGCTTCAAATTGAATTAGAAACCGCCAAAAAGGAAATCGAATCGTTAAAAGATTCCTGGGCGAGAGAAAGGGCGGAATTTCAGAACTACAAAAGGCGTTCCGCTCAAGAATTCGGATCCATCCGGAAGGAAGCCGTAAAATCGCTCGTGACCGGATTTCTAAATCCGATCGACAACTTGGAACGTGTCGCGACTACAAAAACCGTATCCGAAGAATTAAAACCTTTCGTGGACGGAGTAGCGATGGTTCTAAAAGAATTCTATTCCGTATTAGAAAAATCGAATGTAGTTCGTTTTGATCCAAAGGGAGAATCCTTCGATCCGATGTCGATGGAAGCCCTCTCTTCGGAAGAAGACGACCAATACGCGGAAGAGACGGTGATTGAAGTTTATCAACCCGGCTACTTCTACAAAGAAAATGAAGAGAAGTTTGCGCTTCGACCTGCAAGGGTTCGGATCGGAAAACCAAAGGTATAATTAGAATCTCAGGGAAGTATAAAGGAGCACAACAATGTCCAAAGAAAAAATCATAGGGATCGACTTAGGAACCACAAACTCGGTCGTTTCGGTCATGGAAGGCGGAGACCCAGTCGTTATTCAAAACTCTGAAGGAGCGAGAACGACTCCTTCTATCGTAGCATTTACAGCAAAAGGAGAAACTCTGGTCGGACAGTTTGCCAAAAACCAGGCGATTACCAATGCTGCAAACACGGTACGTTCTGCGAAACGTTTTATCGGACGCAGACTGAGCGAGTGCGAATCCGAACTAAAACACGTTTCCTACAAGGTCGTTCGTTCCGGTAACGAAGGCGTAAAATTTGAAACCACCGCCGGCGAGTTCACTCCTCAGGAAATCTCAGCGCGCGTTCTCATGAAAATGAAACAAACCGCAGAGGATTATCTCGGTCACAAAGTAACGAAAGCGGTTGTCACGGTTCCTGCGTATTTCAATGACGAACAACGTCAAGCGACCAAAGACGCCGGAAGAATCGCCGGACTCGAAGTGGAAAGAATCATCAACGAGCCGACCGCTGCAGCGCTCGCATACGGATTTGATAAGAAGAATGTAAATTCTAAGATCGCCGTATACGACCTTGGTGGTGGAACTTTTGATATTTCCATTCTCGAACTCGCAGACGGAGTCTTTGAAGTAAAATCCACTAACGGAGATACTCATCTCGGTGGAGACGACTTCGACATGGCAATCATGGAGTGGATGATCGCAGAATTTAAGAATCAAACCGGTATCGATATCTCCGCGGATAAAAACACCGTACAAAGATTGAAAGAGGCCGCTGAAAAAGCGAAGATCGAACTTTCCGGTACTATGTCTACTCAGATCAATCTTCCGTTCATCACTGCGGATGCATCCGGTCCAAAACATTTGGACATGACTCTTTCTAGAGCGAAATTTGATCAACTTACAAAAGCTCTTGTGGATCGTACAAGAATTCCTTGTGAGAACGCTCTTCGCGATGCGGGACTCAAGGCATCCGAGATCGACGAAGTGATTCTCGTGGGAGGATCGATTCGAATTCCTGCCGTTCAAGAACTGGTAAAACAGATCTTCGGTAAAGAACCGAATAAATCCGTGAACCCGGACGAAGTCGTTGCAGTGGGCGCTGCGATCCAAGGTGGAGTTTTAGCAGGAGAAGTTTCCGACGTTCTTCTTCTCGACGTGACTCCTCTTTCTCTTGGAATCGAAACTCTCGGTGGAGTGATGACCAAGTTGATTGAAAGAAACACAACGATTCCTACAAAGAAATCGCAAGTGTTCTCGACTGCGGCCGACAATCAGTCTGCGGTTTCCATTCACGTTCTCCAAGGAGAAAGAGAAATGGCTTCCGCGAACAGAACCCTCGGTCGTTTTGATCTGATCGGAATTCCACCGGCGCCAAGAGGAGTTCCTCAAATCGAAGTTACTTTTGATATCGACGCGAACGGAATCGTTCACGTATCTGCGAAAGATCTTGGAACAAGCAAGGAACAAAAGATTCGTATCGAATCTTCCTCCGGATTGTCCGAAGACGAAATCCAAAAGATGGTTAAGGACGCTGAGGCTCACGCTGCCGCCGATAAGGCTCAGAGAGAAGTCATCGAAGCTAAGAATGAGTTAGACACTCTTGCTTATTCTTTGGAAAAAACCGTGAACGAAGCCGGAGATAAAATCGCCGAGAACGAAAAACAACTCGCAACCGATGAAATCAAACGCGCTCGTGAAGCGATCGAAAGCAATGACAAAGCAAGAATCGAATCCGCAAAAGAATCGATCTCTAAAATTGCTTCCGAGATTGCTACGAAGATTTATTCTCAAGGAGCTCCCGGCGCTGAACAGGCAGGAGCTTCTGCAGGACCCGGAGCAGGCGCAGGAGACAATTCTGCGAACAACGGGGAAAAGGTCGTCGACGCAGATTATACTGTAGTGGATGATGAGAAAAAGTAAAAACTTTGATTAATCAAGCCCGCGTTTGGTCGCAAGACCGAACGCGGGCATTTTCAAAGTTATCAAGGTGTTGAACTCGCAATCAAACTTACCCAATAAGAATCAACGCTTTACTTGGAATTAAACAATGAGTGAAAGAAGTTACTACGATATTCTTGGAGTTTCCAAGACGGCTAACGACGAAGAGATTAAATCTGCTTATCGAAAGTTAGCAATCAAATATCACCCAGATAAAAACAAGGGTGATAAGGAATCCGAAGATAAATTTAAAGAAGCCACGGAAGCATACGAAGTTCTTCGCGATGCTAAAAAACGTCAGGCTTACGATCAATTCGGAAAAGCCGGCGTTGGCGCGGGCGGTGCCGGCTATGGGCAAGGCGCGTACACTGATTTCTCCGATATCTTTGGAGACTTTGGCGATATCTTCGGTGATTTTTTCGGCGGAGGCGGTGGCGGGGGACGTTTTGGCGGCAGCGGAAGAAGGTCCGGTCCCCAGAGAGGATCCGATCTACGTTATAACCTAGAAGTTTCCCTCGAAGACGCAGCCTTAGGCCGAGAATATAAAATTGAAATTCCAAGATTAGAATCCTGTCCGGACTGTAACGGTTCCGGCGCGGAAAAAGGAAGTTCTCCAACTACTTGCGCCGATTGCGGCGGTTCCGGTCAGATCCGAAGAACTCAGGGATTCTTTTCCGTAGCGACGACCTGCCCTACTTGTAGAGGAAAGGGAACTACGATTTCCAATCCATGCAAGTCTTGTAATGGACAAGGTCTTCAGGAAAAAAGAAGAACGATCAATATAAAAATTCCTCCGGGAATCGAAACCGGATCCAGATTGAAAGTATCAGGAGAAGGCGAAGCGGGACCAAACGGCGGACCTCACGGAGATCTTTACGTAGTAACTCATATCAAAAAACACGAGTTATTCGAACGCCAAGGAAACGACTTAATTCTTACTCGTAAGATAACCTTGGCTCAAGCCATCTTAGGCGCTGAGATCGAGGTTCCGACCATAGACGGAAAAAAAGCCAAGATGAAAATTCCGGAAGGAACCGAGTCAGGACAAGTATTCCGATTGAAAGGACACGGCATGCCTTATCTCGGAGCTTACGGTAAAGGCGATCAACACGTCATCGTAAGAATCGAAATTCCGAAAAAGATAACGAGACGCCAAAGAGAATTGATAGAAGAATTCGCCAGAGAATCCGGAGAGAACATCCCGGGTTCTAAGGGAAAAATTTTCACAAAATAAAGAAGAACCTTCCTGAAGAATTCTTATCAAAGAAAACTTCGGGTTGTTCTTATATGATCAAAAAAGATCGGGCATTCCCCGAAGAACGCCTAACGCGCGTAATAGAAAGGAAACAAAATGACAGAAAGAGTAAAACTCGGTGTGATCGGAACCGGACACATGGGTCAGTATCATGTGAACGTAGCAAGAACTCTGGGGGACGCCACCCTCGCGGGAATCTACGACGCGGATATCGAAAGAGCCAAGCAGATGGCTGAAAAACACAAGACTTCTGCATTCGCTTCTTTTGAAGATTTAATTTCAAAAGTTGACGCCGTCATCATTGCAGTTCCAACCTTCCTTCATCATGATATCGCCAAAAAAGCGCTGGAAGCCGGCAAACACGTATTAGTCGAAAAGCCGATCGCAGAAACAACCGAACAGGCAAAGGAACTCGTAAAGATCGCCGCAGACAAAAATTTAGTATTATTAGTCGGGCACGTAGAAAGATTCAACGGCGCAGTATTAGAATTAGGTAAAATTGTAAAGGATCCGTTACTGATTGAATCCAGAAGATTGGCTCCTTTTAATCCGAGAATCAAGGACGTCGGAGTTGTCCTCGACATGATGATTCACGACATCGATATCGTATTGAATCTTGTAAATTCTCCGGTGAAGAAGTTGTCCGCTTCAGGAACAAAAGTCCAGTCGAATCACGAAGATATCGCCAACGTATTATTAGAATTTGAGAACGGATGTCTTGCGAGCATCACCGCGTCTCGGGCGACCCAGGCAAAAATCAGAACATTAAACATCACTCAAAAAGACGTTTATATTATGTTGGATTTTACGGATCAAGAAATCGAACTGCACAGACAAGCAACGTCCGATATTCTTCTTTTATCCGAAGAAATCAAATACCGTCAGGAATCCATTGTAGAAAAAATCTTTGTTCACAAAGACAATCCGTTGAAACAAGAACACGAACATTTTATTCGTTGTATCAGAAAAGAAACGGACCCTATCGTGAATAGAGATTCCGACGTCGCTACGCTGGAAATCGCGTATAAAATTCTTTCTGAAATTCACGGAACGTCTAAAAAGTAAGAACGGTCTAATATCGGTAAAACGAATGGAAGAAACTTATAACGGAAAAATTCTAATTTCCAATTCCTCAATTGTGATGGATTACTTTAATCAAACTGTAATTCTAATGATTGAACACGACAGCCAGGGCGCCTTTGGTTTAGTATTGAACAAAAAACAAGAGGCGGCCATCGGCGATGTAATTCAGGGAATTCCGGATGAAGCCAGTCGAAGTCTTCCTATTTATTCGGGCGGCCCTGTAGATCCTACTTTCATCTCCGTTCTGCATGAGAATAACAATATCTCTCAACCGGGAATCGAAGTGATTCCCGGCTTGTTTCTCGCGAGAAGTTTTGATACTCTGTTGGAATTATTAGAATCTCCTTCTAAATTTCACGTGTATCAAGGTTATTCCGGCTGGGGAACAGGACAATTGGAAACAGAGATGAATCGAAAGTCTTGGGTTGTTCATGAAGCAACGAAAGATTTTGTTCTGAATCATGATCCCGACACTACCTGGCAGGAAGCTCTGAGAAGCAAAGGTGGAATCTATCGCTACTTCGTAGAACATACGAAAGACCCAATGTTGAACTAAGGATTCTTTGATTTTAGCCTTTACAGAGATCGAAGAATTTTTACGATCAGATTCCGATAGGGGAATTTAATGAGAAAATTTCAGAACTTCGTATATATCGCAGCCGTTTTAGTTTCTTTATTTTTTTTGAGAGATCTTTCCGCTGACGGTTGCTATATTTGCACCTCCGGTTCGACCGAGATCTGCAGAGACTATTGTAGATACGCCGGCTCCGATACGTTTGATAATAGAAAAAAATGTCAGGATAAAGGATGTAAAGTTGGTGGAACCGCTTCATGCCCTTCCGCTTCCAACTATAAAGTTTGTTCTGCGAAAACTCAACTTCCTACTGTGGAATTCTTTGCTTCCAATCTAAAATAGTATTTTCCATCATCTATAGGACTAAGATGTCCTATAGAAATTTCGTATCTTTCTTTGGGTGGAGTTAAAAAGAGAATCTGAGAATTATTCAGGTCTTTCTCTTTAACCAGGGAAAACTATAATCAAAATATGTCTGAAGTGGGTTTGGTTCAAACTCTAAAAGACGAGTGACCTTGTTGTGAGTGATATTTAGTTGCCAGATATATCTGTAAACCTCGTGAAAGGTAGGAACTCCTCCATTTAAAACTTCTACGATAGAATCTCCGACCCCCGCCTGATCCAAGGACAACAAAAAATTAAAAAGGAAACAACGAGATACGCCGTGAGCGTGAGCCAAAACACCTAACAAAGCCCAATATCCCGTTCCCATTCTTACATTTAGCTTTTTTAAGTTCCCTTGATTCTTTTGATAAAGAGTAGTGATCGCTTTCTCATTTAACCGACTTCGAGCGCACATAAATTTTCCGTATCTCCTCAAAAGATAAGGCAGTTTCTTACCCAAAAGTCTTTTCTCTTCATTCGAAAGACTTTCAAAATAACTCTCAGGCACCAGCAGCGTAACGACTTGATCCTGACTTTCGGCCAGAACGGATTGAATACGCTCATTGGAATTGAAAAAGATCTGTTCCATACACAGAACGGTTCCTTTCCGAATTCGAGCGTTCGATTTTTTTAAGAAAAAATAAATTCTAAGTAAAAAAAATCTCGGAGAACTTACAAAGAAAAGCTTCTCCGAGATTTACGAGACATCGATCAAACGACGTCTAAAGATTCTTACATTGCTTTCATAAAACTCACGGGAGGCTTTTTCCATTCTCCTCTCAGGTTTAAATAATAAACCGATGTGGTTGCAAGAATCGTAAAAACATAAGCGATCAAATATTCAAGAAAGGGATGAGACGATTGAATTTCCAAAACCTTCTGACTGATCAACTCGTTTGCTCCCCAAGCCAAAAGCAATGCCAATGAAAAAGAAAAAGTGCCTAAAAGAATTCCTTCCCACAGAAAAACTTTTTTTAAAAAACTCGAAGTGCCGCCGATGATTCTTAACAAAGTGGTTTCTTCAATTCTTTCTTTTCGACTTGAATTTAACGCCGTCAGTATCAGCAACAAAGACGCACCCAAAATCAGCCAAGTCATCAATCGAATCGTAAACGATATTTTTTCCAAGATTCCTAAGAACGCACGCACCGCTTTGTCGGTATCGATGATTGTTAGATTCGGATATTTGGACACCAAGCTCTTCTGAAGATCGTATCTCTTTTCTTCGGATTCGATCCGAAGCGAACTCAAATAGTATCCAGGAGCTTTTTCTAAAATTCCTTTTGAAAACAAGACGACAAAATTTGGACGCATATCCGCCCAATTAACGGTTCTAAAATTACGGATCACTCCTGTGACCTCGACGCCTCCGATCAAAAAAGTCAAACTGTCTCCTAAATTGACCTTCAAATAAGTGGAGAATTCTTTCTCTATCGAGATTTGATCCTCTTCCCCTTTTCTCCAAAAGTCACCGTCCACAATTTTTTCAGTCGGATACGGATCGTTTCGATAAGAGAGAAAATATTCTCTGGTTCTCGCGGTCGATCTCCAATCTCTTTTCAAGGCGGAGGATTCCGTCTCGTCTTTCTTCACGGTTTCACCGTTGATCTTCGATAATCTCGCTCCGATGACAGGAGCAACGATTACCTTCTCTCCGCCGAATTCTTTTACAACTTCTTCAAAGTGTTCTTTTTGTTCCGGACGGATGTCCATTACGAATAGATTCGGTCGCCTCTCCTTATCTTTAGCGCCGCTATATTCCAAAAGGCTTTCGCTTACGATCAGCGATAAAAGAAGAATGAACAAAGAACTCGTAAGTCCGATCACGGATAAAGAAAGAGTTGTTCCTGGACGGTCGAATTTCCCGATGATAAATCTCGAAAAAGGAGTCAGATCGCTTTTTTCTTTGATCTTAGAAATCAATATTCTAATTCCTGAATATACTACAAAGACGACCAAGGGAAGAATGAGAAGAATGGAACAAAGAATCAATCCCTTCCAAGGACTTTCAGTTTCCCACCACGCCAAAAGAAAGAACAACAGAAATAGAATCGAATAACCCAAAATTTGAGTGAGCCTAAACTTAGGAATCCGATTTGCTTCGTCTTGAAATTCTTCTTTTAACGCTAAAATCGGTTTTAACGTTCTAATTTCTACGAGCGATTCGATGGAAGAAAAGAATGGAATCAAAATTCCAATCAACAAACCCCAAAGAAAGGAAGAGAGACCGATTGTAGGTTTAAACCCGAGAAGTTCTTCTCCAGCGAGATCGGGAATCCAACCGAGCAATATATTTCCCAAGCCGATGCCAAGAATGGAACCGATCAGTGAGAAGAATAACAATTCTCCCAAAACAATAATGCTTACCGTTCTCGGGCTGGCTCCTAAACATTTCAAAACGGCGAGAGCGCCTGATTTTTCTCGAATCCCCGCACGGCTTGCAAGAAGAATCGAAATTCCTCCCAAAAAGAAAGCTGATAAACCGAGCAAACTGAAAAAATCCAGCGTATTCGTTAAGAATTTTCGTGACCCGGAGTTTGTTTCCGTAGAATCGTAAAGAGTTAAGTCTTTTTGAATATACTCTTTAAAATGAAGTTCTTTGTATTTACTCGCGACGTTAGGATCCTTGAGCTTGATCGGAATCAGATAACTGATTCTCGAACCTCTTTGTTCCAAACCAGTGGAAACCAATGACGAAGAAGTAATGATCGAAGTAGGAGCCATGGAAAGAAAACTTCCGGCGATTCCGGGTTCTTTGAGAACCTTTCCCTTCAGTATAAAATTTCCATCTCCGAGGGAAACGGAAGAACCTACTTTGAGTTTTAGATTCTTAATCAGACTTTCTTCGAGTAAGATCTCGCCTTCTTTGAGTTTTCGATAAGCGCCCGGCGGTTCCGTTAGAATTTCTCCGTAGTAAGGAAATTTTCCTTTCATCGTTTTGATCAGAGAAAGCGAAGTTTCATCATTCTCGGGATTTCTAAGCATAGAAGCAAACTGCACGAGTTCGGAGGTTTCCGATCCTTTTGGAAGACTTTGGGACATAAATTCTTTTTGTTCCGCAGTGATCGGAGAAGGCGCTTGAATTAAAAGGTCGGAACCCATTAGGTTACGAGCTTCCTTTAAAATGGACCGGCTCAATTCTTCTCTATAAGCATGAATCGCAGTTACAGAGCCGGTCCCGATCGCTATCGCCAACACAATCTGCAACGCAGAACTTTTTCTAGAACGAAAATCCCGAAGGATCGATTGAATTAATAATTTCAGTTTCATCTCTTTTTCTTAGAAACCTTTTTCTTAACGGACTTCACGGAAGCTTTCTTCTTAAAACGATTCTTCTTACCTTGAATTTCTCTTATGATTCTTCCGTCGCTCATCTCCAATACACGATCCGCAAGATCCGCAACGGTATGATCGTGAGTGACGACGATCAACGTGGAAGAAGTTTTTTGATTTAACTCGGCGAGAAGATTCATCACCATCTCTCCATTCTTCTTATCTAAGTTTGCAGTCGGTTCGTCTGCGAATAAAATTTTCGGATTGTGAATGAAAGATCTTGCGATTGCAATCCTTTGTTCTTCTCCTCCGGAAAGTTGACCAGGAAAGTTAGAAGCTCTTTCTTTCATGGAAACTTTTTCCAACCATACAAACGCTTGATCCCTTATTTGAGCGGTACTTAACTTTGAGTTTAAGACAAGAGGTAAAGAGACATTTTCCAACGCATTGAGCGATTTGATCAGTTGAAAATTTTGAAAAATAAATCCAATTTTTTCTCCTCTGAGTTTTGCAAGCTCGTCTTCCTCTTTTTCTAAGAGAGGAATCCCATCTAAGATCACTTCTCCCTCGTCGGGGCGATCCAAACCTGCTGAAATAGCGAGCAATGTGGATTTTCCGGAGCCAGAAGGCCCAATAATTGCGATGAATTCTCCTTCTTCGATCTGAAAAGAGATGTCTTTTAATACTTCGAGTTTTTTTCCCGAAACTAAATAGGACTTATTGAGATTTTTTACCTGTAGCAAACGCGATACCATCCTTGTTTGACTCTTAAAAGAAATATATTTCCAATCGATTGGCCTTCATACATTGGAAACATGCATTTAAAAAAGCATTCCACATAAAACAAAAGATCTCAATTTTTTTAAAAAAAATTCTACTTATTTCTGATGAGTGTTCGCTAATTTTTTTTGACTCTAAACTACCTGGTTTTTATAACGTAATCTCCGATCAGCCGGGAAGGGATGTTGTTGGATCACGTTTCTTTCCGGATTTATTGACACTCTGTAAATAAACAAATCAGCATGGATAAGTCTGGGAGCAAAATGCAGTTACTCGAAGAAAAACGAACAGAAACGAAAGGGAATCATCTCTTGACTTGCACAGGATGCAGATCAAAGGTCACGCAACTCTACCAATACGATCTTTGCAAATCATGTTTGAGTAAAACATTTCAAAGATTGATCAAGGTAATCGACTCAGTAAGAAAGTAAGGATCCAAATGCAATATCCGTTTCAGGAAGTAGAATTATTTTGGCAAAATTTTTGGGAAGAGAACAATAGCTTTCAGACAAATATTCAGTCTTCTAAACCAAAATTCTACTGCTTGGACATGTTTCCTTATCCCTCCGGAGCCGGACTGCACGTAGGTCACCCGGAAGGATACACAGCCACCGACATTCTCTCTCGTTTTAAGAGAATGAAGGGTTTTGAAGTTTTACATCCCATGGGTTGGGATGCTTTTGGACTCCCTGCGGAGCGTTATGCGATGCAGACAGGAGTTCATCCAGCCACTACTACAAAGAATAATATCGATAACTTTCGCAGACAGATCAAAATGATCGGCCTTTCTTACGATTGGTCTCGAGAGCTTTCCACAACAGATCCGGACTACTATCAATTCACTCAGTGGATCTTTCTTCAGCTCTACAAATCCTGGTTTAATCCGGAACTCAAAAAAGCCAATTCTATTGACACGCTCATCGAAAGATTCTCCAAACAAGGTTCCGAAGGTTTAGATTATAAGCAGTTCAGTGCGGAAGAATGGAACGGGTCCTCTCCTGCCCAGAAAGAGAAGATTCTTTCTGATTTTCGCCTCGTTTATCAGGCCGAAATCCCCGTAAACTGGTGCGAAGGTTTAGGAACCGTTCTTGCCAACGAAGAAGTGGAAGAATGGGTGGAAAAAGGTTACGAAGTCGTTCGTAAACCGATGCGTCAGTACATGATGAGAATCACCGCTTACGCGGATCGTCTTTTAGAAGATCTTACGCTCGTGCAATGGCCGACTTCCACGCTCGAAATGCAGAAAAACTGGATCGGCAAGAGCGAAGGACTGGAAATCACATTTCCTTTTCCAAAGCCGATCGGTGATCTCGATGGAATCCGAATCTTTACTACAAGACCCGATACGATCTTCGGAGTGACTTACATGGTCGTAGCTCCGGAACATCCGATCGTTTCCGTCATCACAACTCCCGAACAAAAACAAAAGATAGAAGAATATCAAAAGGCTTCCGCTCTCAAAAGTGATTTGGATAGAACCGAATTGAGCAAAGAAAAATCGGGAGTATTTACCGGCGCCTACGTGCTCAACCCTGCGGATCCTTCCAAAAAAATTCCGGTCTGGATCAGCGATTACGTTCTCTACGGATACGGAACCGGTGCAATCATGGCGGTCCCCGCTCATGATCAAAGAGACTTTGAGTTTGCAAAAGCTTTTGATCTCAAGATTCTTCCCGTGATCGAAGGTGAAATCTCCGTAGACAATGCCTTTGATTCGAAAACATCCGTTTGTATAAATTCTTCTTCCTCTGAAATTTCAATCGATGGAATGGACTACACGTCCGCTTCTTCTAAGATCATTTCTTGGGCGGAATCCAAAAAGATCGGAAAGAAAAAGATTCAGTTCAAACTCAGAGACTGGCTCTTTGCAAGACAAAGATATTGGGGAGAACCGATCCCCTTAGTTCATTATCCTTCCGGAGTTACGAAAGCGATTCCTGAATCCGAACTTCCATTAGTACTTCCTAATTTAAAAGAATTTAAACCATCCGGAACTGGAGAATCTCCTCTTGCGCTCGCTAAAGAATGGTTGAGCTACAAGGATCCGGTTACCGGAGAAATCGGAACGAGAGAAACCAACACGATGCCACAGTGGGCCGGATCTTGTTGGTATTATCTACGATATATCGATCCTAAAAACGGTAAATTCTTCTGCGATCCTGAGTTGGAGAAAAAATGGATGCCCGTTGATATGTATGTCGGCGGCTCGGAACACGCGGTTCTTCACCTTCTTTATTCCAGATTCTGGCATAAATTCTTATACGATATCGGGGTTGTTTCCACGAAGGAACCGTTTGGAAAACTCGTTCACCAAGGATTGATCCTCGGAGAAGACAAACGTAAGATGTCGAAGTCTCTTGGAAACGTTGTAAATCCCGACGACGTGATCAAAGAATACGGAGCAGACAGCCTTCGCCTTTTTGAAATGTTTATGGGTCCTTTGGAGATGGTGAAACCTTGGAGCACAAGAGGTGTGGAAGGAGTTTTTAGATTCTTAAATCGGATTTGGAGACTCTTTCACAGCGGCCAAGAAGAATCCTTTCGTCTCGACGAGATAGAACCCACTCCGGAAGAATGGAAAATTCTTCACAAAACGATCCAAAAAGTTTCCGAAGATATTCCGAACTTTTCTTTCAATACTGCGATTTCTCAGTTGATGATCTTTGTGAACGAGTTCACTCCTCTGGAAAGAAGACCGAAAAAAATATTGGAACCTTTTATCCTTTTGATCGCTCCTTTCGCTCCTCACATCGCGGAAGAACTCTGGAAACGCGCCGGTAAAAAAGAATCCCTTTCTCACGAAACCTTTCCGGAAGCAGACGTTCAATATTTGGTGGAATCGGAAATTCTTATCGTTGTTCAAGTCAACGGAAAACTGAGAGACGAGTTCAAAGCTCCAAAAGACGTAACTCAAGCCGATGCAATCACATTGGCAAAGAATCTGGAAAAAATAAAGGGAATCTTAGATGGAAAGACAATCCGCAAAGAAATCTATGTTCCCGGAAAACTTGTCAACCTTGTGATCGGTTGATCTTCGTGTTTTATCGGAACCTCGCGCGTTTTTCGTCTTCGACGAAAAACGCGCACTCTAAACTTATTTCATAATCAAAAAGACCAACAAACCTAAAACGATCACGACACCAGCTACGATGATCATTCCCAAAGATCCGCCGCTGGAAGATTCTACCTTCGCCGGTGCGGAACTGGCCGTAGTTTTTCCTTTGAGTCTTGCGAGTCGAACAGGACGTTCTTCAAATGCTTGTAACAAAACGCCGGAAGGCCCTTTTGCAAAGATATGATATTCTCCCTTACCGGCGGCGATTCCTATAAATTCACCGACTACGTTCTTAGGATTTCCCGCATCGTCGTAACCGCCTAAGGTTTTTGCCATGGCTTTTTCATCCATACTTCCGGTGGGCAATTGAAAGAGAAGTTTGTCTCCTTCGCTCAAATCGTCGAAGTCAATTCCTCCGACAGGAGAAAGGACCGTCTTGGCAACGACCACTCTTCCGAACGGTCTCTTGAATTGTTCGATTTGTCTTTGAACCGGGGTTTTCTCCTGGCTTTCCGGAACCTGACCGATGGACGGCTCTTCCACGGGACGGTTGACCGCCGGAATGATTCCGGTGAATACGTTCTTAGCTCTGAACTTCAAACTGGACATATATTCTACGTCCGCTTGAATTCTTACTATATTCACTTTTAATGATGTTTTAATTTGATTTTCTAAAATATTGACTAAGCTCGACGCGTCGTTTCTTTCCCAATTCGGATAAGAAGTTTCTAATACTGCTTTGGTGAGTTTAGAATAAACGATGCGGCCGATACTATCGGAAAGTCCAGGATCAAACGGTTCCGACTTTGCGGCTTCCACCATATCCAGCGCAAACGCTGCGGAATCTTCGAAACTACGAATTTTACGAATCAAAGAAGAATTGGAAAACAGAGAATAAATTTCTATTACGTCATTCTTATATTTGCTAACTAATGCAACGACGGCGCCGCTTCTATTTTCAATGTCGATTCTAATTTTTAATAGGAAAGCATCTCGGATCTTTCCCTGAATCAATTCTACTGCTTGATCTTCCGTAACAACGGATTCAAGCGCGAGATTCATTAGATTCGCTTGTTCCTGCAATTTGTTATTGGCTTGATTACTCGGTTCCATTCATCCTCATTCTACAAAACTAGGTATGAAATTTTGTCCCTTACGGAATTTCAATCTCCTAGGAATATAATCCTCTCTCAGTGGGATTTCGACTCTTGCAACAGTTTGCGAAATACCTTTTCTGCTGTAAATCGTAAACAAGTGCCTGTCAAATCCGCTTTGAGCAACTAAAATTTCAACCATCGTAATTCCAAGTCCGGCGCCTTCCGTAGAATCACCGAACTTCATAAAGAATTCAAAAAGATTATCAAAGTCTCGAGAGATTCTAAATTTTTCTCTCACTCTCTTTTCTTCCTGATCCGTTAAAGGAAAGTTATTCAAAATTTTTAAAATGATACGATGCTGATTAAAAAAGAATGTTACTTTTATAGTAAGATCGTGCTCTTTCATCTTTTCCCTATAAAACGGGAACTTTTTGTCACTTAAGCTACTATGAAAGGATTTCATTCCTCTTTCATAGTCTTCAATCGATTCAATATTGAGTTTGGATTCTTTAAAAAGAATCCTTTTGATCGCGGCTTTTGTCGCGTTGACGATCAGTTCCTTAGAAGAGGTGTAAAGAAGCTCTGTTAGATCCAATCGATCATAACGAGTAAGAATCCCTTGAATGATATACTTAAGTTTTTTCTCACCCTTGGGTGTTAGAACGTAAGTGATTAAAGAAATGGGAACTTCTTTCGAAATTGCAGAATCAACTTCCATTCGAAAGTCGGCTGATACATCGTCAAAATCCCTCATGGATTAGAGATATGACGAAAAACTTCTGACTTTCGACGAAAAAAAAAAAATTAGGAAAAAAAGTCTTAAAAAAATTCTAAGAACCGGGTAAAAATGAGCTTTATCCCAAATGTAAGAGATTTCGAATCAAATCGATTACTTTCTCCGCTTTTGGCTCGATTCTATGGATTGAATTTACCATCTTAGAATCCGTCCCTGCAATTTCTCCCGCGTGAAATTTAAGCTTAAATTCGGTGAATTTTAACCCGTGCGCGGTAGAGATGACGACCACATTCTCACCTTTGGAGATGGTTCCCTTTTTCAGAAGTTTATTAAGAGCCGCAAGAGCGACGCCTGTGTGCGGATCATTGTATAAACCATAAAGATCGGCCTTTGCCGCGGCGTCGGAAAGTTCAGCTTCACTCGCTTGTTCCACAACTCCGTTGAATTTCTTGAGGGTTTTGATCGCCTTCTGAATGGAAACCGGATTTCCAATTTGAATCGCAGAGGCCAGAGTTGTCTTCGCAGAGACCGGCTCGAAACTTTCAAAATTCTTTAAATACGAAAGATATAATGGATTTGCGTGTTCGGCTTGAGCCAATACGATCCTCGGTAATTTATCGATGAGCCCGAGAGAAAGCATCATTTCAAATCCCGCTCCCAAGGCGGAAACGTTTCCAAGATTGCCACCGGGAATTACGATCCAATCCGGGACCTTCCATTCCAACTGTTGTGTAATTTCAACGGAGATCGTTTTTTGTCCTTCGATTCGGAGCGAATTCATCGAGTTCGCAAGATAGATTCCGGCTTCGCGAGTGACTTCTTTGACGATTTGCATACAACCGTCGAAGTCGGTGTCCAATGCGATTACTTTCGCTCCGTTGGACACGGGTTGAATGAGTTGCGCCTGAGATACTTTTCCCGCAGGAAGAAAGATGATCGCCGGTATTCCCGCTTTTGCCGCGTAGGAAGCAAGCGCCGCAGAAGTGTCTCCGGAACTCGCACAAGCTACCGCTTGGATCGGAACTCCGCTGGAAATCATGTGTTTGACTTGGGATAAAAGAACAGTCATCCCGAGATCCTTGAAAGATCCGGTGTGTGAGATCCCACATTGCTTTACATAAAAACTTCCGAGACCTAAGTCTGCGGTCAAACGTTCGGAACTAAAGAGGTGAGAAAGCCCTTCTCCGGAAGTTACGATATTCTTATCTTCAATATGAGGAAGAACCCATTCTCTTTTGTTCCAGATTCCGGAAGAATTCGGAAACTTGACAGAGCGAAAACGCGAATCAAAAGTCTGTTTCCATTCTTCACCCGATACCGTCTTCAGAGCTTCCAAGTCGTGTGAAACTTGGAGAAGACTTCCGCATTTTCTACACTCGTATACGATCTCGTTTAGATCGTATCGAGTTTTGCAGGAATCGTTTATACATTCAAATTCGGCTTTGTATCGAGTGAGAGTGGAGACCATATTTTAGATAGAATTCAAAATGTCCTTTTTTTTGGTATCAAATTCTTCCTGAGTGATGAGGCCGCCGTCCAGAAGTGACTTCAGTTTTGCGATTCTTGAAGCCGCGTCGTCACCAGCAGGTTTTGCTCCGGCTTGATTCTGTCCCATCATATTGGCCATCATCCCGGCCATATTCATTCCCATTCCCAAACCCATTCCGGCGCTCATACCTTCACCGGCGGCTCCTCCGGGATTAGTCGCGGCAGCTTCACCGATATCCAGCATTCTTTTCTGCTGATACATATTCCCCATCGTTTCGATTTCGAATTTATCGGTGAGAACTTTCTGAATCTTTTGAAAGTTCGGATCGTTCTGATCAAAATTAATCGACTGAATGAAAAAATCCAAAACCTCAAGACCGTATTTTTGAAAGTCGGGTTGTGTTTTTGTTTTTCCGGCCGAAGAAGCCTCTTCCAGATGTTGAGAAATCTGAGTAATCGGAACTCCGGTTTTTAATACGACTTCGGAGATAAAATCGCTGAGCCTGGTTACTACCATCGGCTTGAGAAGTTTATCGACTCCGTCGTGATTGAATCTTTGCTGAGTTCCCACAACCGTATTCACGAACGATTTGGAATCGATAACTTTAATATTATAATTTCCGAATGCTCTCAAACCGAGAGTGATGTGATACTTCGGATCTTCGATTTGAATCGGAGCCGGAGTTCCCCAGGTCATATTGATTACGGATTTGTTTACGTAAACGATCTCTGCCGTAAACGGAGTCTGACCGCCGAACGGAAGATTGACGATCTTTTCCAAAAGCGGGATGTTTCCCGTTTTCAGAGTATGAGTTCCCGGACCAAAAACGTCCAGAGCCTTTCCTTCCTTAAAGAAGACCGCTTCTTGACTTTCGTTTACAACGAGTTGACCGAAATGACTGATATCGTTTCTCGGAAACTTCCAAACGATCTCTCCGGGTTGTCCTTCGTATTTGATTACATCAATCAATGCCATGATTCATTCCTTTTAATTATTTAAGATTTCTATTTGTGTTTCGAAACACAATTTTTTCGGATTCTTACCATCCAATAAGACCTCTGAATATCGTTTAGAGTTTCGTAAAGAGATCCTTACGAGATCGAAACGCATTCTCCAATCCATCCAGAGCTACTCGGATGTCGCTTACCAAATTGCGAACTTCTTCCACCGAAGATTCCGCTGTCACTTTCAAAGCCTGGACCTTGGATTCGATCCCTTCCACTTCTTTAAAAAGAGAAAAATCAAACTCAGCGAGCTTTTCCAATTCTTCTTGCGTGGCCTTGAGTCCGGAACCGAGACCGGTAAGTCCGTATCCTGCGGATTGAATTGCGTTCGTAAGTTTATCGATCAGAACGACCGCGATTTCGCTGCTTCCGATCAGATCCATTTTTTTGGTCGATACAAAAGCCTCTTCCAATCTTCGCATCGGTTCTTTCAGATGAGAAATTTTAGAAGCCAATTCCTTTCTCAAAAGAGAATCCGCGTTTTGAAATTCGGTTCCCTTCAAACCGCTCGCATAGAGAGGAAGCTTTTCCATAAAGCTCCGAACTTTCCCCTTTTCTGATTTGTAACGATCGATCAGAGCCTTTACCGGAGACTGGGAAAGAAATTGACCAAGTAGATTGGGATCGGAGGGAGTTTCCTGTTGCATAACTTCAAGTTTTGCACGATTCCAAGAATGGATCAATGAAAAAATACTTCGTTTTACAATTCCTCATTCTTTAAAAATTAATTTCCGAAAACGTGGAATCGATCTTGAACCAAAGCCAAAAGGGAAGATTTTTACAAAAGGAAAGCAGATTGACCTCGAAACCGATTTCGATACGCTGACTTCGAAATGAAGGGAACTTTTTTCGAATCCTTTCCCTTTATGTCGAATGTATTAAAATTAGTTTTTCTATTTTTGAATTTTTTATAACTCAATGATCCCAAAACTCAAAGACTTTCTCGCTCGATTCTTTCAAAATAAATACGGCGCGATATTAGCCGCGTTTATTTTTTCGTTTTTTCTTTACTTAAGCATTCCCCCGAAATATCTTCTTTCTGCGGATCACTACGAAAAATTCATTCTTGGAAAATCGATTTTTCTCAGCGGCTTTCAATCCTTAGACGTTTTTTATCCGGGCTTTGACTTTGATCCGGAACTCAAGTTTAGCCTGTTGAAAATGTCGATCGCAAACGGTCACAAGATCATCGCGTTCCCTATCTCTTTAGGAATTCTTTATGCGATTGCGCTTCCATTCGGAGGCGCTTACGGAATTTATTTTTTATCCGCGCTGTTGATCGGATCTTCTTTGTATCTCCTCGGTCGAGAATACAAAATTCCTTCCTGGCAGATTTTTCTTTTTTCAATCCTGACTCCGGTCGTTATGAACGGTTATCTTTTTATGGATGTCGGAGTCGGACTCTTTTTATTCGTTACCGGCATTATTCTCTATCAAAAATCAAAGAAGAATTTTTCACCGGCCCTGACAATCGCGAGCACCCTCCTTCTTTCTCTCTGTTATTGGTTTCGTTTAGAATATCTTATCTTTTTGGGAATCTATTGGATTTCTGAAACCTTCTATCAATTCCCGCTTTCCCAAAAAAACGAAAACAGAACCGGTTTTGTAGTCTCCTCCATTCTTCTTTTCTTGTTTTTTCTTGGTTACTGCGGATTCAACTTTTCGTTCTTTCATTCCATCCTCGGACCAAGATTCAACGCAAACTATGATTCCGCAGATGGAACCAATCTATTTAAGAATTTTATAAATCTCTTATTTTACGGAAACCTAAAGTTAGGACTTTTTGGATATTCCCCGTTTCTACTTTTCGGGGTCGGAATCTTTGTATTCTCCTTTTTTAAAAACTGGAAAGAATTGGAAAACAAAGAGAAGAGTCTAATCGTCTCTTCGATCCTTGGGATCCTCGTCTCCGCGAGCACGGCGCCGAACGACGGGGGGGCGGAATTCGGTTCTCGTTATCTGACTCCCGGTTTGCCGGGACTTTTTCTACTCGCATCGAAAGCATTTCAGTTTTTAAAGAATAAAAATTATCTCTGGAGAATTCCACTCTACGCGATTCTTGGAATTTCTATTTTACCGACTTGGATCTATTACAAAACTACGAAGGGTTTTGCAAAGAACACAAAAGGTGTTCAAGAATTTATCCTGAAAGAACCAAAGGAGAATCTTTTGATCTTTCAGAACGGTTTGATTGGAGGAATGGCGAGCGAAGGACTTTACTTTCAAGGTAGAGTTTACGAGGCAATCAACGCGGAAGAGTTAATCGAATTGCTGAAAAAATATTCATCCTCTCACAATCAGACTTCGGTTTCCTTCGAATACTTTGCTTATGCGAAAGAATATACAGAAGGGATGAAAAACCTAGAATACGATAAGGATACGAAGAATGGGATGCTCGTTTTTCTCAATCAGTTCGATCCGGAAGCGATTTCCAAGATTCAATCGATTCGAATCTCAAAAAGACAAAGCCTAGGGAGTATAGAAATTATTTACGGGATTTACAAAAGCGAAGTAAAATGATGTAACCAATCTTTCTTTTTATTACAAAAGCCAAGCGAGACCAAAATTGTAGAAGTCCATCGGCTACAAACCTCCTCTCAAGCAACAATCTCCCATCCATTCCAATTCAAAAAGAATCGCTTCTTTGGAAACTTTTTTCCAATTGAATGTTTCCAATTTCGAAGTCAAGATTCCAAAATTAAAAAATCCGCTTGGCAATCATATTATGATATGGAAAATCTTCAATTTACATTCTTGAGATTCAATCTCTCGAATGAAGCTGAGATAGGTTTCAATTGAAAAAACTATTGCAAAAATTTAAAGACCAATGGGCGATTTGTATTCTTTTAATACTTGTTCCATTTCTTCACGTTTGGATTGGGACCGGCGATTTTTATATCGCGGACTCACTTCTCAAAGCGATGCAAACCGAATCTCTGATTCAAAACGATTTTAAATCAGAGGAATTACAATACCCCGCTCAGAGCTTAGATCCTCAACACGAGAACTTTTTTCTTTCTCAAGCTTTTGTAAATACGATTCAAGGAAAATTTATCGGAGCCTTTCCTGTCGCCTTTTCCGTCTTCACTTCGCTTATCAAAAAAGCAGGTCTCGACTGGAATCTTCTTCCTTTTCTTTTTTCTCTTTCTATGGTTTTTTCTTTTTATTTTCTCACGAGTAAAAAAGTTATAAATCAAAAGACCGCAATCCTCGGTTACGGAGCCACAATCCTCTTTGCGCTCAGTCTTGATTTTAACGAATATTCTATTTATTTCATGCTCAATACGCTCGGTTTTGTTTGGTGGATGGAATACAGAGAAACCGGAAAAGTGAAATTGATTTATTTATCTTTGATAACAATTTCACTTTCAATTTGGTTTCGATTGGAATCTTCTCCATTTCTACTCAGCTTGTTGATTGCTGAAGTTCTAACCTCAAAATTCAAGTTCCAAGACATCTGGAAAGAATATAATTTTTTTATAATATTATTAAGCCTTTCCCCTGCAATTCTCTTTCTTCTATGGAATTATTTCGATTATGGACACGTTTTCGGAGCGCGGTTTTTATTCAATTTTGGAAACAATGGAAGCACAACCATCGATCGTATCCAAAGATTTTTTTCGATGACGTTTGTAAATTACGTGGATGGAATCCCCAAGTTCGGTTTATTTTTCTGTTCTTCCTTTTTATTATTACCCATTCTTTATTATCTCGTTTTTAAAAAGGAACGAACTGATAAAGAAAACTTTCTCATTCTTCTCAGTCTTTCTTATATCATTCTGATCGGAGCATCGGCGCCTAACGACGGAATTACGATTACGGGAAGATATCTAATGCTAAGCTTCCTTCCGCTTCTTGTCCTCTGGGACGGCTGGAATCCTTCGCATTCTAAGGTTTGGAAGATTCTTTCCGTAGTTTTGATTGTCTTTTCGTTTTTGATCTCGGCCGTAACTTTGAAAATTTTCCATCACGCGGCCAAACAGGAACGGAGTTTTCGCCAATTCTACGCGCGGAACGACGCGCCACTCTGGCTTTTTACGGACCCGATCCTCTGCGGACAGGCGGGGTTGGAACATCTTTCCAGAAAAATTCTCTGCTTAAATTCCAAGACAAATTTTGATCCCATTCTTGAGAATATCAAAAAGGAAAGTTCGATTACTTCTTTGGTTCTTTTCGAGATGAATGCAAAAGAAGCGAAGAGTTTTGGAAAAAGTTCTTCTGAGTTTTTTCCTTCGGAAAAATTAAACCTCAAAGAACGATTGCGCGAAAATTTTCAGACGATGAGAGAAGCCGCCTCATACAAAGGAGTTCTCGCGACTCAATTTACGAGAGAAAAAAAATAAATCGATTTGAAGATTTGAAACCAAGGTTCGTTTGTAAAAAACCGGAGTTTCTACGGTCGCAAATCTTAATCCTTCTTCAGTCGATTTTTCAAACTTAGGAACGGATATTCTATCAACATATAAGATATAAATGCAAAGAGAAGCGCGTAAGAAAAACCAATTCCAAGGGCTTTGCAAAACTGAAACCAAGAAATGCTGTCGACATTAACCTTGAGTTGAGTGCTCGCGATAAAGATCGCCACTATGTGCCAAAGATAGGTCCCGTAACTCATTCTCGCAAGCGGAGCGAAAATTCTCAAACTCAAAAACTTTCCGATATAGGATAGATTGTGAATACTTGCAATCATTACCAGCGCGTATCCCAAATTCGAAAAGTTAAATCGAAATACCGTATAATAAACTGAAAATTGATAAGGAATAAAACTCGCAATCGCCAAAAACGAAAGCCCCGGAATTAGAAAATACCATTCTCGGATTCGATTGTGTTCTTTTGGAACCAAGTTCCAATTCTTATAAAGCTCGAAGGTAAGAATCCCTGCAACGATGGAATCGAATCGAGTATGAGCCGGACGATGAAATAAGAGATCGAAGACTTTATAAGGTTGATCTCCAACATTCGCTTGATAAACGAAGTAACGAATGAGAGCAGCGGAACTATACAATAGAACGAGAAAGAGAATTCGAGACTTCGTTGTTAATTTAAAAAGTATAAAATAACAAATCAAAGGAAAGATTAAATAGAACTGCTCTTCCAAAGAAAGAGACCAAGTGTGAAAATGCGACGACGTTACGTAGTTAGAAACGTAAAGCGCGTCGTAAATCCATCGATCTACGGAAGCGGAATAAGAAGGTAGAAGCGCTTGGATTTTCGGATCCGTAGATGCAATCATCATCTTCACTTGCAATTTATTGACAAAGAGCGCTATAAAAACGAAGAAATAATACGCCGGAAAAATCCTTAAACTTCGATTGATATAAAAATCCTTAAAACTCAAGGTTCCCGTTTTTTCCCAGGTTCGATAGAGAACTCCGTAAATCAAAAAACCGCTCAGAATAAAAAATAAATCTACTGAGGAAGTTAAATTGCTGATAAACGTATTGAGAACTATCGTATCTTGCGGAAGATGATGACGAATCGGATCGGATAAGTGGAAGATAAAAATGGCCATCATAGAAATGGCACGAAGACCATTCAATGAGTCCTTTTCCCAGATTCGCTTTTCAAAAAGAGATAAGAAGGCCGCTTTCATAACGTTGAGATCCCTGTTTTATGAGATATTTCATGGAAAAAAAAAACCATGTGTCTGTAAATCAATTTGCTGAGGTCAAAACCCGACGAATCGGATCGATCGTTAATAGAAAAGAATTTATCGAAAATTTTGAGGTCCTTAACTTTTGATTCTACTCAAGATTTTATAGTTGCTCGCTCCGTACATACGATCAATTTAGCGGGAAGCTTTCGGAAATTTCAGTTCGACTCTGTCGACTTTCTCGAGTCGCTTGCAATCACAATCTGCTGTTGGGTGAAATATAAAGAATTCTATGAAATCGATCCTTTCTTATCTCGGTTCCAAAAAGTTTTTATTCTGGTCTTTATTATTTATCGGTATGTTTGGATCTTTACGATTTACAATACCTGAATATTCTCTCTTTCAAGACAGCCATGACAAAGCGATTCAGATCGATTCCTTAATCCGGAACGAATTTCAATCCGAAGAATTGTTTTATCCCGGAAGGACGATCGATTCTAATTTAGAATTTTATTATCTTCCGAAAAATCTTCATCTGCTAAATAAGGATCGATTGATCAGTGCCTTCCCACTTTCGTTTGCGGCGATCGTAAGTCCCTTTTATTGGTTGGTCGGAATTAAGAATCTTCCATATTTCTCGGTGATACTTTCGTTTTTCACTTTGATTCTGCTGAAAAGATATTGGAAGTTTGATTTTTTATTTTTGTTCCTTTCGTTCTTCTGCACGTTCGCCTGGTCTCTTTCTCTCGACTTTTCCGAAAATACACTGATCATTCTTCTTTCCTTAATTCCCTTAATTCTTATTTTTAAGGGTCAGCCGAATCTGAGAAAACACTTCCTGGCCGGCGCGTTTTTAGGTTTTTATATTTGGTTTCGACTGGAAGGACTCATTTACGCGGGATCTCTTTTACTATTCCATGCAGTAGGTTTAGTTCCGATCTATTTTCAGAAAAAAAATTCCAAGATTATATTTAATTTTTTGAATATTCTTTTTGGTTTATTTTTGACCGTTTCGATCTTTTTTATTTGGAATTGGATCGACTACGGACATATTTTTGGAACTCGGTATTTAGCAAACCTTCACGGCTTTTCCGTATCTTGGTCGCAGAGAACTGACTGGATTATCAACCTCCTTCTTTTTGGTCCTCTAAAAGTCGGCTATTTCGGTTATCTTCCGTCGGCATTGATTCTCTTTTCGATTTTAGCGTTTCGATTTCGGAAACTTTCCCGCACGAATCGCACGTTACTCGGATCCTCTTTGTTATTCTTGGTCTTAGTTCTTTTAACCACTCCGAACGACGGATTCAACAACTGGGGACCTAGATTTTTTGCTTCGATCATTCTTCCATACTCGATCCTCGTTCGCAAATATTGGTTTTATATGATTCGCAAAGGTAAGAAGAATCTAAAAAAAGTTTTTATCGTTTGTTTTATATATTCTTTTCTTTTGGGACTCGTCGGCTTGGGAATCCAAAGAGGTAGAAGTATTCATGTTAAGAAATTCTCATCCATCATTTCTTCGATGGATGCCGACATTTGGGTTTATACCGATTACTTATCTTTTTATACGATCGGAACCCGTTATTTGGATAAGGTCGTGTTCAAGGCGGAAAGTTCCGATCAGATTCTTGAAATCGTAAATCGTTCCTCTAAGGTTTGGCCTAATTCTAAGATCGCATTCGTACAATATGATCTTGGAATTGTAGATTCTAAAACCAAGGAGAAGATGGAGAAGAATTCGATGGGAATGGAAATCGTTCAACCGATTCAATGGGATTCAAAAATTCTTATACCGAAATTAAAAGAAAGTCTTTCCGACTTCCATGTTTCCAAGACGGCCGGATATGAAATCTGGATCGGAAATTTAAAATAAAAAATTTTCGATTTCACAATTCTTTTAGATTCGGAAGCTACTTCGCATTTTTGACTTTTCCTTCTGGCTCTTTCAACGGATTCTGTTCCAGTCTCGTATGAAAAGCTCCGAACACGAAGGAAAGGTTTCAAAAATTCTCTGGCAGATTTCTCCCATCTTTCTTTCTCTTTTTACGATCCTTTTGATGCGGCTCTTTCTGTTTCAAATCTATTTTATTTCCGGTTATTCAATGGCCCCTTCTTATAAGGAAGGAGATCTGATCTTAGTTACAAAATGGGGTTTCCCCGCTCGGATCGGAAGATGGGAATTTTCTTTCTTAGAAGGCCAAGTAAGCAGATTCGACGTTTTGGTTTTGGACGGTCTCGAAGAAGAACTGAGTTTAAAAAGAGTCGTAGGTTTGCCCGGAGATTATTTCCGTTTTGAAAACGACCGGGTTCTCATCAACGACGGCCCTCTTCAGGAAACATTCTTAAAACCGGGATTCAAAACCATTGCGCCTTCCCTTTCTATGATTCCGATGACCGCCGTAAAAGGAAATGTTCCGATAGGAGATGCAGGAAGAATTCCACCCGGTTACTTTTTAGTTCTCGGTGACAACCGAGAAAATTCGACAGACTCCAGAAACTATGGTTTGGTTCCGTTTCAAAAACTGAGAGGGAAGGTCTGGTTCTTTTTATAAACTACCCTGCTTCCTAAACAAACATACGCCACTAAATAAACTATATGAGTATTTTAAATAAAATGAATATAAAAGAATATTGTTTTTCTATTTTTCATAAGAAAGAAAACGAATACGAAAACTTAAACGGAATCCGCGCCATATCGATTCTTTTTGTAGTCGTTTTTCACGCTTGGGTCACTGCAAAAACGATCCTTCCAGGAGACTCGGATCCGTTGCGTCTTTTTCTCGGTTCCCTTTCTTCCGGAGTGGACTTTTTCTTTTTGCTCAGCGGGTTTTTAATCTACGGCGGTTTGTTTCGAGAGCACGAAAGAAACGGAAAACTTGAAATCAAACAGTTTTTTATTAAAAGATCTCTGCGGATCTTTCCGGCGTTTTATTTCGCCCTTGCGATACTCTATTATAGCAAATCCCAGCAATTGGCAAAATTAGAATCCATACAAATCGACAACGCCCAAATTCTTTCTTTGATCGCCGACACAAAGACGAGAATGGAGTACATCTGGGTGGATATATTCTATCTTTCTGATATTCTTCCCTATGGACTTTACAACGGAGGTTGGTCGCTTTCCATCGAAGAACATTTCTATCTCATTCTTCCTTTTTTATGCGCGGTATTTCTCTTTCGAGTGAACATCCAAGTTCGATTTCTTTTTTACTTTTTAGGATTTCTAACCGCGTTTCTTGTGAGAATGAATATCGCATTTTCTCCGGATACGAATATGAACGCCGCTTACAATTTTCATGCGAGATTCGATTCGATTCTGGCAGGTATGATCGTGTACGAAGTGTTTCATCACTTTCCACTCACTGCAGAAAGGGCAAAAAAATACAAGGTAGGAATTATTTCCATTCTCACTCTTGGATTCGCAATCGTGATTTACGCGCACCAGATCGATCCGGGGACTTCTTGGGCTCTTGTTTTGCGGCCCGTTCTGCTTTCACTCGGATTCGGAATTCTAATGTATTTTTCTTTTTATCCGGGATTCTTAAAACGTTTTTTCAGCCTTTCGGTCTTCCGACCTTTCGCGCGTCTCGGTTATACCGCGTATCTTTGGCATATATTCGCGATTCCATTGGCGGCAAAAAAAATTCTTCCTCTGTTGCAAGCGACTCCGACGGTGGGAATGTTTTTGCTTACGAGTGTTTATCTGGTTCTGATTACGTTTCTAATCTCTTGGTTCTTCTTTTTATTAATCGAAGAACCGTTTCTGATGCTCAAAGATAAACTTACGGGAAAACAAAAGAAGTTAAGTTAGACGAAATTTCTTTTGTTTGCAGGAATGTTTTTGCAGAAAGAAGGAAAAACTTTTTAGACGTTCGGATCGCCCGTTTCTCTGAGAAGTAAGGCGTCATCATATTCCGAGCCTCTGTGTGGAAATGCTTGTTCGTAAAAAAGGGCCGCGAAGAGTTCGAAATCCTCGTCGACTGGGAGAGAATTTTGTTCCCAGTATTCGTTTCTTCTTTTGATCAAGACGGAAATGGTTTCGTCTTCGAGTGAGAATTCTTCTCCTCCCTCGTTTAACTTTCGGATCAGCCAGTTGAGATTGAAGATCGTAAACGGACCTAAAAATTCCAAGGTCGCAACGGTCGGTTCTCGTTTCATCAAAGCTTCCGTATGAAAGAGAGGAATTCTCAGATCATAAGCGTCTTGGCTTTTTAAATATTGTTTATAATTCGCAGAGATGGATTCTAAAAATGGAAACGTGTTTAAATAACTATTACGCAACAAATCTTCCTTTTCCGGATGTTGAAAAAGAACTTCGATGATATCGATAAATTCTCCATTTACAATGGCTTCTCTCAAAATTCTATCTTCGGGTTCCGGTCTTGGAACGGGATCGATTAACTTTACAAAAAGATATTTAACTTCATAAGCGAATCTCGATTCTCGAGGAATGTAGTATTCGATCCAGATCGGTTCCTTGTAATATTGAATGAGTTCTTTTTTGGGAAGGTCGGGTGTTACGCTCAACGATTTGAGCTTCTTTACGTCGTCGGTGATTACCTTTTTCCCTTCTACTCTCGTTCTGGATTTTTTAATCTGCCGGAGTTCCGACTTATTCAGAAGAGGTTTTGGTTTAAAAGGCTCCATACATTACATATCGGTTGGAGGAGATTCGAATCTGAACGAGCTCATTCGATAAAACTCAAGGTCCGGTCGCCACACAACGAACACCCGCGGTCGCGCCTTTTGTTAAATTAGTAACTATATTGCCGGCTCCAAACTGAACAATCCAAGCATCGGTCGCATTTGTGTATGTAGTCGAGGTCCAATAGTTTCCGCTAAAGGTTCCAGGAAAATAGGCGGATGAGATTGCGGGATTGGCCACGCGCAAATCCGTCAAACTGCTCAATTCATTTATGGAAGGTAAACGCCAAACCTTACCGGCCAAACTCAAAGAATTACAGGTAAGAAGCGCCGTCGTCCAATTCGGAAAAGAAACGGCGCCCGAAGCACATCCCGTCCCGGATAAACCGGCGCTACACTGAGCCCAAATCAATCCGGTATTTACGTCCGTCACCGTGGAATCTCCGTTGTCTTTGAAGAGCGGTGTTGGAAGCGAAGGCCCGGAAACACAACGCACGTTATTCGTGTTTCCCTTGATGGTTTCCCCAATCGTTCCATCCGTAAAAGAAACATACCAGTTATCCGTTGTGATCAAAGGAACGTAAGAAGTGGAACTCCAATATCCGGAACCGCTCGTCCCTGGAAAAGATGCGGAGTATGTCGCTGGATTGGTTCCGCTATAGTTTAAAGTGGTGGACAACTCTTTCGCGGAGGCAAGTCTCCAGTCGGTGCGATTTGCATAGCCGACCCCGGCATTGAGATTTGAACATGCGGTTCCACTTGCAATCCAAGTCAAAGAACTAAAAGCTCCGGTTCCGCAAGTCGGACCCGATACTCCCTCACTACAACTCTTCCAGATCAAACCGGAAAAATTATCGGTCGTCGTGTAATCGGTTCCCGTGATCAGATTCGGTCCCGAAAAATTAGAATTATTTCCATTCTGAGATTCTCCATCTTGTTTGGTTCCCGCGCAGGATATGGTCGTACCTCCGGAATCCGAACAGACGGTTTGTCCTGTTTTCAAAGGTGCGGTTCCATAAAGAATCAATTCTAAAGAATAGCTTACGCTTCCTGAAGAATTGGAAGCCTTAACCTGATAGATCGTATCGACCCCGGAATAGCCGATATAAGAGCCCGATATCAATCCATTGAACGAATCCAGAACGACACCGCTCGGGAGCAGAGGAGTGATCGAAAAGCTCAATCCGTTTCCGGCAACATTTGGAACCAAACTGATCGGGCTTCCGTTCGCAAAAACGGCCCGCGGATAACTCAGGGACTGAGGAGCGGGAGAACATACTGGAAATAAATTTCCGGAAGCCGAACTGAGAATCGCGGCCTCCAAATAAGCCTCGGAAGAAGGATCACATGCATTTTCCGGAGATTTTTCCTTACATCCTGGAATCAGAATAAAAACAGAAAGGATAAAAAGAATGGGGAATCGGAAAGAATGATCGCTTCGCATCGAAAGTAGTATTCCTAAGACAAAATAGTTCTCTATAGAAATGGATGAAAAAAAGACTCTTTTTACAATCAATATCCGGAATTATAGAATCATTTTTAGAAAAATATTTCCAAATCGCACGTTCTTTTTCTTTCCGTTGTTATGTCAGGGAAAACGTTTTTTCCCGATTCTTGAGATTTTTTAAGAATTACATTCAGAAAATAGAATATGAAACAGTAAATCGGAGAAAAGAATCAAAAGAAAAAATACGAAATCCAGATTCTTAAAAATAAGCTGAGGGGATTCATCATACCTGAATCCGCAAATCGAATCACACCGTTACGATCTAAAATAAAAAACGCCGGAAACGCATTTACTTTCCATTCGTTTAAGAGTTTTGAATTTCCGGAGATAACGTTGAATTTTACGTCTCGTTCCCGGATGTAGTTGGAAAGTTTCTCAGCGTTGTCCCCTTCTTCTACGGAAACAAAGGAGAATCGATCGCTGTTTTCCAGACGATCGGAATACCATCGAACTAAAGGAAGATTTGTGGAACAGACTCCGCACCAAGTCGCCCAAAAATAAACGATCGAAACCCGGCCTTGAGAATCGAATTTTACTCCGTTTGTTTGAGTCGATCCGTTTAACGAAACAGAAGGTTTTAAATCGGAGGCTTTAAAGATCGAAATCCCAATCGTGATCGCAAGAAAAAGAACCACCCAAAGAGCGATGTTCGCCGTTTTTTTAAGAATTTCTTTCATACTTTTGAATTCGATTTACGTTAGGAATCGTTACAAGTTGTGATCGTCGATTTTTGAAAATGAAATTCTCATCGGTCTTCCGCGTCGTAATTACGACAACGGATTTTACGGTATTTTTTTCTTGAACCGGACTTGAAGTCCTATCCAAAGTAAAATCTGGCAACTTCTATACATCTTTGACTTGGTCGGAAAAAAGAATTTTAGAAAAAATTAAAGATCGAAGCGAATACCCTTTCCAAAACCGGAATACATGATCGTAATCACCAACGCGACCCAAATCAAACCGGCGACCAAAACTCCCCAATCGGAAAGAATCGCTTTCGTAGGGTTGTGCCCCATATTCTTAATATAGATGATATAAAGAGATCGAAAGATTGCATACACTACGATAGGAATCGTATAGATCATCTGATCCGTTCCAAGATTCGCAATCGTAGTCGGACTCGTTACGTAAAGAACATAACTCATCAGAGTCATCGTCGCGACGATTCCCAGCATCATGTCCAGAAAACTCGTGGAATATTCGTCCAAAATTTTTCTGTGACCTTTGGCGTTGCCTTCCAAAATGATAAGTTCTCCCCTTCGTTTGGAAAACCCCCAGAAAAGAGCCAACATAAAAGTACAGAGAAGCAACCAAGAAGAAAAGGTAACGTGAATGATCACCGAACCTGCAATCGCACGAATCACAAATCCGATACTGATGCTCATCACATCCAAAATCACCATGTGTTTCAGAAACTTGCTGTATAAAACGTTAAAGATCAGATAAAACGCAACCAAACCGAAAAAGAAAGGATGCAAAAGATAAGCAAGAATCAAAGATAAGGGAAGAATGATCGCGGTGATAAATAAAGCGAACGACGGATCCAACTTTCCGGAAGCAAGAGGTCTGTGTTTTTTTTCGGGATGAAGCGCGTCTTCTTTACGATCTAGATAATCGTTAATCACATATTGACAACTTGCAACGAGCGAAAACAAAAAGAATGCGGAGATGACGCGCTGAAGAGATTCCGGATCGGTTAATTTTTTTGCAAATATGATGCCAGCAAAAATGATTACGTTTTTGATCCACTGATGGATCCGGAGCAATTTCAAATACTGTAAGAGCATACTCGGTTACATTCCTTAGAATCCCTCAATTCATCAAGGAAAATCCAGGAATGACACGGAAACATATCAATCGTAATTTTCAGATTTCTATTCGATTTTACGGTTTTCGGAAAGGGAAGGACTTTCCTCGTCTTTGAGATAAACTCCTGAGAGTTGTTTTTGAAGCGAAAGAGTGAGAAGATACAATGCCTTTCTTGATGCGTCCGAAAACGACATTCCCCCCAAACGGATATTGGAAATGCAGTTCCTCTTTTCATCGGTAAGCCCGCTGGAAGGATGATAGGTAAGATAAAGACCTAAACTATTCTCCGTAGATAAACCCGGTCGTTCACCGATCAAAATGATCACCGTCTTTGATTTCCAAAATGCGCCGATCTCGTCTCCGATCGCGACTCTTCCGTTTTTGACGATGGTCACCGGGCTCATTTTGATTTTAGAATGTTCCAGAGAAGGTAAAAAACTTTCCAAAAAAGGAAGAAGAGAATCTCGGATCGCACTCGCAGAAAGCCCGTCCGAGATCACAAGACTGAGATCGAAGTCCTCTGAAAGTTTCGGATCGGACTCACTAAGATTCTCCAAGATCTGCAAACTTTGAGAGGATATCTTTTTTCCCAAATCGGGTCTCGCTAGATATTCTTCTCTTGAAGTCGCTTTCGATTTGATCATGACGGAGGGAATTTCTCTTTCGGAAAAAAATTCGGAAAGCGCGGTGAAATCAACCTCGGCCCAAACGGCGTCTCTCGCCTTGGCGTGATCGAGACGGAATTGTAAGATTTCCTTTGTAGGAAGTGCGACTCCGGAGCGTCCTAAACCGATTCTCGCAGTCGTCCATTGTTTCCAGTCTTGCCAATCCATATTCAGCCGACCAAGGTTTCCAAATCGGAGAGAAGTCCGGTTTGTAATTTTTGATCAAGAGGAATCAAATTCGAATCGAGGATTCCTTTTTGCAGAAGCCATTCCTCAAACTCCGGCGCGGGTTTCAAACCGAGAACTTGTCGAAGATACAACGCATCGTGAAAAGAAGTGCTCTGATAAGAAAGCATAACATCGTCTGCACCCGGAACACCCATGATATAATTGCAACCCGCAACTCCGAGAAGCGTGAGTAACGTGTCCATATCGTCTCCATCAGCCTCCGCGTGATTTGTATAACAAACGTCCACTCCCATAGGAAGGCCGAGAAGTTTACCGCAAAAATGATCTTCCATTCCCGCCCTGAGAATTTGTTTTCCGTTGTAGAGATATTCCGGTCCGATAAAACCTACGACCGTATTTACAAGAAAGGGTGAAAACTTTCTGGCGACTGCGTAGGCCCTCGCTTCTAAAGTTTGTTGATCCACGTCGTAGTGT
Source organism: Leptospira tipperaryensis (assembly GCF_001729245.1). Lineage (NCBI taxonomy): Bacteria > Pseudomonadati > Spirochaetota > Leptospiria > Leptospirales > Leptospiraceae > Leptospira > Leptospira tipperaryensis. The sequence continues at coordinate 443,099 of NZ_CP015217.1, read as the reverse complement.
GCGTCCGCGGAAAGTCCGGCTCCTTGACCGGTTTCAAAATACATAACGTTCTCTCCAACGGTTCCACGTTTTAGGGAAAGAGCCGCGTCTCGCGCTTCTTCGATCAGTTTCAAATCGATTCCAAAACTTTCGTTGAGTTTCTGACTTCCGCCGATCGATTGAAACACAAGATCCACCGGAGCCCCGCGTCGAATCAATTCCAGAGTTGTCGTGATATGACTGAGCACACAACTCTGCGTGGGAATCTCATACTTCTGAATCAGAGCGTCCAAAAGATTTAAGAGAGAATGAACTGAAGGAAGATTATCCGTCGCAGGATTGATTCCGATCACCGCGTCCCCGCTTCCCAAAAGAAGACCATCCAAAATCCCCGCAGAAATTCCTTTCAAATCGTCGGTCGGATGATTGGGTTGTAGTCGAACGGAAAGTCTTCCGGGAAGACCGATCGTATTTCTAAATTTTGTAACAACCCTACACTTTTTGGCGATGCTAATCAAATCTTGAATGGAACAAATTTTCGAAACAGCCGCAGCCATTTCCGGAGTAATCCCGAATGCCAGTTTACGAAGAACTTCGGAATCGGTTTTCTCATTCAGTAAGAATTCTCTAAATTCTCCAACGCTGAGAGATGAAATCGGAGAAAAGGCTACGAGATCATGGCTGTCCACGATCAATCGAGTAACCTCGTCTTCCTCATAAGGAATCAAAAGTTCTTGTAAGAATAAGGTCAAAGGAAGATCGGAAAGAATCATCTGAGCAGCGACTCGTTCTTCATAACTCGCCGCGGCGATTCCCGCTAAAATATCTCCGGAACGAAGAGGACTTGCCTTCGCCAAGAGGCTTTTCAGATCTGCGAACTGATAGTGGCGGTTTTGAATTCGAATTCTATATTCCACGGCCAGAGGTTCTTATTTTTTTACCGAACTTGCAACCAGAATTTCAATAGGTCTTCGCTCGTTCCACATCGGTATGGAGAAAATCCTCTCCCTTGAACAAAAGCGGAACTCTTTGATTCTTCGCAAGTGCATAAGCAAAACAATCTCCGAAGTTCAACCCCGCGGGATGTCCGCTTCCTTTTCCAAAATCTTTGTAGGCCTCCCGGGCCAATTGAATCTGTTCTACGGTTACCGGTTCCAAATGGATCTTCATTTTGGCAATGGCTTCGTCCAACAAACGAGAAAGCACTGGATCCTTGAGACGATCCGTTCTAACCGCCGCTTCCAAATAATTCGCGACGGACATTCGAGAATTCGGATTCGAAACGATCGCAAGAACGAACTTCTCCTGTTCTTCCTCTTGCAGAAGAATCGCGAGCAAGGCAGAAGTATCGACGATCAATCCGGCAATCCTTCTTGGTTGTAGAGTTCGTCCCCATGATCCAAGGAAGAAATCGGCTGTTGAATCCGTTCCCGAAAACGACGAGAGATATCGTATATCTCATCCAGAGAAAAATGAACATTGAGATTGTGTTCCATTCGATCTAACCTTTCCCGAAGTGAATTTGTAATCGCTTCTGTTAGTGTTTCCCCGGTAAGGGCCGCCAATTTTCTAGCCAATAAATCGGTTTCGGGGTCTTTGATACTAAGCGCCATATATATAGATTCCAACTTCGTATATATTTATATACCGCCTAAATTCTTCGTCAACTTTTTTTCCCCTTTTTTCAGCCCTTTTTAGAATTTTCACAAAATCATAGAACGAAAACGCCGTCGGTTCTCTTTTTTAGATCCAGGAAAGACAAGGTTTCCAAAAGCGTACGTGATCTTTCCAAACTTGGATCAAAAGAAGAATCGCTCCGGAGAAAACCGAAGTCGATTGCGAAGTTTAAACTTTAGAAAAGGGAAAGTTAAGAATTCTCAACCGACCTGAATTTTCAGGCCGTCGTCTTTGCTTCCCAGATCTCCGAGTCCGGAGTGACCGGTAAAAGCGATCAGAAGAGTAAAGGTTCCTACGCGGCCCATAAACATCAGAGCGATGTAGAGATATTTTTCGATATCGTTCGTATAAGGAGTCATTCCCAAGCTCAAACCCACGGTTCCAAAAGCGGACATGACTTCGAAAAAGATGGTTTCGATTCCGTGTTTGTTTCCATTCGCGAGAGTAATGAGAAACATAAAGATGACGAGAGATATCGTGGCGAGAAAGTAAATTCGAGTCGAAATCGCGACCGAATTTTTAGAGACGTCTTCTCCCCAAGCCTGAACTCGAGCTTGAGGACTGATTACGTTTTTCAAATATAAGATTAATATAAAGAAGGTGGTGATCTTGATACCGCCGGCCGCTCCCTGAGGACCGCCTCCGATAAACATCAAAGAACAAAGAATAACATAGGTCGCGCTCCTGATTTCAGTGATGTCAAAGGTATTAAAGCCCGCCGTCCTCGAGGAAACGGAAAGAAAAAAAGAATTAAACAACTTCTCCGTAAAACCCATCTTCCCGATCGTTTCGAGATTATTGTATTCTATGAGAAGAATCGAAATTCCTCCGATATGAATGAGAATCAAAGATCCAAGAACGATGATGCTCATCTGCAAACGATTCGCGTCTCCGAACAATTCTTTTCGATAAACTTCTAATCGTTCTTCCAAACGTACAGAGGTCGCGATCACAAAGATAAACCAGCCGGGAGGATCTTCTCCCAAAAGCATGGTTCTACGCATCATAAACGTTTCCGTGACGGTTTCGATTTTACTCATGAACTTCTGGATAATTTCTAAGATCGACTTTTCGATAAAGATAATCACCGGAAATCCGATTCCACCCATAACGATTAAGAATTGAATGATCAAAAGACAAAGCGGATCTTTTGCGAGAAAACTCAAATCGTCCACGACGGAAAAGCCCGCGTTGTTAAACGCGGAGACCGAAGTGAATAAACTCAAAAACAATCGGTTCGGAGTTCCAGGAAGGCGATCCGTTTCCGGCATATAAAAATAAAGAAGAATTGCTCCGACCGCTTCGATCGAAAGAGAAATGTTAAAAAGAGAAAGAAGCATTCTTCTTACATAGGAAGCTTCCGCTTCGGACTTCTTCTTTCCGGGTGCGACAATTCCGGAATGATCGTGTCCTTGATCTTTCCGCATCATTTTTTTAGCGAGGTGAGCATCCGTTGCTTCGTAGACAAACGACGCAAGGCGAGTACTTCGAGAAAGCCCTCGCACGACCAACACTCCGATCAAAACCGTAAACGTAATGATTCCCAATCCACCGATCTGAATCAGGAACATCATAATCAACTGAGTGGGTCTTTGGAGTTCGGAAAGAAGAACGGGAGAAAGTCCCGTGACACAAATCGAAGAAGTTGCGAGATAAAGAGAATTGGTATAACTGAGGCGACCCGATTCGGTTACGTAGATTCCGAATGAACCCGCAAGAATCGCCATCGCAAAACCGAGACAAAGGGTTCTAGCAACCGATAACAAAAGAAATGCTTTCGCGATTCGATTTACATTTCTTTTAAAAAGTTTCAGTGGGTGCATAAAAGCCTATTCCCGCCGGAAGTCGGATCCGATTCTCCAAATAAATGAAGTAAGAATCCGGAAGCTTCGATCAAAAAACCGACAACTTCGAGTTTTCAACCCTTGCGTTTCCAAAAACCAAACTCAATTTCGAAAAGGCTGAAATTCCCGTCTGGGATGCAAAGGATCATATTTTTTCCAAATCCTTACCCGGCAAATGAAAAACGTCTTCAAAGCATCTGAATCGATGATTTGGATTTACAAATCCGCTCTTTTTTGGAATCTGGTAAATTGAGGGACTTTTAACAAAGCTCCCCACCGGTGATTTCACCGGATGTATTTGCAATCTTTTATAAGAGGATGGCCATGAGCACTGCTGTAGCCGAATTCAAACCGAGCGAAAAACTCATTAAAACCAGAAACATTGGGATCTCTGCCCATATCGACTCTGGAAAAACGACCCTAACCGAAAGAATTTTGTTCTACACAAACAAGATTCACGCCATTCACGAAGTTCGTGGAAAGGATGGAGTCGGTGCGAAAATGGACAGTATGGACCTCGAAAGAGAAAGAGGGATCACCATTCAGTCCGCGGCTACCTATTGCCAATGGAAAGATCATACGATCAACATCATTGATACCCCGGGTCACGTTGACTTCACAGTAGAAGTGGAACGTTCTCTTCGAGTTTTGGATTCTGCGATTCTCGTTCTTTGCGGGGTTGCCGGAGTTCAGTCTCAGTCTATTACCGTAGACCGTCAGATGAGACGTTACAACGTTCCTCGTGTTGCCTTTATCAACAAGCTGGACAGAACCGGAGCCAACCCTTTCCGCGTAATCGATCAGCTCAAAGAAAAATTAAAACACAACGCGGTTCCCGTTCAAATCCCAATCGGTCTTGAAAATGACCTCAAAGGAATTGTAGACCTCGTAAAAATGAGAGCCTTCTACTTTGAAGGTAAAGACGGTATGGACATTCAGGAAAAAGATATTCCGGATGATCTGAAAGAATTGGCTCAAAAGAAGCACGAAGAACTTTTGGACGCCGCTTCTATGTTCTCGGACGAATTGACCGAAGCTCTTCTCGAAGGAACTCCAACCGAAGAGATGATCAAAAGAGCGATTCGCACCGGAACCATCGAACTCAAACTTACCCCTGTTTTTATGGGTTCTGCTTTCAAAAACAAAGGAGTTCAAAAACTTCTGGATGGAGTTTTGGATTATCTCGCAAGCCCTGTGGACGTTAAGAACAAGGCTCTGGATCAAGCAAACAACGAAGAAATGATCGTTCTTGAATCCAATTTCGAGAAACCTTTGGTTTGTCTCGCGTTCAAACTCGAAGACGGACGTTATGGTCAGCTCACTTACGTGCGCGTCTACCAAGGAAAACTTTCCAAAGGTATGACCATCTACAATATGTCGAGCAACAAGAAGCATAACATCGGCCGACTCTGTCGTATGCACTCCGATGAGATGGAAGATATCGATTACGCGGAAGCGGGAGATATCATCGCTCTTTTCGGTATCGATTGTGCATCCGGGGATACTTTCACCGACGGAAAAATCAAAGTTTCCATGGAATCGATGTTCGTTGCCGCTCCCGTGATTTCTCTTACAATCGAAGCGAAGGAATCGAAACACCTCGCCAACTTGGCAAAAGCGTTAAACCGTTTTACCAAGGAAGACCCTACGTTCCAAACCCACGTGGATCAGGAATCAGGTCAAACCATCATCAAAGGGATGGGAGAACTTCACCTCGAAGTTTATATCGAGCGTATGAAACGCGAATACGGTGTGGAATTGATTACCGGCGCGCCTCAGGTTGCTTACCGTGAAACGATCACTACCAAAGCTGACTTCGATTATACCCACAAAAAACAAACGGGTGGTCAAGGTCAGTTCGGTCGTGTTGCCGGCTATATGGAACCGATCCCTCTCGAAGAAAGCTTGAATTACGATTTCGTAAACAAGGTTGTGGGTGGTTCGATCCCAAGAGAATACATCCAGTCCGTAGACAAAGGATTCAAGAGCTGTTTAGAGCGCGGATCCATGATCGGATTCCCTATCATCGGAGTTCGTTGTGTGATTAACGACGGTGCTTACCATGATGTGGACTCTTCCGATATGGCGTTCCAAATCGCGGGCCGTTATGCGTTCCGCCAAGGATTCAACAAAGCGAATCCTCAGATTTTAGAACCGATTATGAAAGTGGAAGTGGACGGTCCTTCCGAGTTCCAAGGTGCGATCCTCGGATCTTTGAATCAAAGACGCGGTATGATTCTGAACACAACCGAAGAAGACAGCTACTGTAAAACGGAAGCGGAAGTTCCTCTCGCGGATATGTTCGGATATTCGACCGTATTACGTTCTTCAACTCAAGGAAAGGCGGAATTCTCTATGGAATTCTCCAGATACGCTCCGGTTCCAAGAAACGTAGCGGAAGAGTTGATGAAAAAATACAAGGTTCATCAAAAAGACGAAGATTGATTTTTTTCCGAAAAATTCTTTCTTCAAAAGGGAGCTCTCGGGCTCCCTTTTTTTTATCTCCGGATCAATTCCTGAATGCAGTTCCTTCCCCGGTTTTGCCGATACTCAAAGAAATGAACCGTGTTTTTCGGAAATTCTTACTCTTACTTTTTTTTCCGGTCTCTCTTCAGATCTTTCCCGCCGGATCACAGAATCTTTCCGTTTATAACGTCCAAAGAGGGGATACTTATTATTCTTTGGGAAAAAAGTTCAACGTAAATTATCATAAAATTATGGAATGGAACGGTAAGAAAAACGGCGACCCTTTGATTCCGGGTGAATCCTTGAAAGTCAGAAAACCCTTTTCTCGAGAAAACGAAAAGATCGTCTCTAAAACCGCCCGACCGATTCTCAAGGAAGAATCTTCGGATTCTTCCCGTCCATTTCTTCGTTTCCCTCTGAAAAGCAAACCTCCTGTTCAATCCGTTTTTACCAAGCTCAGCTTTGCCCCAAACAAAGGAGTTCTTTTCAAAGCGTCGAGACACAACGAGGTCAGACCGGCTTCTCCCGGCAAAGTTTTGGTCGTGGATGAAATGGATGGATATAAGAAATTTGTAATATTAGAACACAAGAACGGATATTCCAGCGTCTACGCAAACTTAAAAAGTGTTTCCGTTTCCGAAGGGGAAACGGTGGATTCTTCCCAAATCATAGGATCTCTGGAATCGGGAAAGGGACTCTACTTTCAGTTGAACCGCGGAAGTTCCGCCGTCGATCCGAACTTTCAAATTCGTTAAAGAATCTAAATCGAAAAAAACATGGAATACGAACTCGTAAACGCCTGCATTGTAACCAAGGATCAATGGATTCCGAATGGAACGATCGTTGTGAAGGACGGAGTCATTCTATCTGTCAACGCAGGCGGACCTCCGACCGGCAAACGGATCCGTCTCAATCTCAACGGCCTTTACGTTTATCCGGGATTGATCAACGCGCACGATCATCTTTTAAGTACGTATCTTCCCAGAGTCGCTCCGAGCAAGCCTTACTTGAATTGGCTTCCCTGGGACAACGATCTCAAGTCTTCCATCGTATTTTCGGAAAGACAACAATTGGAACCGGAACAACTCTATCTACTCGGTTCTTTTAAGAATCTGATCTCCGGTGTTACAAGCGTTCAAGATCATATCCCACACTTTGTTCAGGATCCTTTTGTGGAATCCGTTCCCGTGAGAATTCTCAATCGTTATTCTCTTTCACATAGCATTTGTACGTATTCTTTAAATTGGGGAGAAGGACCCAAAGAAGAATATGCAAAAGCTCTAAAGGACGATATTCCGTATATCACTCGGATCGCGGAAGGATTCGATTCGGAATCAAGAGATTCTTTAAAAGCTCTGAGTAAGATGGGCTGTTTGAGCGATCATACAGTTCTCATTCACGGAGTTGTTTTATCCGAATCGGACATCGCGCTTATCGCGGAAAAAAAGGCTCATCTGGTTTGGTGTCCCGAAGCAAATTTATTTCTCTACGAAAGAACTACCGACATTCGAGATCTTCTGAAACACAAGGTAAACGTTTCTCTGGGAACCGATTCCAGTTTATGCGGTTCCTTAAATCTTTTGGAAGAAATTCGCGCCGCCAGAAAATTTTATCAGAGTGAATACGGAGAAGACCTTTCACCGAAAACTCTTTTTGAAATGGTGACGACCAATCCCGCGAAGGCATTCCGAGTCGAAAAGGAAATCGGAAGTATAGAAGTCGGGAAAAGAGCGGATTTGGTGATCATGACTCGGAATTCCGAGGATCCTTACTTGAATCTCTGCGAATCCGACCTAAATAGCATTCGCCTCGTCCTTCGAGACGGGGTCCCCGTTTACGGAGATGCTAGTTTAGAATCTTTTTTTGAAGAATCCGGCGCGAACGTTGAGAGAATTCGGATTCACGACGCCGATAAGTATTTAACTGGTTCTCCAGGAAAACTCCTGGAATCGCTTGCCGTCTCCCTTGGTTATAAAAAGGATTTGGCATTTTTCCCCGCACAGAAAGAATTTGATAACTTTGAGTAGGTAATCATTTGGCCGGTCCGATCATCAGAAATTATAAAGGCGGATCCATCATTTATTTTGAAAAGGATAAAGCGGAGGATATTTACGTCCTGAGAAATGGGCGTGTCATCCTGACATTTCCAGCTCTAGACACAGGGCAAGAAGTCAAAGAAGACGTTCGCATCGGAGAGTTCTTCGGAGTCAAATCCGCCCTCGGAAAATATCCTAGAGAAGAAACCGCTCAAGTTATAGGCAATGCGACCATTCTCGTTTTTAAACCGAATGAGTTTGAACAGTTCGTCGCCGAGAAAACTCACCTCATTTTGAAGATGATGAAAGTTTTTTCCAGCCAACTCAGACAGGTTCATAAAAAATTGAAAGAAATCCTGGGACAATCCGACACCAGAAACCCTTCTTTCGAATTGATGAACGTAGCCGAAGTATTTTATAAAAATAATAATCTTCCTCACGCGGTTTACGCGTTTGAAAAATATTTACAACACTATCCGGGGACCGCGTATTCAGGCCGCGCAACTGAACTTTTAGAACTCGCAAGAAGAGGAAGCCCCTTCCCTCTCAACATGCCTCCTCTTGTTTACGAAGGTGGAAGCCGAGTCAGCCAGGAAACTCTTCAGAACATTATGAAACCTGCAGTGGAAAAATCCTCGATTACACAAGGCGTAGACAATTCCATCACCTCGCTTTATAACCGCGCTCACACCCTAGTAAACGTCGGAAAACACAGCGACGCGATGGTGCTTTACAAGGATCTTCTCAATCGAACGGATTTCAAATTCGACTCCGAGAAGAAGTTGGTGGAAAATTCACTTTTTCAACTCGGAATTTGTCTAATGAAGACGAACGATCTTGACAACGCGAATTCTTCCTTTTCGACTTATATCAAAAAATACCCTTCGGGAGAATCGATCAAAGAATCTCTCTTTCATTTGGCGGAAATCTCGGAACTCCAAGGAGATCGTCAAAGAGCAAGAATGCTCTACGGAAAGGTGGCTTTGCTTCCTCCGGAAAAAGACAGCATTTCTCAGAAATCCAGACTGAAAGCAAAGGAGATGAGCACCTAATATGGATATGATGCTCGAATCCATGTTTTCCAAATTCGGCCAGACTTATGATCCGAATCAGATTATCTTTTGTGAAAACGAACCCGGTAACGACTTTTACCTGATCCAATCGGGAAAGGTAAAGATCGTAAAGACGGTTCCAAATCCCACAAAGAAAGAAGACTACTTGATCAAAACTTTGGATATTCTCGAACAAGGAGATATCTTCGGAGAGATGGCGATTCTGGAAGAACAACCTCGATCCGCAACTGCCATCGCGATTTCGGAAGTAAAAGTTCTGAACTTTAACCGCGCTAACTTCGAACTGTTGATGACTAAGAATCCGATGTTAGCTCTTAAAATTCTCACCATCTTTTCCGTGAGAATCAACGACGCCAAAAGAAGGCTTCTCATTCTTCTCATGGATGATATTCAAGGAAAGGTCGCCGACGTTTTCTTGATGCTCTACGAAAAGATGCACGCTCACAGCGATTTTAAAGAGATCGTTCTCAACGTTTCGCAACACGACGTAGCGGAATGGTGCGCGCAACCGGTTGGAGAAGTTCAAAAGGTTCTCAACACTCTTTCCAAGAGCGGGAAAATCGAACTCTACGAAGACAAAATTGTTATACACAATATCGCCGACTTCCAGAGAATAGTCTCACAAAAACGGAAACCGAATTCTTAAACGCTCCCGTAGCTCAGGTGGACAGAGCAGAAGTTTCCTAAACTTTTGGTCGGAGGTTCGAATCCTCTCGGGGGCACCACCCCCATTCCTTAACAAATATCCTCGCCTACAAGTCGAAATGGATATCGGAATCCGGACGATCTAAAGAATTGAATTTGTAGGAATTCCGACAAAAGAAAGAGGAGACTTTGTGCTTGCAAAATTAGAATTTTATGATAGAGCAAAATCTCCCGAATTTTCCCGCCGCCACTCCCCACCACCCAAGATCAGGGTGGGGCGCGCGACTTTCACGAAGAGTGTCGTATTTCCGACAGGATTTATCTTGAGATTCCAGCCAATTTGTGGGTAAGGATACGACTTTACAATGCAACACCCAGATTCTATTCTCTCCCTCCTCAAAAAATCAGAGGAATTTTTAAAGAAGAAAGAAATTTCCAGCGCTCGATTGGACGCCGAAATTCTTTTGGCCGATCTCTTGAATCTTCAGAGAGTGAAGTTGTATGTGAACTTCGAAAGATTGTTAAACGAAGTCGAAAAAGACGCTTACAGAGAAAGGATCGTGGAACGTTCCAAGAACAGGCCGACCGCTTATATCACTGGGCAAAAAGCGTTTTACAATTCCGTGTTTTACGTAAATGAGAACGTTTTAATTCCAAGACCGGAAACGGAAGAACTCGTCGAAAAGATTCTTCTCGATTTCAAGGAAGATCCAAAAGAAATCAACGTTCTCGATCTTTGTACAGGAAGCGGTTGTATAGGAATCAGCCTCAAGCTTTCAAGGAAGGACTGGAACGTTTCCCTCAGCGATATCTCGAAGGAAGCGCTCTCGATCGCCGAAAAAAATACGATCCAGATCTTGGGAGAAAAAGACTCCATTCAATTTTTAGAAAGTGATTTGTTTTCCTTGATTCCAGAAGAATCCAAATTCGATCTAATCGCAACCAATCCTCCTTATATCCCGAGTTCCGACAAAGAAACGATGATGAAAGACGTCGTTGACTACGAACCTCATCTCGCTTTATTTCTTGATAATCCGAAGGAGTTTCTGACGAACCTGATCGCAAAGGCGCATTCTTACTTAAACGCACATGGAAAATTTTATATGGAAACTCTTCCGTCCTTAGCGAACGTTCTGGTTGCGGAATCTCTTGATAGAGGCTGGGCGAAGGCAAAGGTTGAGAAGGATCTTTCCGGAAAGGAAAGATTCGTAGTTCTTACGAAGTAGCAAAACCTTATTCTCAAAAATCAATTCGGCGGCGATTTTATCCCAAACTGTATCGGGACGAAGACGACCGAATTTAAAAAGCAATCTTACAAAAACAAAGCCGGGTAATTACCCGGCTCCATTCTTGATTCGAAAAAGAAATCAGATCGCTGAACTTCCTCTTTCTCCTGTTCTGATACGGATCACGTCTTCAAGCGGAGTGATAAAAATCTTTCCGTCTCCGATTTTTCCGTCACCGGTTTTAGCCGCTTTGAGAATCGCATCCACAGTCGGTTTTACGAATTCATCGTTGACCGCAATTTCCAAACGAACTTTTCTGAGAAGGTTCACTTGGTATTCGTGTCCGCGGAAAACTTCAGTTTTCCCTTTTTGCTGACCATAACCTTGAACATCGCTCACGGTCAGTCTATAGATCTCATTCTTAGTCAATTCTGCCTTAACCTCTTCGAGTTTATGTGGCTGAATGATAGCAACGATTAATTTCATATAATCTCCTTATTAAAATTCTTCAGTAACTTAAATTAAATCTCGTAGCCTTTTTCACCGTGGATTTCAGAATCCAGACCGGCAATTTCCTTATCTTCGGAGATACGGAATCCGATTGTCTTATCGATTAAGAATACAAGGATAACGGAAACGATAAAAGAATAGGCCGCGGTTGCGAGAACGCTGATTACCTGAACCAGAATTTGATCGCCTCTGCTCGCGACACCAGCTCCGAGAGAAAGTGTAAACACCCCGGTTAGAATTGCGCCTAACGCACCACCCACACCGTGAATACCGAAAGCGTCTAAACTATCGTCGTAACCGAGTTTACCTTTCAAGAGAATAGCTCCGTAACATATCGGACTTACAAGAAATCCCATAATGAGGGCTCCCTGAACTCCAACGAATCCGGATGCAGGTGTGATCACAACGAGACCTGCAACGATCCCGGAAGCGGCTCCAAGAGCGGTTGCTTTTCTTGTATGTGCGTATTCGATTACTAACCAAGCAACTCCAGCCGCAGCAGGTGCGATCAAGGTTACTAAGAATGCTCTTGCGGCGATACCATTTACGGCTAAACCGGAACCCGCGTTAAACCCGAACCAACCAAACCAAAGAAGACCGGCACCGATCAAAGTGTAAGTGAGGTTGTTTGGCGCGATCAAAGCAGGGCCTTCTCCCTTTCTCTTTCCGAGAACGATAGCCGCAGCAAGACCCGCGATACCGGAGATCAAGTGAACCACTGTTCCTCCTGCGAAATCCAAAGCGCTCATTTTAAACAACCAGCCGTCAGCCGCCCAAACCCAGTGCGCGACCGGATCATAAACGAGAGTAGACCAGAGGAGGATAAAAGCGATATATCCGCCGAACTTTACTCTTTCTGCAATCGCTCCGGAAATCAGAGCAGGAGTGATCAGAGCGAACATTCCTTGAAAGAGAAAGTGAACGTATTTTGGAATCGTTAACTCTAAAGAATTCTCGTCGATTCCGTTGAGGAAAGCAAGGTCAAAGTTACCGAAATAAGGATTCGTTCCGGAAAATGCGAAACTGTATCCGAAAACGGTCCACTGGATAGTCAATACCAGAATCGCAACAAAACTGTGCATCATGGTAGAGAGTACGTTTTTAGATCTTACAAGACCGCCGTAAAAAAGGGCGAGTCCAGGAATCATAAAAAACACAAACGCAGATGCCACGAGCATCCATGCAGTGTCTCCTTTATCCGCTACGGGCGTTGCCGCAGCGGGAGCAGTTGCTTCTTGTCCGAAAAGGACAAATGGAAGAAGCAGAGCGAGCAATAAGAGTAGTCTCTTGGTCCAATTCATAATCATTCTCATCCCAAATCAATTTGCATACATTAATGCAAGATTGGTACCAGGCAGATAATAAATTCAGAATTCTAAATGGTAGTCAAAATGGCCTAAAACTGGGAGTTCCCGCGTTTTCTGGAGATTCGAGAGGAGAAAGGTCGGAACTCCTGAGCTTTTCCTATTTCCAGAGAATCCCGAAAATGAAAAGTACCCCAATCTGCCTATTTCTTAGGCAAATTTATTGATTCTGCTTTTTCTCTGAAAAAGATGCTGAGAAATTCTAAAAACTGCTTCTATTCTAAATTGAAGCGATATCCGAGTTTCCAGAAGGTTTCCATACTTGCCGACGTGGAATTGGAAGTGTAGGTAGAATCCAATCGAGCCATCGGATTATAGTCCAAAATCAAATGGTTACTTACGGATTTTCCAAAACGAGGATGAAAAAAATAGGCATCAAAGATATTGGCCGCGTACACCAAAACGGTAAAGGCAACGGAAAGCTGAAGCTTGTGATAGTTTTGATTGACCCGATCTCTTTGATCTTCGAAAGGTTTGCTATAAATATAGAGCGCTACCGGATCCGAAAAAGTAGGAGGAGGAATCAAAGTTTCATAAGGATTATTGATATGATTCAGATCCTTCACTGAGTTTTTATAGATCTGATTCTCGCGATAAACTAAATAGAGTGAGCTGAAAAATAGAGCCGAATAAACAATCGCAGGATTTTTTCTTTCGTGGGTCCATTGACCCCAACCGGGAAGAACCGCAGATCTCCACACAACGCTCCAAGGTCCCAAACCTTTTTGTTGAATCCGAGCAAGGCGTTCTTTCTCTTTCTGATTCGCGTCAGCGAGTTTCGCTTCCTTATCTATTTTGTTTTGTTTATCCGTTTCTTCCTTATTCTTTTTAGCGAGCTCTTCTTCGGTTTTCTTCTTATCTTCTTGATCTTTCTTCTTTTGTTCCTTTTCTGCGAGCTTCGCTTCTTCCTCTTTTTGAATCTTTAAGACCTCGGCTTGAGAAACGTCTTTGTAAACAATTTTTAGAATCCGAATCTTAGAAAATTCCTGCTTCTTTCCATCCTCGGTTTGAATTACTACGGTTTGCGCGTTCTGAGAAGTAACGCGGCCTTTGATGATCGTCCCATCCTTCAGAATGAGAGATTCTCCCATTAAGTTCCATGGGAGAAAACACAAAGAGAGAAGAATAAGGAAATAATTTCTTAATTGCATGAAGATTCCGGAACAAATTAGTGAAATAGATAAATCCGGATATATAATTTGAAAGCAATTTTTTCTACATTCTAAAAATTCCATAACGAGGATGTTCCGGTCTCAAAGAATGATCTGCGTAAAGAGCAATTCCTAAAATTTCTCTCGTCTTAGCGGGATCAATCACACCGTCATCCCAAAGTCTCGCGGAAGAATAAATACAAGAAGAACGACTTTCATAATCATCCAAGATTGGTTTTCGAAATGACATTTGCTCCGAATCGGTCATTTTCTTTCCTTCTTTTTCCAATTGTTCCATCTTTACGGTAAGAAGCACGTTAGCGGCTTGTTCTCCACCCATTACGGAAATTCTCGAATTGGGCCACATCCATAAAAATCTAGGATTGAATGCTCGACCGCACATTCCATAATTTCCAGCTCCGTAAGAACCTCCGATGACAACGGAATACTTCGGAACTATCGAAGTAGAAACCGCATTCACCATCTTCGCGCCGTCTTTTGCGATCCCCGAATTCTCATATTTCTTTCCTACCATAAATCCGGTAATGTTTTGAAGAAATAAAAGTGGAACTCCTCTTTGATTACAAAGCTCGATAAAGTGAGTTGCTTTGAGAGCGCTTTCGCCAAACAACACGCCATTGTTTGCGATGATCCCCACCATCTTTCCGTAGATTTTAGCAAATCCCGTAACGAGCGTAGTTCCATAATATTTTTTGAATTCTTGAAATCGAGATCCGTCAACAACCCTTGCAATGATTTCTCTTACGTCGTACGACTTACGAACGTCTCTCTGAATGATTCCATAAATTTCTTCCGGGGGATACAAGGGTTCTTCCCAACTGATTCCGCCCTTTTGAGAAGAATTTCCAGCGAGATGCAATGTGGAAACGATGTTCCTTGTGATCTCAATCGCATGCGCGTCGTCTTCCGCGTAGTGATCCGTAACTCCGGAAATCGTACTGTGAACGAGGGCTCCGCCCAATTCTTCCGGAGTTACAATTTCTCCCGTCGCAGCTTTTACAAGAGGTGGTCCTCCGAGAAAGATCGTTCCGTTTCCTTTTACGATTACGGATTCGTCGGACATCGCGGGAATATACGCGCCCCCCGCGGTGCAACTTCCCATCACAACCGAGATCTGAGGAATTTTCAGAGCGGAAAGATTCGCTTGGTTATAAAAGATTTTTCCAAAATGTTCTTTGTCCGGAAAGACTTCGTCTTGCATCGGAAGAAAGGCTCCGCCGGAATCGACGAGATAAATACAAGGTAAAGAATTCTGCAGAGCGATCTCTTGTGCACGGATATGTTTTTTAACCGTAAGAGGATAATAAGTTCCCCCTTTTACGGTCGCGTCGTTGGCGACGATCACACAATCCACGCCGCAGATTCTTCCAATGCCGGTAAGAATTCCCGCAGAAGGAACGCTGTCAGGATAAACGCCTTCGGCGGCGAGTGGTGAAAATTCTAAGAATGTGGTTCCCGGATCAATGAGAGCGTTTATCCGTTCTCTTGCGGTGAACTTCCCTCTTCCCTTATGTCTTTGAATCGCCTTTTCACCGCCGCCCAATTCGATTCTACGAATAAGGCCTCGGACCGATTCTACCTTTTGTTTTAAATCTTCAAAATTCTCTTTATACTCCGATGAGGACGTACGTATTTTGGATTCTATAATTTCCATAGAGAACCCTCCGGATTTTTATTTTTTTACTTTAGATTCGTATAGGATACGGATGAGTTCCGTTTCGGATAACGTGAGTTCCCGATTTCTTCTCGCCATGATTTTTCGAGCGTCTCTCAAGAATAAATCGAGAATATAAGGTTGTCCCGATTCGGCCCAAGTAAACGGAGAAACATACCCGCTCACTCGTGAGGTGACGACGTTCGATCCGAAATCCACGACGGTTCCCGTGTTCAACATCACTCCGATCGCAATCTTAGAATAGTCTGCGATCACCGATCCGAACTTGATCGAACCGGTGATACATTCGTCGTCCTCTTCCCGAATTTTGACAACCCCATAGTTGTTCTTCAAATCGGAAGTGGTCGCAAGAGCGCCGATGTTTACCCAACTTCCTAAAACGGAATGTCCTAAGAATCCTTCGTGATGTTTATTTGTAAAATCGCCTATGAGAGAAGTACCTACTTCGCCTCCGATTCTACAAGTGGCTCCGATGCTCGTCGCTCCGGTAATTCTCGCGTTATCAATCTGAGAATTGGGTCCGATGTAAGCCGGACCTTCTATGAATGAGAAAGAAGTGATCTTGGCGTCCTTATCGATCAGGATCGGTCCCGATGTAGTATCAAAAACAACTCCGGGATAAATCGTCGCTGAAGGATGAATGTGCAGATGTTTAGATTTGCCGACGACTTGAAAGTGATTCGATTTTACTTTGATCTTTCGAATCCATTTCTGAATTTCTTTGCTGAGTTCGAGATCGGATTCTATGTTCTTCGCGGTTCCGTCGATCAGATTCCATGGAAGATAAGATTCCGGCGACAAAACCAAATCCACGTCCTTTCCGTCGTAAGGAAGGAGTTTAGAATTTCTTTCCAAAAACGCCTGTTGAAAAGCGGGATTGGAATGAATGTAATAGATCTTTGCATCCGAATAGTATTCTTTAGTTCTTTGAATCGTGTTCAGAATTCCGTTTCGAATCTCTGAGAAAGATCGAATCCGAGTAAGGGATCGTAAACCCGCAGGAACCTCTCTTTCATCGATGAGAATTCTCTGGATCTTCGGCATAATCTTACTCGACGGTTACGGACTTGGCTAAGTTTCTCGGTTGATCCGGAGGACAACCCCTTGCGATCGCGGAATAGTATGCGAGCAATTGAAGAGGGATTACGTTTAAGATCGGACTTAGAATTTCGGAACATTCCGGAATCTCAAAACAATAATCCGAAAGAGCCTTTGCTTCGTGATCTCCTTCCGTAACGATCGAAATGATGATCCCTTTTCTCGCTTTGATTTCCTGAATATTGGAAACCATCTTTGTATAAATTTCAGATTTTGTCGCGATACAAACCACGGGAACTTCGTTTGTGATCAATGCGATCGGCCCGTGTTTGAATTCTCCACCCGCGTAACCGGACGCGTGGATATAGGAAATTTCCTTCAGCTTTAACGCGCCTTCCATCGCAATCGGATGATTGTAAGTTCTTCCTAAAAAGATAAAATCCTTCGCTGTAGTAAAGTGAGAAGACATCTCTTCGATCTTGTTTGCTTGCGCGAGAATCCGATCGATCTTCGCGGGAAGAAAACGGATCTCTTCGATGAGAGTTTTCTTTTCTTCGTCGCTGATCAACCACTTCAAATTCGCCATGTAAATGGAGAATAAAAGAAGATTCAAAACCTGAGCGGTGAACGCTTTCGTACTCGCGACTCCGATCTCCGGTCCCGCATCGGTTCTAATATAAGAATCCGATTCTCTTGCAATCGTAGAATTTACGTTGTTCACAAGAGAAATCACTTTGATAAATTTCGCTTTCGCCTCATGAATGGAAGCTAACGTGTCCGCGGTTTCACCCGACTGGGAAATTCCCATGATGAGAGTATCCCCTTCCACTACCGGATTTCTATAACGAAATTCGGAGGAAGCTTCTGTGTCGGTTTGGATCTTTGCAAAATTTTCGAGATAGTGTTTGCCGATCATCCCCGCGTAATAACTGGTTCCTGCGGCTTGGATGATGATACGGTTGACTCTGGAAAGAACGTCTTTGTTGAGTTTGATTTCCGGAAAAACAATTTCACCGTTATCTAATATACGTTCTTGAATGACCTTACGAAAGATTCCCGCTTGTTCGTGAATCTCCTTGATCATATAATGAGGATAACCGCCTTTATCGAGGTCTTCCCAGCGCAGTTCCTGTTTTTTGAAAACGGGAGTAAGTTCCTTTCCTAAAAAATCAAAAAGTTTAAATTCCTTTTGATTAAAATAACCCCATTCTCCCGAGTTTACGTAATAAACTTCTTCGCAGTTTCTGGTAAGAGGGGAAATATCGGAAGCCAAGAAGAATTCATCCTTGCCTTTACCGATGAGAAGAGGAGCTCCATCCTGTCCAAAATAAATACGATCCGGTTCCGTTTCAAAAACCGTCGAAATCGCCCATTTCCCATGAATTTTGCCAAAGAGTTCGAGAAAAGAATCCTTATTGGATTTGCCGCTCTTCTTGCCTTCTTCCAACAAATGAGGAAGAACTTCCGTATCCGTTAAACTTTGAAAAACGTGTCCCTTCTTTTTGAGTTCGTTTTTGAGTTCTAAATAATTTTCGATGATTCCGTTATGCACAACCGCGATCGTAGAATTCGTATCCGTATGCGGGTGAGCGTTGATCTGGTTCGGTTCTCCGTGAGTAGCCCAACGAGTATGACCGATTCCGACATTTCCAGGAGCTGGAAACTCTCTGAGGTGCGCCTCGAGATCCTTAATCTTTCCTTTCGCTTTTCTGACCAGGATGTCTCCCTGATCTAAGACCGCAATCCCGGCCGAGTCGTATCCTCTGTATTCTAGGCAGATCAGACCGACGACAAGTACTGATTCCGCATTCTTACTACCGGCATAACCGACAATTCCACACATATCAGGCATTCTCCATAAGTCTTCCCGCACGGTCCAGCAGAGAATTGAGGTCTTTTTTGGTTCGAGCCTCGCCTATCACTCGGATAATCGGTTCCGTGTTCGAAGGTCGGATATGAATCCAAGAATCTTCCGAAGCAAGACGCAAACCGTCCAAAGTCTCTTCGGAATAAGAGGAAAACTCTCCTCTGAATTTGGAATAGATATCTTGA
Organism: Leptospira tipperaryensis; assembly: GCF_001729245.1. Taxonomy (NCBI): domain Bacteria; kingdom Pseudomonadati; phylum Spirochaetota; class Leptospiria; order Leptospirales; family Leptospiraceae; genus Leptospira; species Leptospira tipperaryensis. The sequence continues at coordinate 424,342 of NZ_CP015217.1, read as the reverse complement.
AGATTTTTTCCGGCGATTTTAAAGCTGGTCTTCTGCATATGAATCGCGGGCATTTCTTCCAAGAGAGAATCGATCTTCTTTCCCGTTGCCGCCATCACGTTTAGGATATGCGCGATTCCGGAAAGAGAATCTCTTCCAAAGGAAGCGATCTCCGGATCGATCACTCCGCCGTTTCCCTCTCCGCCAAACACGGATTTGTGGCGAAGCATATCGGAAACAACGTTGGCTTCTCCCACTTTAGAACGAGTCACGGGAACACCATAAGTACCGGCGACAAATTCGTTGATAAAGCTCGTCGAGAGATTGACGACCATGTTTGCTTTCTTAGGAAACTTGCCGAGAGTGAGAGAAAGAAAACTCAAAGGAAGAGTGTATTCTTCCGAGATCGCACCTTTTTTAGGCGTGAGAACAACCAAACGATCCGCATCGGGATCCAAAGCAAAACCGATATCGGCTCCCGAAGATTTCATCTTTCGAGAAGTTTGTTTGAGCGCTTCCGGGGTCGGCTCGGGAGGTCGAGGGAACGTTCCGTCGGGACTACAGTGCATAAGAATCGGCTTACAACCAAGTCTTTCCAGAAGTTCGGGAACAAGAAAACTCCCCGCTCCATTGACAGCGTCCACGAGAACCTTGTATTTTTTCTTACGAATTGCGTTTACGTTCACCCGTTTGAGAACGGATTCGATGTGTTTTTCACACCATTCTTTCCCGGAAACGATTTTAGAAGAAGGTTTGTACTGAATTGGCCTGTAAGAATGATTGCGAACGGTATCTAAAATCTGCTCCAGAGCCACCGCATCCGTAAAGAATCCGCCGGGACCGATAAACTTAAAAGCATTCCAGATGATCGGATTGTGAGAGGCGCTGATCATGATCCCGCCCCCCGCTTTCGAAAGATTGACCACAGCCTTGACCGTCGGAGTAGGAACGATTCCCAGTTGTAGGACGTCCTTCCCCATTGCTTGCATCAATCCAAGTGCGATATTTTCAATATAAGGACCGGAAGGCCGAGAATCTCTTCCAATTACGATCTTAGATCCTTCGATCCAGGTGCCGAAAGCGCGAAGAGCGTCAAAAATAACTTCAGGAGAAAGGCCGGTTGGAATGATCCCGCGAATCCCCGAAACAGAAACCATCAGGTCAGGATGATTGAATACGGGAGATTTGGTATTCATAGAGGTTGGGGTGTTTTCCGGAAGAAAACTATTTGGGCGATGACAGGATCGAACTGCCGACATCCTGCTTGTAAGGCAGGCGCTCTACCAGCTGAGCTAATCGCCCTCTATAATTCCGTTTTTTATGCTGTAGCAGAAACCGCATTCAGGCGTATTGCCATTCTGCTTTTCTTTCTGTCTGCGTTTTTGAAGTGAATCAGGTTTGTTTTTGCAGCTTTGTCCAGAAGAGAGGTGTACTCTACGTATAGAGCGGTAGCCGCGTTCTGGTCTTTATCTTTGATGGCTTTCAGAACTTTCTTTGCTTGAGTTCTGAGCCTGGACCGATTCTGAGAATTTGCCGCATTTCTACGTTTTGTTCTGCGAATGTCCTTTTCTGAAGACTTAATATTAGCCAAGGCTTAATACTTCCTATCGAATAAGTGATTCCAGGTTTTCTGTACCCTCCCCTCTGTCAAATGAATTCCTGTAAAATTCCGTACTTCCGACCTCTTTTCAAATCCGTCCGGAAACACTCAAGAACCGGTTAGAGAGAGGTGCAAAAATGCTACAAAATCGGTTTGGAAAGATTTTTCTTACAATCTCTTTGGATCCTGACTTTTTTTCCCGTCTTCAAAAAGAAGACATCGATCTTTCAGAGCTTGCGGAACTCGGAATTCGTTTTCTGCAGGATTTTGAGGATTCTGGGAGGTGTTTTTTGACGACGGAAAGAAAGAAAGTTTCTGCCTCTTTTATAATTCGAGAAACTTCTTATTTACAAATCTTTGAGTATTGTCTAAATAGATCCCGTTCGATCTATATGGTAATGGAAGAGATTCTACAAAATACATATTTGGAATTTTACTTACAACCCGTTCCAATCGCAAATTCATTCATACAAGAAGAATCTTTGGATGGTAAGAATTTAAGAAACTCTGAGGGCAGATTCTTATGGTAAAAAGATCCGAATATATCGTCGTGGATTCGATTTCTTCCGTGGATCCTAACGCTCTCTCCGTTGACCAACTCAATCAGAAATTTATTGATAAACAAGGAAATAGATTCGCCCTCAGATTCAATCGTAACACGAGAAGGGCTGAGTTTGTAAGAATCACCCTCGAATCTCCCACAAAGGGAGCGACCCAGATCCACGGTCACAAACCCGCTTCCGTTCCAATTCAGAAAAAACAGATTACAAAATCCTTAAGTCCCGGTGTGGGAAAAATCACTCTTCAAGAGATCATCGCAAAAACACAACAACAGCAAGCTTCAGTCAAGATTCCAAAACCGAACGAATCTTCGATGATCAACGAAGGTGCGGTTCAACAGAGCATCTTTCAAGAACCTACTTGGGAGCATAGCAAGTCAAAGGACAACACGAATCTCGATTTGGGAAGAATGGATCTGAATATCATGGAACATTCTGCTTCATCCTCGTCTTCTTACAAGGAATCGAAGGATTCTCCGCTTAAGATTGAATTTGGTTCTTCTTCTCCGGGCGAAACCAATATCATAGAAAAAAGGATTTCAGATCTTACTAAGATCAAAGAAAGAATTCATTCCGTTCTAAACAATCTTCAAAATTCTAAAATTTTTGAAATCACCGGTGATCCTTCCGAAAACAAGAACATCATCGGAAATCTAAATCGTGAGTTTGATATAGAATTCTTTCAGAAACTGGACAAAATTCTAAACTACCACAAAGAGCTGACGACTTATCCAAGATCCGTCAATTACTACACCGCGAAGTACGAATCTTCCAGAAAACAACTTCTCCAATCCAAAACCTTGGACAGCGAAAAACTCAAATTGGTGACTCTCTGGGAAATGCAAGAGATGATGTTGGGCCTGATTCAAAAATTGAAAAAAATGGTTCTCAACACTTTGAACGTTCTAAATACAAAAAACGACAATCATATCAAACAACTCTCTTACAACCAGCAACAGATGTTCCGGGATTCGAGAACCGCGCTCCTGTATTGTTCCGAAGATATATCTTCTTTGCTTATTTCCTTGGAGAGATGGGTCGATACTGAATAGGAGCAATCTCCTATGGAACCTTTACAAAGCGCCGAAATCAAAGCCGTTTTAGAAAAACTCAGAACGGAATATTCCGAAAATTCCAAAAAGAATCCGAAGGCCTTCGATCTGAAAGCCTTCGAATCTAGATTGATGATGATTCTCCAGCAAAAAGGGAATTTGACTCAGTTCTTGAAGGAAGAGATCCAATTTTTAGAAACTCTAAAAGCAAAACACAAAGAACTGGAAGACAAAAAGCAGGCCGCCAAAGGGGACACGATCAATAAGATCCTGGAAGAACAAGAGGCCAGACTCAAAAAATACCAGAGAATCGATTTTCACCCGCTCGCAAAACCGGAAATCAGATATTTCTACGGAGCGATTCTTTCCTTTGCAGAAACCGAACTTCCAGCGTTGATTTATATTTTCAAAGGTACTCCCGAGTTTTCAGTGTTTAAAGACGCGATCACGATCTTAGAAAGAATGGGGATTAGCCGAAGAGGTTTGCCTTCCAACCGGATCAACGAACATGTGAAAGCACTCCTGGACGCCAATGGCAATCAGAGCGCGATGGAAAAGGACGGGCAGAATATTTTGAAAGAAACCTGTCTCGCCCTCAAAGGGATCCACACTGCTATCCATGAATGTATCGATAAAAAACGCGTTTCGGAAACACTCTCGATCAAAATCGATGAGAAAGAATTTCCGAAAGCCGCAGAATCGTATCAGAATTTAGTTTTCGGGATCGCTCTTGAAAAAATAATTGTAAGAGCTGAAACGATTATCCGGGATTTCCGGATGGCTGAGATCACCGGTCTGGGGTAAATATGAAAGTTTCCATCGTCATTCCTTGTTATAACGAAAAAAATACGATTCGCAATATTCTGGAAACGGTCAAAAAAGTTCCGATCAAAAATAAGGAAATCATTCTCGTTGACGATTGTTCCAAGGATGGAACCAGAGATCTTTTGCAAACCGCTCCTTTTAAAAAGTTAGCGGATCAGATCATCTTTCATGAAGTCAATCAGGGAAAGGGCGCCGCGCTTCGGACCGGATTCAAAGCGGCAACCGGAGATATCGTGATCGTTCAGGACGCCGACTTGGAATACGATCCGTTTGAAATTCCGGAAGTGATCGATCCGATTTACAAGGGTAAGGCGGACGTCGTTTTTGGTAGTCGATTCTTAGGTGGAAGACCTCACAGAGTCGTGTATTATTGGCATCGTCTGGGAAACATGGTTCTCACCACTCTTTCCAATATGTTCACCAATATCAATCTCACCGATATGGAAACCTGTTACAAGGCATTCCGAAGAGAAATCATTCAGTCGATCGATATCAAAGAAAATCGTTTTGGGTTTGAGCCGGAGATTACCGCAAAGGTCGCAAAGATTCCGGACGTTCGAATTTTTGAAGTAGGAATTTCCTATTATGGAAGAACCTACGCGGAAGGCAAAAAGATCGGTTGGAAAGACGGTTTCAGAGCGATCTATTGTATTCTGCGTTATAACCTTTTTAAATGAGAATTTCAGTTTAGAATTCGATTCATTTTCAAGGTCGCGAATTTTCCGTAAGTTTTTTGCTCGGAGTTCCGACCTTTTTGGTTCAAGACAAGCCCCTTTTCGTTCCACTTTCGCATTTTAGAATCCGTTTTGAAACTGGAAATGAGATCGTGCGATTTTCTTTCCGGAGTTCCGACCTTCCTCGGCACAATCCCGCCTTTACTATCGAATCCTTGGATCAAAGACTTTACGCAAAATTCTTAACCTACTCTGAGCCTCGAATGAAAACGGCGTTCCCAAGGGTTTGATTTGTCGGAAGAAGAATTTTCATTGGGATCTTTAAATCAAATTTATAAAGAGCTGAAAACTATCTTTAGATAGGCCTCTATTTTTTCTCCAAGCGTTGAAAGAAAAGAAACATCCATTTCATTCTCGAAGCAGCAAATAGATTCTTTTGAAAAATGGTTGAAACCGGACTTAAAGTCCGATTGAAATAAAATCAGAAAGAGACATCCAATCTCAATTTGGATATTTGTATTACGTTAGATTTTTATAAAATTCTAATTTACTGCCCGTAACGTCGCTGCGGAATTCTACTTCATGAAACCCGAAGTAGTTTCGGGATAAATTTGAGAAGCTAAGATAAAAATAAAAACGCTCACTGCGATTCCCATCGATGCAAGCAAGACATCCTTTCCTACTTTGCGAAACGTCTCCAAATAGGGTAAGTCCCGAAAAGTCATAAAGTTAAGAATGATCTCGCGACCTGCAAGCATTCCTAAAAAAACCCAAGTCGTGGACATCGGCATCTTGCTCCATTCATGAAAGACGATCAGAATTGTTCCATAAACAAGATCCACGATCGTCGCGGCCTTAGACCATTGAATGTCCGATTTTTCAGTAACGATTTCCTGAATGGTTCCGCCGTTCGTATAAAGAATGATTCCAAGAGCGACGATGAGCATTGAAATCGCAAGGGCAAATTCTAAGATAGAAAGTTGTCTTGGAAGATAGATGACGATATTAGCCGCGTCTTGACGAAGCCAAGCAATCCAAAGATAGATCGTCGAAGCCCATTGAAACAAAGCCCAACGCTTTTCGCTCCGAGGATCGGGAACGTGGTCTTCTTTGTATTCTCTTGGATCCACTTTGACGAGGATTCCCCAAACGAGAATGGCGACTCCGAACGCGATTCCATAACCGAAAAAGGATTTGGTCAGCATCTTTTCGATATTGCTTCCGCCAAAAAGACCTAAGATCAAAAAGGTAGTCGAGATGGGAGATTTCAATCGAGTGATAATGACTAAGATAAGAGGGGCAAGAAGTTGAATCAGATTGAATTCTCTGACTTGGGGAAAACTTTCCAATCTTCCAAAATGAACCTGAGAACCGTTCAAAACCCAGGCGCCCAAAAAAATGATCGCAATGGTTCCGCCCAATACCGCAAGTTTTGGAATCCAGTGAACGGCCCTTTTACTTTCTATAAAAGTTCCTACCGTTTGCACCGCATCGTTTCCGGCGACGGAAAACGCGCTGATAAAAAATGCGAACCAACCCAAATAATAAGACGGTGATCCAAGCTTATAAGCTGTGACCATTAAGATTCCGGCAATTGCCACCAAGGAATAGAATCGAATCTGATCCCGTGTACTAGGATGCTGAAAATCTATTTCATTTTGTTTCATCGGAAGGATATCTTTAGGCAAACGCCTAAAAAGATACTAATAAAACGCCGGAACTCCCGTCAAGGGGGTTCCGGTATGGTCTGAGAGAGGATTTTAATCGAGAAAACGTTTCCCGTATTTGGATTCGATATCACGAACGTCGAAGAGGATAAAAAAATCGATGGTTTTAAAAACCTTGTCCCAAGAAGGAATTCCACAGATGAGAGCTCCCACTCGAACATATCCTTTGATCAACGCAGGAATCGTTTTTTGAACCGACTTCATATCTTCCACAACGTAGTTCGGATCGAAACCAGGAATTTCAAATCCCGGAAGAGGTTTTACGTCGAATTCTTTTCCGGCGAGTGCGTTCTTTTCTTTTAAATAAGCGTAAGCCTCATTTGCGGACTGAGCGTCGGTTTGGTGAATCGAGCCGCATCCAAAAAGATAACGCACATCGTTCTTCTTCATAAACATTCCTAAACCAGCCCAGAGCATAGAAATTACGGAGCCGTCTCTGTAGTCGGGATGAACACAGCTTCTTCCGATCTCAGCCGTTTCCGCATCGAGCTCATAAATTTTGGTGATATCAAATTCGTTATCGGAATAAAAACCTATATTCTTCTTAGCAACGCTTCTCCGAAGAATTCGATAGGTTCCGACGATCTTATCGTCGCGATTTTTATCCACAACGATCAGATGATCGCAGAAGAGATCATACTCGTCTCTGTCTTTGCGTGTGGCCGCCGATTGCGGAAGTCCTTCCCCCAATTCGAGGTTAAAAACTTCATAACGAAGCGCTAAGGTTCTCTCAATCTCCAATTGGTTTTCGGCGATGCGAACTTCCAATTTTCGTTCTGTCTTGATTTTGTTATCTACGAAACCAGTTCCCATAGAAGCATCCTTCGGTCTTAGATTGTCCCCTATCATATTCGTTCTCGTTACGTACAAATTACAGAGGAAATAAATTCCGATGACTCAAAAGCGGAAAAAGGGTGAATTCGATTTTTAAACATATTTAAAGAATTCTTATAAAAAGAAAAGAAAATAGAGATTTCCGGAAGATCTTATCTTTCACGTTTGCAAATGATTTCAAACAAAATTTAAGAATAAGAGTCGATTTTGCTTTGAGCTGAGCCTTGAGCGGATTCTAAAAAGATAAGTGAAGATAAAGAAAAGTTGGAAGAAGAGGAACGTATCAAAGTGTTTTTTTATTTCGAACGCAGATTCGCCGAAACGATTCGGCTCTTACAAACACAAATCCATTGGATACAAAAAGACAAAATTCTTAACTTAAGAATTATAAGAAGAATCCAAGACGACTTTAATTTTTAGTAGAAGCGATCCGTCTTTGAGAAATTAAGAAGCCATCTGAACGCGAGATTGAATATAAGATTCTATCAAGTATTTTGCCTTTGCGTCCAAAGAACCGAACTCGACTCCAAAAATCGAAGTTTCGGAAGCCGAAACCTTACGTTTGACTTTGCCCTTTAACTTGAGGGGATTACGACCAGGAAGTGTAAGAATCATCTCAATCGGAGAATTTAAGTCGCAACCTTCGAAAAGGTGAGGGACTTCTACAGCGACCCCGCCGATGCTGATATCCTTTGCACTGAGAATGTCCAAAAAATTAAGGCCCATCAATTGAACTTCGATGACCTCGTTTGCCGCCGGAAACACTCTAGGAAATTTTCTATGATCCATGCTGACTCTCGCTTCCATACCTTAATTCGACGAAGTCAGATTTTGAAATCAACAGAACTGAATTACAAGTTTTTTTTGAAGCTTTTTATAAAACGAAAGCTTCTATAAAAAGGGAAAAGGGAGGAATTCTCGAGGTCTGCTCTCAGATTCTTTCTGGAAAGACCCATAACAAAGTATCAATAAAAACTAAAATTAGGCAAAAAGGATTATTGAAAATCTTTCGAATAGAATTCGGATTCATTCGAAGTCGGAAATTGCCGTTGTTCCGACCTATTCAAGGACTTCAGGAAATTCCGATTTGGTAATTTTCGGGGGAAATAATTCCGATCAAGATTCTACAATGCTGAGTTTGATCGAATCCAAGATCTTACTTACCTTTTTATCGAACTTTTTGTTAAATACAAAAGGATGTAGAGTTTTCTCCAGAAAGAGAATCATCTCCACCGCCTTCCACTGCACAACCGTCTTATGATCCTGAATCTTACCGGAATGAAGATAGGTTGAAATCCCACGAATCGATTCGTTTTTAAAGTCCCTTCTCAGCGCGAGAAAAAGCGCATGAGCTTCCGGAGTAAGAAAGTGAAATTTCTTAGAAAACAAAACGGCGTCATGAAAATACTCCGGACGAATGACCGCGCCATTCAATCGAAGCGAAAGAATCAAAAAGCCGATAAAATCGGATATCTGGTGAAAGATCCCCAAACCGGGAACGTCCTGTCCCGGATACAATCTAAGTTTATCCGTGGATGGCGATTTCGGATGACGTGTTTGCAACCAATTGATAATTAAATATTTTTCCTTAAAGAAGTAATCGTTAATCTCCAATCTATATTCTTGAATACTCAATCGAAGGTGGAGAAGAATTTCTTTTTCTGAAATCAAAACGAGTCTTTGAAAGTCTTGACCCATCCCTGAAATTTCAAGCTGAATCTTATCGTATCCTTTCTTACGAATCTCGGGAAGAATTCCGGTTATATCTAATAATTCTAATATGTTTTCGCTCGTTAAAGAATGAAAAAGAATTCCTTCTTGAAAAGTGGAAGTGGGATCGTCTACAGCGGACGCTAAGAATTCATCGTAAACAAAATCAAAAAACCTGGGATTATTATAACTCGATTTAGCCATGAAAAGAGTAGAAGATCGTTCGGAATCAATCCCCTTTTTCCTGATTCCATCACGATCTTTTAGAACCTCTTTTTTTCAAGGAGAATCCCTTTGAGAAGAAAGAATGATTCTCATTCTTATAAATGAACGAGCGTTGTTTTATTTATAAAATCGCCTTCAATACCGCATTTGGCGCTTCTACTTGAGGATAATGTCCAATCTCCTTCAATTCTATGATATCGGCCTTCGGAGATAATTCTCTGTAACGTTCTACCAAGTGCGCGCCACTCACGGGATCATCGACTCCGTTGATCATTCGAATTGGAATCGGCGAGTTGAGAATCGCCCCGACCCATCGTTCTCGATAAAGTTTTCTCTCTTGAATATATCGAATTAGAAGATGGGCAATTTTAGTTCCTCCATCGGAGAAAACCAAATCCCAAAATTGGTCCAATTCTTCTTGAGAAGGTTTTGTATTCTTTCCAAAGACCGCGGAAAAACTTTTTTGAAAAGACTTACGGTTCATAAGTCGAGAGAGAATCCATCCGATCGGACTGTGTAGAAGTTTTTGAATGAAACGAGGTCGATGCGATTCCGGAAAAATTCCACCGTTGAGCAGGATGATACGTTTGATCTTGAGCCCTTTCTTTTTGGACTTTTTTCTTTCTATAAATCTTGCCAACAACTCCTGCGCAACCGTGTCTCCCAGATCATGTGCAAGAATATTTACTTCCTGAATTCCTTTCTCAGCTAACAATGATTCAATGATATCGGCTTGTAAAAAAATACTGTAATCTATCGAAGGTTTAGAAGAGAATCCGAATCCGAGTAAATCCGAAGCGATCAGTCTGTATTTTTTTGAGAGAGGTTTCCAAATTTTTTCCCAGTCAAGAGAAGCCGTGGGAAATCCATGAATCAGAAGAAGATGTTCCCCCTTCCCTTCCTCTTTAAAAAATATCTTCCAGTTCTGATACGAATAGTAAGAGCCCGTTTGTTTCCATTCTTGAAGAGTCATGCTAACACCTATTTTGTGAACGACTGTAATGGATTGTTCGGATTTGTGAAGCCGAAAGTAAGCAGGAACAAATATAAAATTATCATAGTTTAAACAACGGATTGTAAAATCCGTTGTTTTCGAAAAAATCAAAAATCAGAGAGTGAAACGATCCGTGATTCTTCTCAGATTTTCCGCGGATAGTTCTAATCCTTTTGCGGAGGCCGAAATTTCTTCGGATCCCGAAGCGGTCGAAATCGTATGATCGTTGATCTGCACGATCACCTGCGTGATTTCGTGAAACGCCTGTTTCTGTTCATCCATCGCTCGTTTTACGAATTCAGCGTCTTGCCCGACTTTGTCGGCCCTCTCCGCGACTTGCACGTTGATTCCTTCTTGAGAACTCGTAATTCCGTGCAACTTTAGCATCGCCTTCGAAACGATATCCGTACTCAATATGATCTCGTGAATCACTTCGGAAGAAGATTGAATGCCGCTCGCACCGGAATCCAATTCTTGATTGTTTCTCATAATCATCGCGCTGATCGATTTGATGGACGCCGCGGTTTTTTCCGAAAGTTTGGAAATTTCTTCCGCGACCACAGCGAAACCTTTTCCCGCTTCTCCGGCTCTCGCCGCTTCAATAGCCGCGTTCAAAGCGAGAAGAGAAGTCTGATCGGAAATATCATTGATAATCCCGATGATAGCTGACATTTCTCCGGAGGACTTGATGATGTTCTGAACCATCGTCTTCATCTGTCCTAGAGATTCTTCTCCTTTGACGGCTTGCGTAGAAATGCCTTGCGTTAACTGGAGGGCGTGATTGATTTCCATTCCGATCTCTCTTACGCTGGAAGAAAGGGTTTTTATATTATTATGAAATTCTACTATATTCTTATACTGTCGATCGGTTCCCGATGATATGTTATCCATTCCCGCAGATAACTCTTCCACCGTTGCCGACATTTCTTCAGTGGAGGCCGCTGTCGCTTGAGCGCCGGCGGCGAAAGAATCGGAAGAAGCTGTCAACTCTTCGGAGGAAACAACCAATTCCGAGGAAATGGTTTGAATCTCTTTTAAAGAATTGCGCAAACTTTTGATAAACGAATTCATATCTCGGCTCATAGAACCGATTTCGTCGTCGTAGACGATCTGAATGTCCGAAGTCAGGTTTCCCTCGGCCATATCCTTAAAGAGGGCGCTCGCGTTTTCAAGAGGATTCAATCGTTTCTTTAGAAGAACGTAGAGAAGATAAGCCGATATCGACGCGGTGAAAACTCCGGCAAGAACGATTAGAACCAAAAGAGCGACTAACGCTTCTCTCACTTCCGATTTTGGTTGGATCGCAACGATTGAAATTCCCCAGTGATCCAATCGAAAGACTGTGGAAAATCGATCGGCTCCGCGAAAAGTAAATTCCATCACTTCTCCGGTTTTTAAATTCAACATCTGTTGACCGTAAGATTCTTTCGATACGTCCAAATTCAAGATCAGTTCCTTTTTAGGATGTGCGATGACGATTCCGTCTTGATTCATCGCGGAAACATAACCTTGTTCCCCGATTTTAATTTCTTTTAGAATTTTTTCGGAGATAGAATCGAAAGAGAGCGCGATACCGAGAAGCCCGATCGCGCGATTTCCTTCCATGATCGGAACCGAAAGTAAGGCGACTGGTTTTCCGGTGATCGGGGATTTTGTAGCCTTCGCAAGATAAGACTTACCTTCTTTTGTCGCGAGTAAACTTTTCTCGATTCCTGCGCCTTCGATCTTAAAACCGATACTCTTGCCTCCGATTCCGTCCACTATAACTTTTGCGTTGGAATCCAAGGAGCAGATAAATACGTTTTCATAAACCGCAAATCTATCCATTATGCTTTTATAATATTCCGCAGCAATCGGCGTGCCTGATTTTAGGGACTGCAGGGTTCTCGGATCTTCGGCTAAAGTCCAAGCCAGATTTTCGTGAGTCGTTAAGAAAGAATCGAATTCAAGACCAACAACCGCTATCACCCCTTTCATCTGGCTGATATGGGTTTCTGTGATTTTCTTTCTCCCGATCCAATACGCGGTTCCGGATACGATTCCAGTAAGAGCAAATAAAATAGAAATTCCGAAAATCAGAAGAATAAACTTAAGACTACTGCGATTCATGAAAACTCCCTAAATGGTTCTTTTGTCAGCTTTTTATAATTCGGAATTCTGAAAACATAGAATGAATTTTCTTTCCCTTTTGAATTTGGAAGTGATGAAATTCAAACTCGAGAGTAGATCGTTTTCCTTACCGAACCTTTTGAAAGTAAGGAGAATGGAGTATGATTCTAAACTAGAATATGGGATTCGTAAATATGCTCGTTTCGAATAATTACGAAAGAGAAAGAAAAATTACTCCACAGAAATCTTTGCCACGAATCTTTGTTTGTTCCTCTTTGCTTTTTGAGAGGACGAGTTTACGAAAAACTGGATGAAAAGTGGAAAACCTTCGCGCTCAGAGTGTATGTTTTTAGAATTTATTGGATGAGGGTTTTTGTTTTGATAGAATTTTGTCCGGAGTTCCGACCACTCCGGAGCTATTTTTCGGAAGAATCAGTTTGTCGGGACAAATTCTCGAACGAAAAAATTCTTGAATGGATGACAAGGAAATCGGGGAGCAAAGAATTCTCAGAATTCTAAAATCATAATTCTTTCTTCAAATTATAAAATTATAAAATTTGCAAGAGTCGCTTTTTAAATTCTTCCCGATCCGTTCCCGTAGGAAGTCTTCCATGAGCGGCCCCTATATTGTCTTTCAAATGCGAGAGTTTGGAGGTCGCAGGAATCGCACAAGTGACCGCGGTATTGGAAAGAATGAACTTTAAAAAAGCCTGCCCAAACGAATCACAATCCCACTCTTTAAAATAGTCCGGAAGAATTTTCCCACGAACTCTTCGAAACAATTCTCCTTCCTCAAAAGGCCGATTGATCAAAACGGAAATTCCGTTAGCTTCCGCAAAGGGAAGAATCCTTTCCTCCGCTTCCCGAGTTACGATCGAATAAGGAATTTGTAAAAAATCTATACTTTCCGATTTTGCAATTCGTTCCATTTCCGAAAAAGCGGATGAAACGTAATGTGTAAGACCGATATAACGAATCTTTCCTTTTTCTTTGAGAGAACGTAACGTTTTGAGATGAATTTGAGTATCTACTAAATTATGAATTTGGAATAGATCAATTTGGTCCGTTTTAAATTTTTGAAATGAATCTACGATCTGTGTTTTCCCCGCTGCTTCTCCTCTGGTCCAAACCTTTGTCGCATAAAAAACTTTCTTTCTGGATTCTTCCGGTAATTCCGCCGCTAAAACCCCGACAATCTCTTCCGATCTTCCATACATCGGAGAAGAATCCACAACGGTTCCACCCTGGTTTAGAAATTCTTTCCAAACCTCTCGTAGGGTTTTGAGCTCCGAAGAATCAACGGAGATATCCATTGTTTGCCAGGTTCCCAGACCGATCGCCGGAATTTTTTCACCCGTCTTTTGAATCGTTCTCGTCAACATATCGGAACCTTCTTTGGAAAATAATTTAGAAAAGGGAAAGGAGAGGCCTGCGGAGAATAACGTAGCGGCCGTACGTTTTAGAAAATGAGAGCGGGAAATCGGCTTCATAGTTCAATCCTTTCATAAAGGATTGAACTTTCAAATCGGAAAACTAAAATTCAAGGATCAAGAATTGATTTTAACGGCGGATGTATTCTATTTTTCTAATTCTACTTTTTAGAATTTCCTGAACTTCTCCGTTTCTTTCAAATTGGATAGCGTTCGCCGTTTGATTTGTAATATTTCCTTTTAACGTAGTTCCGTCTCTAAAGATCACTTTCGTAGAATACTTTTTGTCCGAGTCGTCCTCGGTTTCAATCCGTTTGTTCGCGAGGCTATCGTCCTCACGTTCTCTCAAAACTTGAATTTCAATTCTTCGATTGAGAGAGGAAGCGCGTTCGTCCAAACTTCGGAGTATCGGTCTCTTGGATCCAAGTCCTTTGATTTCCATACGAGGAGAATCGATTCCTTTGGAAATCAGAAACGTCTTTGTCGCGGAAGCTCTTTCCAAAGAAAGGACCTCGTTTCTTTTTTGATTTCCATTGAGATCGGTATGTCCAACGATCAAAATTCTTAGATCGGAATTGGCTCTTAGATATCTTGACAACTCGTCCAAAATGATAATCGATTCGTTTAGAAGCTGATCCGAGTTCGAATTAAAATGAACTCCTTTTAAAATCATGGAACCCGATTTTTGTATCGCAGCAAAATCCAATTTTGGACGTACACATTCTATTTCTACACTTCGAGTATTGTAGATGCCTCCGATAAAAATATGGATCACGAAGTCGGAGAAACTTCGAAAGATTCTAAAATTTTCGACTCCTTCTGAACATTCGGCTTTCGAATGACTTCCTTCGAAATATCCGAGAACGTAACTTCTGGAAGTGGACTTCACTCCTTTGATAGATTCTCCAAGACGCGGCGACTTGGATGGAATAATGATCGTCTGGTGACAATTCAAAATCAAGGAGAAGATACCGATACAAAATCCCCACGCAAAAAGATAGTTCCCGTTTTTTTGATACATTCTCATCACCGTATTAATAACAAAAAATTTCCAAAGAACGAGGAGAATAGATTCCTAACGTTATTTGTTCGAGCAGTACGTTCGTAAGAGAAGAATACTGATGGATTTCTTTGATTCCTCTTTCCGGACAAACATTCGATTCGTCGTATTCTATCTTTCTTGGTAACAAGCCCATTAAGTAATAATTTTGTTTTAGAAGAATCGGTTCTCTCTTTGTTTCAAATTTCCCTTTCTGCTTTACGATAGGAGCGAGTTCGACTCTGGCGTGTTGGCAAAAAGAAATCGAGACGGAGAATAATATTATAAATATATAATTTAATTTCAAGTGGTCCCTTCCTTTTTATTTATCTCTGTACACAATATATCATCGCGGCCGTAGCACAGGTGAGAGTTCCGGCCCCTCCCATTTCTATACCGGCCGAATTGGGATTCGCCACCCAACCGGTTACCGAGCCGCTCACGCTCGTCCAAGAAGCGCCCGCGTTAACGCAACTTTGTCCTGATCTCGGAATCCAAGTAGCACCGCTCGTATCGATGCCGGTATAAGCTAACGAAGGAGAAGGCGTAATTTCGTTTGTTAGAGTCGCTGCAAATTGACCGTTCGCATCGGTGGCAGAGACCAATAAATTACTGTTATCGAGACTAAAATAATTCGTGTTGGGATACAAGACCCAAGATGTGGTTAGAGTTCTCGTTCCGTCCTCAGCCATGAGGATCGCCTTGTAACCCGCTGCGTTTCCAGGAGCTCCGATCACGGCGGCTTGAGCAGCACAACTCGCGTCAGCTCCGGCGACTCCTCCAAAATTTCCATTGGGCACGGAAGTTAGAAAAAGAGAACATCCCGAGGTCGCACAGGTACTCGCGCCGGAAGTCGGAATCGCCGATCCAGTTGTAGTAGGTGAAGAATTCCCTCCTGCCAATAAAAGTAGGGCAAGGGAAGAGGACGAATTTGCAGGTTCGGACGTCGGGACTACGGCGGTGGTAAGAATCGGCCAGACCGTACAAGAGATCAAAGGGAACAAGACAACTAACATCGAATATACGAATCGAGTTAGAAATCCTGCATTTCTTCTCGAAAAGAAATAACCGGTCCAATTCATAATACCTAACAGTTAGGCGCTCATTCCTACATCAAGGTCGATTCCGCAAAAGAGAACAAACAACCAATGAATAGGAATTTGTAATTAGATAATATTTTTTATAAATGTAAATAACTCTCTATTAAATTCGTCCTCGTGGATCCGGATTTCTTTTCTTATAAAAATCGAACTCTAAAAAAGGAAAATTTCCATTCCATTCGGTTTCCATTTCTTGATTTCATTTTCTTCGATAGGAAAATCGCATTTGGGATCCGAGAAACAATTTTCAAATCAGTTGGAAATAAATATTTTCCAATTCACGTTAGGAATTGTTTATCGTTGCACGCAATAAAGCGCAAGAAAGACGTCGCAAGTTCGAGCGCCTCCGGCATCAAATTCCGAATTCGGAGCATTGCTACTTCCGAACCAGCCGGAAACCGAATTGGAAGCGGTCGTCCAGTTAAGACAATTTGTGCCAGTCTTTGGAGCCCAACTTGGGCCGGTTGTGTTCATTCCGGTGTAAACTAAGTTTCCTCCGGAGCCCGTGATTTCGTTGGCTAATGTTGTTGGAAGTTGACCCGCGCCATTGGTTGTTCCGATCGGTAAGTTACTATTATCTAAACTTTGATACGTCGTATTCGGATAGAGAACCCAAGAATTGGTTAAGTCCCGAGTCCCGTCATCGGTCATGAGAAGCGCCTTATATCCGGAAGTATTCCCCGGCGCCGATCTTCCGGAAGCCGCCGTAGCACAACTCGAATCAGCTCCGACGATTCCTCCCATATTTCCTGTAAACGCCACAGTTAAAAATATGGAACAGCCGGTGGCTGCGCACGTGTTCGAAGTCTCAACGGGCGTCGAAGAAGTGTTAGTGGAACCTACGGAAGAATCTCCGCCTTGAACCAAAGCAAGAAACGCAACGGAAGCCGAAGAATCCGATCTTTCAGAATTCTTAGTCGCGGCAACGGTAAGAACGGGCCAAACCGTACAGGAAAAAAATAAGAAAGAAAAAATTGCACAGAAAAGAATTAGCCGCAGAAAAACGAAAGTTCCTCTTATCTCTAATCCATAAGAAAGAGCAAGTCGATTGATCATGCTCTCAGCGGGCTATCAACGAATTCTCTTCGCAAGTCGGAAGTAAGAAATGGGAATGAACTACCGATATTAGGAATAGATCCTCTTGAAAATAAAGGTTTAGTGAGCCTCGTCCCAATTGACTCCGAATTTGCCTTCCACAAGAATCGGAACGTCCAAAGGCATCGCTGTCTCCATGTGCTTTTTCATGGAAGCCTTGAAGTCATCCTTTTCCTTTTTGTGAACTTCAAAAACCAATTCGTCGTGAACTTGCAGGAGCAGTTTCGATTTTAATTTCTGGCTTTGTATCTCTTTATGAATCGAGATCATCGCAATCTTGATCATATCGGCGCTCGTTCCTTGAATCGGACTGTTGATCGCGATTCTTTTAGCCGCTTCCTTTGCGGACTTATGAGTGCTATGAATATCAGCGACAGGACGACGTCTTCCCGTAAGAGTCTGAACATAACCGTTTGTTTCCGCAAAGGCAACCATCTCGTCCATATAACTTTTTACGCCAGGGTACTGTGTCATATAACGTTCAATAAAAGACTTCGCTTCGTCTCGAGAAATTCTAAGATTGCGGCTCAGACCGTAAGGAGTGACTCCGTAGATTACGGAGAAGTTGACGACCTTCGCCTTATCTCTCATTTCGGGGCTGACTTCTTTTTCCGGAACTCCGTAAAGCGCCGACGCGGTTCTTCTGTGAATGTCAAGGCCGTGGTTGTAGGCGTCGAGCATCGCCGGATCCTTGGAAACGTGGGCCATGATCCTAAGTTCGATCTGAGAATAATCCAAGCTGAGAATTTCATAATCGCTCGAACCGGGAACAAATCCCTTGCGAAGCAAACGTCCTTCTCGATCTCGAATCGGAATGTTTTGTAAATTCGGATCCGTGGAAGACAATCTTCCAGTCGCAGCGATCGTCTGATTGTAGCTCGTATGAATTCTTCCCGTCTTGGGATTGACCATTTTAGGAAGCGCGTCTACATACGTGGACTTGAGTTTCGTATATTTTCTATATTCCAAAAGTTTTTCAATGATCGGATGTTCACCCACCAATTCTTCCAAAACCTCGTGATCGGTAGAATAACCGGTCTGAGTTTTTTTTACGGTTCGAAGTTTGAGTTGATCGAAAAGAATTTTTTGAAGTTCCTTCGTAGAAGCGATGTTAAACGGAGCACCCGCTTGTTTGTGAATTTCACTTTCCAAGTGGCGAATCTCGCGATCAAAATCCCTTGCAAGTTCTTCAAAGTAAGGAACGTCCAACGCGATCCCGTGCTTTTCCATCTCGGCCAAAACAGGAACCAGAGGAAGTTCTATGTCCCGAAGAATCGGTTCCACTCCGGAATCCTTGATCGATTTTCTGAGAACCTGATAAAGTCGAAATGTAATGTCCGCGTCTTCGGCTGCGTATTCCGCGACTTGTTCCGGATCGATATCGGTCAGTTCTTTCTTTTTCTTTCCGGTCCCCACGAGATCGTCGTAAGTGATCGTATCGTAGTTCAGAAGATCCTTTGCGAGAGCGTCCATATTGTGACGCCTTCCTTCCGGCTGAAGAACGTAAGAAGCCAACATCGTATCAAACTGAATGTTGTTTAACACAAAACCATGATTTTCTAATACGATCAAATCGTACTTTATATTCTGTCCTACCTTCGGGACCTCGCTCGCAAGAACCGGTCCGAGGTGTTCCTTGACTTCTTCCAAAGTCAAAGATTTTTCCTGAAACAAAGACGCTGAATTCTTAACCGAAACATAGAATCCGGTCTTTTCCTGGTTGGAAAAAGAAATTCCCAAAAGGTCCGCCATCGCCGGATTGGGGGAAGTTGTCTCCGTATCAACCGCGAGAATTCTAGATTTCAAAAGTCCTCTGCAAACTTTCGAAAGTTCGTCCACGGTTGTGATGAATTTATAATTTCCTTTTTCTCCCGCAGGAACAACGGAAGTTTCGTCTTTTGTTTCGGAAACTTCTACGTCCTTAGGAACTTCTTTTCCTGCAGACTTCGCGAGGTCCTTGGAAAGCGCGTTGTATCCCTGCGATTTAAAATAAAGAATCGCCTGATCCGATTTGTAATCCGGGGTCTCGATATCTTTTTCGGTGATTTCTAAATCAAGATCTCGTTTGATCGTCGCGAGAGCCTTGGAAAGATATGCGTTTTCTTTTTGCTCCGAGAGTTTTGTCTTCATCGAAGGATTTTTAATCTTGTCGATATTCTTATAAATACCGTCGAGGGTTTTGTAATCCTGAAGGAGTTTGGAAGCGCCTTTGTCTCCGATTCCTTTTACTCCGGGAATATTATCCGAAGTATCTCCGACGATTCCCATATAATCCGGAATTTGTTTTACGTCGACTCCCAATTCTTCCTTGACCCAACCCGCGTCGATTTCTACGAATTCGGTGACTCCCTTTTTGCCTCGGAGCATCTTTATATTCTTCTTTTCTAATAGTTGATAAAGATCCTTATCGCCAGAGAAAATCAGAATCTCTTTTGCAGTGGCCTTGTAGTTTTCACAAAGAGTTCCGATGATATCGTCGGCTTCGTGTCCGTCCATTTTGAGGACTCTAAATCCGATATTGGAAAGGGTTTCCATCACTTCTTTGATTTGAGGACGGAGATCTTCCGGCATCGGCTTTCGATTTGCTTTGTATTCTTCGAAGGTTTTGCCCCTTTCGAGAGGTCCGCCGGGATCAAAGGTCATCGCTACGTGAGTCGGCGCGTAGTCCTGAAGAAGTTTAAAAAGCATTTTAAAAAAACCGAATGTAGCCCCGCTGGGTTTTCCGGTTTTGGAATTGGTAAGGTTGGAAGCGCCGAACGCGTAATAGGCCCGAAATACGAAGGCGTGTCCGTCGATGATGAGAAGACGTTTCATTCTGTTGCTCCGAAAAGTGCTTCCCCTAAAAAGGAATAGTATGCGAGTTCCGTTTTTCGGATCGTGTTTTTGATGGAGAATCTTTTTACGGATTCCTTGTTAAACGTTCCGAAATTTTTTCTGAGTTTCAAATCATCTATAAGAATTTCATAATATTTTGCAAGAGCATCGGAATCTCCGACTTCGGCGAGAAAAGCGCCTTTTTCGTGAGTAAGCATTTCCCCGATTCCTCCTCCTTTGGTTGCAACGACCGGAAGACCGACCGCCATCGCGTCGAGAATCGAAGTTCCGAGTCCTTCTTCTTTGGATGTCAGAGTAAAAATATCAAAAAGGGAAAGAATGTCCGGAACGTCCTGTCTATAACCCGTAAAAATAACTCTATCAGAAATTCCTAATGAAGCAGTTAGGTCTTCCAATTCTTTCCTGAGTTCCCCTTCTCCAAGAATGAGAAGTTTGAAATTTTTAGAAGGATCGATCTTTGCCACCGCGTGAAGAAGAGTTTTTTGATCTTTGTGATCTACGAGCGCGGCCACGTTTCCGATCACGATTGTATCTTTTTTAATAGAGAATTCTTTTTTATAACGCGCCGGGTCCGGTAATTTTTTTGTAAAAGAGAAATCGATTCCACTGTGAACGGTAACCGTCTTTGCAGGATCGACTCCGTCTCTCAGAAGAATTTCCCGAATTTTATTGGAAACAGTGAGAAAGAGATCGTTGCGTTTGGATTTGTATTTCCAGATGGAGAATAGATTCTTCCGAATACTAAAATCAACGCGTCTGGAAACGACGAGCTTTGTTGTCGGAAGTTTTGATTTTGCAAAGAGGGCGAGTGTGTGTGCCTTTGCTGTGTGAGTGTGGATGAGTCGAATTTTTCTTTCTTCGACGATCGCTCGTATCGCCTTCACGGAGGCGAGATCCCATTCTCCTTTCATCGCCAGCGCTTCAAAAGGAAGTCCATGGTCGGAACAACGGCTTTCCAAAGCGGATCCCGGTTTGCCCAGGATGAGTTGAGGAATCTTTTTTTTCTTTAGGCCTTCCGCCAAAAGGAGAAGTTGTCTTTCTCCTCCTCTCCAGCCGGTTTCTGTATCTATATGCAAAATCACCCGCTCAGTTTCCAGTTGCGTGCTCATTTCTGCAAGGAATCCTTGAAAAAATCGCTGAACAGAGCCGATCTGTTTTTACGATAATTATTCTAATATATTAAACGATCTTAGGAAAAGGAAGAAGAATGTGTGAACTCCTCGGAATGAGCGCTAATGTCCCGACAGACATCAGCTTCAGCCTTACAGGTCTTGTCCAGAGAGGCGGAAAAACGGGCCCTCACAAAGACGGCTGGGGAATCGCCTTCTACGAGGGAAAGGCCCTTCGCGTCTTTCACGACCCAACCCCTGGGGTAGAATCCAAAATCGCCGAGTTCGTCCGAAAACTTCCGATCAAGAGCGAAACCGTCATCAGTCATATCCGAAAGGCAAACCGGGGAAAAGTGGAACTGAAAAACACTCACCCCTTCGTCCGAGAATTTTTGGGTTCCTACTGGACCTTTGCCCACAATGGACAATTTAAGAAGATCAAAGAAGAATCCCTCGGTGATTTCAAGCCGGTCGGAACTACGGACTCCGAATACGCGTTTTGCTGGCTCCTGGGAAAGTTGAAGAAAAAATTCAAAGAACTTCCCAAAGACGAAACCAAACTTTTCCGGGCTATCTTAAAACTTGTGACGGAACTCCAGACAAAAGGAGTATCCAACCTCCTTTTCAGCGATTCCAAAAACCTCTATTCCTTTTGCTCGACCAAACTTTCTTGGATCACGAGAAAATCTCCCTTTGGAAAGGCCCGACTTCTGGACGCGGACCTCAGCGTGGACTTTCGAAAAGTGACCCGACCGGGCGACATAGTCACGGTCATCGCGACCCAACCGCTCACTTCCAACGAACAATGGAATCCTTGTTCTCCGGGAGAATTTCAAGTCTGGAGAAAGGGAAGGATTGTATTCTCCAACTCTTGAGAATGGATTTGTCGGAATCCCGCGCCATTCTATACTGACCGTAATTCTTAGATTCTTTGTCTAAACAAGGGTGATGTATGAAAATCCAATTTGACGCTATGGACTATCGTTCGGACGATTCTTTCGAAACTGCAAAGTATCAGTTCGAAGGAAGCCTCGAAACGGGCTGGGACATTTCCAGAAACGGAAAGGAATACCTTCATCTTGGACCGGGATACAAACTTCTGAAATCCAAACTCTGCGGAGTTTGTTCCACCGATCTCTCCCGACGTTTTCTTCCTTTTCCCTTGCCTCAAGTGATCGGACACGAGGTCATCGCAGAAGACTTAGAACAACACAACGGAATCAAACAAAAATACGTTGTCGAGATCAACGACACCTTCGAAGCCAGAGGGGACGATCCCGTAGACGAATTCTGCGAAGAAGGAATTCCTACGCACAGCCCGGAAAGAAAGGTTCTTGGAATCGACAGACTCCCCGGCGGATTCGGTCCTTATATCTTAGCTCCGCAGAATGCAGCGATACCGTTCGCAAATATTCCCGATAAGACCGCGGTTCTCATCGAACCCTTTGCAGCTTCTCTGCAAGCTGTCATCGCTTCTCCACCAAAGAAAGGAGATAACGTAGCGGTCCTCGGTCCGAGAAGATTGGGAAGTCTCGTCATAGCCGCGTTAGCCGCTTATCGAACTTCTTCCAAAATCGATTTTAAAATTTCAGCGCTCGCAAGACACGATCATCTCTTAAAACTTTCCCTCAATCTTGGAGCGGACGAAGCGATCGATCTCAGAAAGGAAAGTTTAGAATCTCTGAAAGAACGTTTTGCGATCGTCTACGACACGACGAGCACAACTTCCGGATTTGAAAGCGCGATCCGACTTTCCAAACGAGAATTACATCTGAAAACCACGAACGGACAGGAAGTTTTCGGAGTCAAAAAACTCACAGAACTCGTGGTAGACGAACTCTCTCTTTTGAAATTCAGCGATGAGAATCTAAACTTTCACTGGGAAAAGGAAAATCGTTCCAATCAAACCGTCTACGTAGCTCCGAGCGTGGGAAAAATTTCTCTTCCATCTCATTTCAAAGTATATTACGGAAGCATTGAAGAAGCCGAAACCATTCTTCTTTCGAAAGATTTCCAAGGACACGTTCCTAGATTCGATCTTGGAATCGCGGGAACTGCGGAAGAAATCGATCTTTTGATTCGACCCAATTCAAAACACGAGAATTCTTTGATTCGTCCTCGAAGCGCGATCCTTTTCAAAGGAGAATCCAAAGGAAATTCTCTATTAGAATTTTTGAATTTAGGAAAATCGATCCACACTTCCCGTTGTGGGGATTTTCACCTCGCGATCAAACTTCTTCAGGAAAATAAAAAAGTAACCGATGCGCTCGAAAAGAATATGATCACACATTCTTATTCTCCCGAAAAACTTTCCGAAGCGTTTACGACCGCGCATACTCCCGAAGCGATCAAAGTAGTCATTACACATGCCTAATTCTTCCAAACTCAGAGAATCGGAAACGTCTCTTGGTTCCGTCCTCAAAGAAGGAAAAGACGGGATCTGGGATTTGGATCTCCGCAATCTTAGAATTTTTACGGGCCTTTCCATTCTTTCCCGAACTCTCGGAGAAGAAGTTTTCGAACAAGTGCAAAACGGAATCGGCGACGTAACGATCTTTTACAAAATCAATCCGAACATCAACAGCGAACTCCTGAAGATGAACATCGGCTACATTCAGATCTACGCGCGAGCCGGAGTATTAAAAGACATCCTCCTTTTTAAAGAAGAATTTCAGGATCATTTAAGAACTGTCTTTGGAACGTTTCAGAGACAGGTCTGGGCGAAAAAGATTCATCCTGAGTTTTACGGAGAAGATCTAAAAAGCTCCGGAATCTTTGCGCTTGTCTTTCCGTTTCATCACGCAAGCCCGAACGAAAACATAGACTATCAATTCATTCTCGAAAGAGTTCCCAATCAAAAAGAACCGGGAGAATTTTTCTTTCGACTCACTGTGGAGAACTACGATCGAGCCAACATCGATTTAACCGCGGTCCCTCACGTGATCGTAGACGATATCGGTTCTAGAATTTTTATCGCCGGAAGTACAAAGATCGCTGAAGCGATCAACAACGGAATTCTCTCCGCAGCGCAAAGAGGGGAAAAGTCCTATGTGGAAGAAAATCGTTCTTTTTCTCGAGTCTTCGAGCAAATCGAAAAAACCCCTCTCGGCAAATTGGATCAAATCAGTCTTTTTTGGGACAAGGCCTTTTCGGAATCGATCGCAAAAACGGATCCGAACGAAACCCTACCCTTATTTAAAAAGATTTTTCTAATATTAGAAGATCATGAAATTACAAAACACCTAAAAGAAGGTTTTATCGTAAAGGTTCAACTTTCCGAAGAAACCAACGTTTACATCGATCTTTCTCGATTGGATCGGGTCTTGAACTTCAGCTTCAACGCAAAAAGAACCACCTTGGATCTCAATCACTATCTAAAACGAATGCCGATTCTGGAAAGGATCGCCAACTGCGAAAATCATAACTTCGATTTAAACGGATTTAATGTTTTTCTAATTCACCATATCACTTCCGAGATCGTAGCCTTGATCGAAGCGTTTCGAAGACTCGGCGCGCAGAATCTCACGGTCTCCTTTGTCAAATACGGCGGAGTTGTTCCCGCGGCGTATCTGGACGTTCTTCTGGACGTTCCCACCGATCATTTTTATATGTCCGGTTTACAACTCAAAGTTGGAGCGAAGAATAAGATCTACTATTCGATTTCACCTCTCTACAGCGATTCTTCCAAACTCAAACCTCTCTTTGAACGTTTGGAGGAAGAAAAACTCGGATTTTTTGATGCGATGAAATTGCTCTCGGGTCATCTGTTTCTCAGCCTACTTTTGGATTCTTATAAGAAAAAAGAAAAAGTAATCTTAGTGGAAGACGGAGGTTATATCGCACCGTTTTTTAACGAGTTCGCGCTGAACGGAAAAGACGTTTCGTTTCTTTGTAAAGAATATTCCGTTCCCAGCGAAGCGCCTAAAATCTCAGTCGCGGAACTTTTGACTCAAACGTTAGTCGGCACCGTCGAGCATACAAGAAACGGATACGATCGTCTCAAGAGCGTTCAGGATAAAAATAAAAAGCTTTTTTTACCCGCATTCTCCATCGCGATCTCCGATCAAAAGGTAAAAGAAGAATCCAAAGAAGTCGCGTATTCCATTCTAAACGCGATCGAAACGATCTTGAACGGACAAGGTTTGATTCTTTCTTCCAGAAAAATTTTGATCCTCGGCGCGAAAGGAAACATCGGAACTTTCTTGTGCAAATATCTCGAATCCAGAATGCACGAAACCAACCAAGAATTGATTCAAGTCGATCTCAAAGTCGAAAAGCCTGGAAATCGAAACTACAGAACGATAGACGAAATTCCAAAGGAAGAATTGTATTCCAGAGATCTGATCTTGGGAGTGATCGGAAATTCCATTCTCAAAAAAGAACATTTCGAGGACTTGATTCTCAACGGAACCAAATCGAAGGTTCTCATTTCTTCAGGATCCACAAAGACCGCGGAATATACAGATCTGATCCAGTGGATCAACGACCTTTCATTTTCGGACGAAAAGAAAATCGGAGGTTATCCGGTAAGATTGGAATTTGATCGTATCCTGGATCCTCAATCGGGAATCGATCAAGGTGGAAAGGTAATTTTCTGCTTATCAAAAGACGGAAAGGAAATCGAAAAAACCTTCTTTTTATTAAGCGACTTGAGCCCGATCAACTTTCTTTTCTACGGAGTTCCGACCGAGGGAATGGACGCGATCATCGGACAACTCGCTTCCGCCGCGTTAGGAATGGCGGATCAATTTAAAAACGGAAAAGTCTTAGCTCCCGGCTTGTATGCGGTGGATCATCAAATCGACGCTTGGGGAAATCCTCTTTGAGAATTTTCTAAAATACAAAACTTACAAAAAAACTCGGTACTACTTCGGTATAGAATTAACGGCATATTTCCTTCGAAGCAACTTACGAATTAGGGCTTGATCTTAAAAGGAAGCCTTTCACTTTATTCTCAATGTTGAGAAAATTAATTCTTTCTTTGAGTTTTCTTTTCTTTCAATCCTGTTCCACGTTTCTCATCGGCGATCCGCCCGTTGTTTCAAAATTGGAAACCAATGTGGACAAGGAAGTCACTTACGAATTGATCGGATGGAAAGAAGATTCCAGTAAAAAACTCGCTTCGGAGATTTTAAGAACGTTTCATCTTTCCGGAAGATTCAAAAAACTTTCGGTGCATACAAAAACGGATTCGGAAATCAATATTCAAATTATTTTAGAAAAGGCCCCTCGTTTTTCTCTGTTCTTCGGAGAACATTCTCAACCTCTTTCTTGGATGCTCGAAAAAGAACCCGGAAAATTTTCGCTCTATCTTCTCAATCGAATCGCCGCCTACAGAACTTTTCTTATTTTTCCAATCATTCAAAAATCGTCGGATCGCGTTTTGTTCAAAATATGGAAACGAAATCAGAAGGTCGCGGAATATTCTTATTCCGTTGAAAACGTTATGGCGATCGGTTGGATTCCTCTTTTACTGATGCCTTTCGACGATAGGAATCAAATCGAATTTATCTATGCGAGTTATGGGAAAAAATTCCTCTTCGATTCGAGGTCGGTTTATTAAATGAAACAGAAAATTCTTATATTCTTCGGCGTTGTTCTTCTTTCTTCCTGCGTTGGAATCGTAAATCCTCCGGAGATCATTCGAGATTCGATTTCTATTCCTAAAGGAAAACCTCTACGACTGGAATTTACCGGATTTACATTTTATACCTCGGAAATGAATCATATCAAAAAGAATCTTCAAGAAAAAGGATATCGAGAAGACGAAAAATCCGATGTTCTTCTGGAAATCATTCTCGAGGAAAAGGAAGCGGAATACGAACACCGAGGACTTCATTTTCTCAACCTTCTTGCAAGTTTTTTAACCCTCGGCGTCGTTCCATATCATATTCGAAGCGAACATATTCTTATGTATCGAGTTTCCGAATCCGGAAAACCTTCGAAAGAATCGGTTCACGAATTACTTTTGGATCAGTGGAGAGGCTGGATTTTAATTCCATTCTCCCCTTTTTATTGGCCTTCCTCTTCGTTTGAAAAATCTCTGATCAACTCTCTGGAGGAATTTGAAAAACAAAAATGAAACACAAAACAAATTGCATATTTATAATATTCTTATTTTTCATCTTGTTTGTTACAACACAGTGCAGGCTTTTACGCAACTTCCGTTCAGTCGCGCAAGACGGATCTCGACTGGAGAAACTGAACGTAGACGGAATCGAAAGAACGTATTGGATCCATCTCCCCGAGAAAAAACTTTCCACAGCCGACAAACTTCCCTTAGTTCTTGGACTTCACGGAAGACTCGGAAACGGAAAGAACATCATGGAAGATTCTAAATTCAATCTTGTTTCCGACCGCGAAGGTTTCATCGTAGTCTATCCTGACGGGATCGATAGAAGTTGGGCCGATGGAAGAGGAGCGACTCCGGCCGATAAACAAAAAATCGACGATGTTCGATTTTTAGAAAAACTCATAGACCATATTTCAGAAATTTATCCGATCGCTAAGGAAAAGATTTTTATCTTTGGACATTCCAACGGCGGCTTTATGACCCAGAGGATGTTGATCGAAAAAACGAAACGATTCCGAGCCGGCGTAAGCGTATCTTCCCAGATTTCAGAATTTATTCTCAGAAACTTTGAACCAGCCGCAAACGTATCCGTGGCGTTTATCAACGGAACAAAAGACGGAATTGTTCCGTATTACGGCGGTTATGTGAGAGACGGCGGGGAAATTTTGAGCGTCGAAGATTCCGTAGATCGATGGCTTCAGTGGAATTCTTGTCTCAAAGAACCCGAAATCAAAAAAAAAGACGACAAGGAAGACGGAACGAGCGTAGAAATCCGTTCTTACGATCAATGCAAGGTCAAAACTTCAGTTCGACTCTATAAGATCATCGACGGAGGTCATAACTGGCCCGGAGTCAACAGAAAGGTTCCATTTATTAAGATGGGAACCCCGACGTATGAAATGGATCCGACGGAAGAAATCTGGTCTTTTTTTAAATCGAAGTTAGAACCCGAATCGGGAAAATAACCGCACAAGGAAACTTAGTATATGCAAAAAATTGAATTTTTTTTTGAATTTGCAAGCACCTATTCTTATCTGTCAGTCATGAGAATCGAAGAGTTGATCCAAAACTCCAAGATCGAAATCGTCTGGAGACCGTTTTTGCTCGGTCCTATTTTTAAAGAACAAGGATGGAACGATTCTCCATTCAATGTTTATCCGGCGAAAGGAAAATACATGTGGAAGGATATGCAAAGAAGAGCCCGAAAATACGGGGCCGATTTTTTGATTCCGAGCGTATTTCCCAGGAACGGACTTCTGGCTTCCAGAATCGCGATCGCAAACGAAAACCAACCTTGGATCTCTTCTTTTATCCGAGAAACCTTTCAAGCCAATTTTGTCAAAGACCAAGACATCTCTCGGCCGGAAGTATTGATTCCGATTTTAAAAAAAGTCGGCGCTGATCCGGATGGAATTCTAAAAAACACATCCGATGAAGAAGTAAAAATTCTTCTTCGAAAACAAACGGAAAGAGCCAAGCAACTCGGAATTTTCGGAGCTCCCAGTTTTCTTGTGGGCGACGAGCTCTTCTGGGGAGACGATCGACTTGAAGATGCTCTGGAAGAATTGAGGAGATAGGCGAAGTCGTTTTAGAGTTGAAGAGATAGGATCGTTTTTTCAAATCGTATTCATCTTGAGTTCCGTTCCATTTCGGGTTTCGGAACATACATTAGAATATTAAAGCTATGAAGAATACTCTCACATTCTATTTCGTAATATCATTCATTTCTTTAAACTCTCTCTTTGGAGAATCCAAAAAGAATTTCTTCCCATCCGAGTTTTATCTTGGCCCTAAATTCTTAGTCCAATCCCCTCCGGAAGAACCAGATCCTTTAAATGACAAACCCGTAGTACAACCGATCGACGACAAAGCAAAACCAAATACCGATAAAAAAGGACCGAAATGGTTTTCGATCAATCCCGGTGTTACTTTGGAAAGTGTCACAGTGGACATCCGAGGAAAAGGGAACGACGCAACGATGACACAAGAAGGTCCGGGAAAAGCGACTTGGATGTTGGACGTAAAATCAAGAGACTTTCAAATTTCTGAATATATTGGAGTTCACCTTCTTCTTCATAACTCTAGTTTTTTCTTAGACAATCAATTTATGCCGAAACCGATCGATACTCCTTCGAGTTCTTCTTCAGGTTCCTCTTCCGGCAGTGGATCTTCTTCTTCGGCTTCTTCCAGTGACCGCACGAAACAAGACGTGAATACCCGAGTGGAAGGAATTTATTCTATGGCGATTCCGATTCTTTACGCCGGAAAGGAGGGTTCAGATTCTTTTCGTTTTGGCTTTGGAGCCGGACCAGCGAACGTAAAAATGACAGGCTCCGTAGACTTTCAAGATCCTGCATTGAGCTTAGGTTATCTTTTATTAGATACGACCAACCGAACTACATTCTTAAATAATCTTTCAGCGCTTCAGTTTTTAACGGGAAACATCAATCCGGCAAGTGGAGATCCTCTGGTAAGTTATCTTTTGGGTAATCTTTCTACGGGTAAGAATTTAGAAATGCTCGGATACTATTATGCATCCAAGGGGTTGCTTCGCCCCGATCCGTTGGCGCTGTATGCTTACTTTGCACACCCCGGAACCTATTCCCCTTTGGAAGCCCTTACGTTAGGCAGCCTTTCAAGATCGCAGGTGAATTTTAGCAAACAACAGGTTTTCTCATTTATGTTCTATTTTGAAACGCCAAAGATCGGTTATTTTAAATTTAGATTGGCGTTTGGAGGTCCTTTGTTCAAAGACAACGGTTATACTTATGAATTCAGAACGTTTCACTTGGCGCTCTTTACGCCGATCGAATTCTAAAGTTTAGAATTCGGTTTAAAAAAACGAACCCGATAGAAAAAAGAAAGATCTAAATCGTATTCTATTCTTTTCTAAATCGAAGTATAGAAATATATCGCAAAGAATAACATTCAGGAACAGTGAAGATGAAAAAAAAATTAATTTGGTTATTTGTTTCCCTCTTATCGTTTTCCATCGGAGCCGAAGACGCTTCCAATTTTCAAAACGATTTGAATCTATTGATGAACTCTCTAGAATCTTGTGAATGTAAATTCATCCGGAACGGAGCCGAACACGATCCCAAAGAAGCAAGAGAACACATGGAGCGAAAGCTGAAAGCAACGGACGGTAAAATTCAAACGATCCCGAGCTTTATCGAATATATCGGCTCTAAATCCAGCGTTACCGGAAAACCTTATTTAGTAAAATTCGCGGACGGTAAAACGATAGAATCCGCGGTATGGCTCAAAGGAAAATGGGAAGAAATTTCCAAAAAGAAGAACGAGCCCGCAAAGGCTCCGAAGAATAAGAAAAAATAATTATAACTGGGGTTGGATTTAAAGACTTCTTACGGATCCCGAAGTTGCTTTCATATTAAAGAATCCGTTCTGTAACCGAAATTTAATCATTCCTTAATGGAATCACAACCTCATCCCAGTACCATACTGGGTATGAGATCTAATTTTAAATCGATCGAAGTTTCTTCTTCTCCAATCGCTCCCAAAAGAAATTTCCGAATCGCCTTTGTCACCGAAACTTATCATCCGGAAATCAACGGAGTTGCAAAAACTCTCTATAGAATGGTAAACGACCTCGTAGACAGAGGGAATGACGTTCTTCTTTTTCGTCCGAGGCAAGGACTTAGAGATCAAAATAACACGAGAGAAAGATATCGTGAAGTTCTTATGGCGGGATGTAGAATTCCGATGTATTCCGATATGCGCTTTGGATTTCCGGCAAAAAGAATTTTAAAGCGACATTTCAAAAAAGAAAAACCGGACGTAGTCCACGTCGTAACCGAAGGGCCTCTCGGTTGGTCCGCTGTCAGAGCCGCAAAAGAATTAGGAATTCCTGTTGTAAGCGATTTCAGAACCAACTTTCACTCTTACGCTCAATACTATAAGGTAGGTTTTGCAGGAAAGATTGTGGAAAAATATCTCCGCAACTTACACAACAAAACAAAAATCACTCTCACACCTTCACAAGACGTCGTTGAAAAACTTATAAAACAAGGTTATGATAACGTTCAAGTTGTTTCCAGAGGAATCGACGCCGAACTTTTTCATCCTTCCAAAAGAGATCCAATTCTTCGCAAAGAATGGGATGTTTCCAAAGACCAACTCGTAGTTTTGTACGTGGGCCGAATCGCAGCCGAAAAAAATATCGAACTGAGTATCCAAGCGTTTCGAAAGATCCAAGAAAACAATTCAAATGCTAAGATGGTTTTAGTCGGAGAAGGACCTCTCAAAGAATCATTGCAAAAAAAGAATCCGGATTTGATTTTTGCTGGTTTAAAGAAGGGAGAAGAATTGGCGAAATACTTTGCTTCCGGAGATCTTTTCCTTTTTCCGAGTATGACTGAAACATTCGGCAACGTCGTTCTCGAAGCGATGGCGAGCGGAATCGCCTTGGTCGCTTATCAATACGCAGCCGCCGGTTCTTATTTAGAACACGGTTCTTCCGCATTTTTACCGGCCTTCGGGAAAGAACAGGAATTCATCGATATGTCCTGCTTCCTTTCCAATCAAACGGTTCTTAGAAAAAAAATGGCCGTCAAGGCTCGAAAAAAGGCGCTTGATTGTAGTTGGAACAAAGTTGCAGAATCTTTGGAAAGTATCTATTCCGAATATTCAATTTCTCTAATTCACAAAAGGAGGACGGCGCAAACGAGCCTTGCTTCTTTGAAAATCGCAGAATCAAGAATTTGAACCTTGAGGAAGAACCAGGGATTCTTTAAGAATGTCTCTGGAAGTTACTATCCCCGCAATTTCTCCACGATCGTCCATCACAGGAAGACAAGAGATTTTATAGCGCATCATGAGTTCGATCGCGTATCGAATGGTCTGATCCATCGAAGCGGTGATTAGAAATGAGCTCATCAGTTGAGACGCCGTTTTTTTCTTTGTAAGATCGTCTTGAACCCTTTCCAATCTCGTACCGACGAAAGGACTGATCGCTTTTAAATAATCCCGATCCGATATCACACCGATGAGTTTTTTCTGATCGTCGATTACGAGTAGATGATGAAATTCCAAATTGTCGAAAATTTTACCGATTCTGGAAACAGTATCGTCCAGGTTCACGGTTATAATTCTCGTTGTCATGACCTGCTTAAGAGGTTTGTTTAAATCCATAGCTAATGAATTGATTAGACGAAAATACGGTAAAAGAAGATTTCAAGTGTACCGTCTAACCTGAGTAACAAAACGGAAAAAAAAATCTTAAAGTATATTTTTTTTCTTGTACTTTATCGAATTTTCCTATGATGACCGAGTAATTCCAAGGCAAGGAGCGTTTTGCCTATGAATTTAAATTCGAATCGGTTCCTCCAAAAGAAAGACTTATATCGTAAGGAAGAATTTCGTCAAAAGCAGATCAGCTCTCTTCGAGTCGGAGTTTTTCAAATGAAAGTTCGGAAACAAAGAAACCAGTATCGAGGCCGAGAAAAAAGAACGATTTGATTTTTTTAAAATCCAATCCCGGCTGCTTCTGGTATAATCTTTTACTCTTTGAAAGGAAAGAATTATGCCTGATACAATCGTTTTAAGCCTTTATACGATGGCCGTTCTCTATATCATTGCGGGAATACTTCATTTTGTATTGCCGAAATTTTATTTGAGAATCATGCCTCCCTACATTCCGTATCCGAAGTTTGTGGTCTGGATCAGCGGCCTTATCGAAATCGGACTCGGTTTACTACTTTTGTTTCCGGATACAAGATCGATCGGAGCTTGGGGAGTAATTCTGCTTTTGATAGCCGTCTTTCCCGCAAATTTATATCACTATCAATCCAGGAGGAAAACGGATCCTCCGAAGTGGACCCTTCTCCTGAGGCTTCCCTTACAACTCGTTTTGATCTACTGGGCTTACACTTTCGTATAAAATTAATTTTTTATAATGTACTAATTCGAATATTTCTTCAATTCTTCCATACCCGGAAGATTGGAAAGATCCGGCACGATTACGATTTCGATTCTTCGATTTGCTGATCGATTTTCAGGAGAAGTATTCGGGAGAGCCGGTCTGGAAGCTCCCATGGACGCCGCACTGATTCGTATCTCGGGCATTCCCGCTTTTACCATCGTATGCAAAACGTTCAACGCTCGTGAAGAAGCCAATTCCCAATTCGTATAACCTTTGATTCCGGTCGGAGTATCGTCCGTATGACCTTCGATTTGAAAACGTTTTCCTTCCAGGGAAGCAAGAAGAGTTGTAACTTCTCGAATCGCGGCGGTTCCGGACGGAGAAAGAAACGCGGACCCTACCGGGAAAAGTATATCGGATGAAAGAACAACCACCATTCTTCCGTCTATGATCTTAATCTTAAGTTTACCGGAATCGATCATGGATTGAAAGGTCGCCATGAGCCCCTTGTATTCGCGAATTCTCTTATCAGATTCTTCCTGAATTCGTTTTAACTCTTCTAAGGAATTAAAGAGACCTTCTTTTTCACTTACAATCCTCTGATTTTCGAGCTTAGAATCCTCGTAAGCCTTTAAAAGAGAATCGTATTTTGAGTTCGAGACACAGTTCCCAAAAGAAACAAAAAAAATGAGCGTAAGAAGAGTCTTAAATTGCATAGAATTCCATCCCAATAATACCTTCTATCAATGTCGGCCGGATCGAAAAAAACAAAAGGGGCATATGAATGAATAAAAAAATCTTTTCATCGTGTACATCCTCGACTAAACTACATAAGAAGAGAATAAAATGAACGGACCTATTTCTAAAATACGCGAAATTATCCCCCTAATATCACTTTTAGTCGCTTTTTACATACCCTACTTCCTCCATTCTCAAGATAAGACTCCTGCGGGCACTTCTGTCACCGGAAAATCGAGTGAAGAAAAAAGAGAGCTCAGAGCGTTTTTAGAAGAGGTCAGAAGAAACTTACGAGATTCCGGATACAGCGTCGAAAAAAAACACCAATTCAATGGGGCCGTTTTTAAAGGGAACTCGGTTATTTATAAGATTCATCTTCCTTCTATTCAAGAAGAAGGAACACAAAAATACAAATTAGGAATCGGTTTGGCGCACGACGATGCTGCGCATTCTTTCCTTGTTCAAATTTATAGAAGTGATAAAAAAGATAAGAAGATTGCTCCGATATTTTCCGCTTACGCCGACCCTGTCTTTTTTTACGAGTTTGACTACACGAGTTCCGGAAACCATTTCTTAGTGGAAATCACTTTAGAAGATTCTACTTTGAATGTGGCTAATTTTGAACTTCTGTTTAGCACGCTTATCAGCTATCAAGGAAACGGAAACAAGAAGGAAAACAAAGGTCAGTATAACCCGAATCAAAACAATCCAGGATTCGGACCTTCTCCTTCAATTTTGCCTAACGATACTAGGAATTATTTCGAGGTTTTTAAAAAAGAATTTTGACGTTTGAGTGCGCGAATATTAAGATATTTGAAAAAACGTTTTAGGATCAATATATAAAGAAAGATCTCTAAAACCGGAGATACGAAGCAAGTGTTAAGAAAAGACGGAAGTCCCCTTTATCCGTTAAATAGGGACTATAAAAATTCTCGAGAAAGAATTTTAGAAGGTGCGGCGATTGCGTTTTCTAAAAAAGGATTTCATGGAACCTCTTTACGTGAAATCAGTAAAGAATGCGGTTTGGAACAACCCAGTATCTATCATCATTTTCATTCAAAAGAAAATCTTTTTAGAAAGGCTCTCATTGCAACTCATCTACTTATTCTCAATGAGATTCGAAGAAGAGTTGTTAGAGATCAAGGCCTTCACACGGAAGTAATTTCCATTTTTAGAGCGATTGCCTTGACTGCAAAAGAATATCCTGATAAAGCAAGACTCCCTTTTAGCTTGATCTACTCCGCTCCGGTTAATTTACAAAATGAATATACGGAAAGATACGGAAGTCAGTATAGAAGATTGCTTGAAGTCGCTTTTGAGAGAAACGAATTGATTCAGAGAAAAGAAGAGAAACTTTCCCTCTGCGTTGATCTTTTACATAGTTTAGTTTTGGCCTGTTCCGTGGAGGCTTTGTATTTGGATCGAGTTCGCGGTCTTGAGGATCGGATTGAGTTGATTCTGGGAATTTAGGGGTCGGAACTACGGGGGAAAAGTCCTACCGGCAAAACCCGTTTTCTCCAGAGGGGATATTTTTTGTGAAATTGAGTCGGAACTCCGAATCAATTTCACAAAAAAATTCACTTTTCAGCTCTCTCCGAAAACTTCTCGGAACCGTTTCGGGCATGAGCGGGAAAAATATAAAAATAAGTAAATTCTCACATGAAAGAAAGCTAAGGGAAATAAGACGATCTGGTGCGTTTACT
Source organism: Leptospira tipperaryensis (assembly GCF_001729245.1). NCBI lineage: Bacteria > Pseudomonadati > Spirochaetota > Leptospiria > Leptospirales > Leptospiraceae > Leptospira > Leptospira tipperaryensis. Next base: position 389,050 of record NZ_CP015217.1, on the reverse strand, counting down.
GCCGATCTTTATGTTCCATATCAACTCTATTCTTACACTCTATCAAAGATTAAGAAGAATAAGAGTCTAAGTAGATACCTGGAAATTCTTCTAAATGAATATAAAGCGCAACTGTTTCAGGAACAAAAACCGCATTCTTTAGAAAGGACGTCTTACCAGAGAAAAGCGCAGGATCTGAAAAGGGTCTCCTTTCGCCCGAAAGAAAAAGACTGGGCGGAACTCCGATCAATAGCTAGATATTTAGGGATATCAATGTGTAAAACCTTCGTTCTCCTTTTGGAATTAGAGAGAAACGATGAAACGGAAAATTCCCCGAAAAAGAGAGAAAAAGTTAAATATAGAATTCAGAGTCTAATTCAAAAATTCTCCCCTAAAAGAGATCAAATAACCTTTGAATTGATTGTCGATTGGTAAAAGAATAAAAATCTATGAGTGAAAGGAAATATCTTGATAAAAACGGGTTTCATCACGTAAAATAGAAACTCACATTCAAAAGACAGAAAATTCCTCATTTCGTTGAAAGAGAAAAAATTGATTATGCCTTTAAAAGACCCAAAGCCTGAACTCATAAAGTTATATTCTTCTATAGGGAAAATCATTACTTCTTCTCTAGAGCAACAGGAAATTTTAGACGCCGTGATGGAAGAAGTTCGATTATTCTTCAGTCCTGAAAACTGGAGTCTTATGAGATACGACGAGAGCTCGGAAGAATTATTTTTTCTTATCGCCGAAGGTCTTGAGCTGGATAGAATTAAGAACATCCGTTTAAAATTTGGTGAGGGAATCGCAGGATCCGTAGTAGAAACCAAAAGCCCGGTCTTTGTAGAAAACGCAAGGAACGATCCAAGATTCTCCTCAAAAGTTGATGATAGAACCGGATTTGAAACAAAGACGATCATAGCAGTTCCTATGATTTTTAGAGGTCAAGTTCATGGAGTGATAGAGCTTGTAAATCGGTTCGATGGTTCTTCCTTTACGCAAGAAGATTTAATGATTCTTCAAACAATTGCGGATTTTACGGCAATTTCATTGGTCCATTCGAATCAATATGAAGAAACAAAAACTCTCGCGTTTAGAGACGCTCTTACTGGCGTTTTCAATAGAAACAAGCTCAATCATCTAAAAGAAGAATGGTCAGGAAGAAGAATGGAAGACCAGCTCGCTCTCGTTGCATTACTCGATCTCAACGATTTTAAAATCATCAATGACACTTACGGGCATAAAACAGGAGATCAGGTTCTTTGTCGTTTTGCAAATATTCTCCGTTATGTCATTCGAGGAACGGATAAGATTTTTAGAATCGGAGGCGATGAATTCTTAGTTCTCGTTCAACACGAAAACCGCGAAAAAATTCTTCAGACTCAAGAGAGATTTCGTGAAGCAATGACGATTCTCTTAAAAAAATGTAAGGAAAACAATCCTCCTTTTCATTTTACTTGGGGAATGTCAGTTGGTTCACTTCAAAAATTAGAAGATCTTATCCACGAGGCTGATCTTTCTATGTATGCTTCGAAGGACTGAAGTTTTGTTGTGGGAGGTTTTTTGGTCGGAATTCCGGAGAACATTCGTCACGGAATATCGCCGAAATACTCAATCTCCCTCTTTAAGAGAATCCCACTTTGCTGAAAAACTTTATCCAAGACAAGATCAACCAGATAGTTCACATCGGAAGCGGTTGCAGTTCCGACATTCACGATAAAATTACAGTGTTCAGGGGAGATCTGGGCACCGCCCTTCACGACTCCTCTCAAACCCGCTCGATCAATTAGCTCCCAGGCTTTAATTTCCTTTCCATCTTCTCCGTAAATTTTAGGATTCTTAAAGACCGAGCCAGCGCTCCTTTTATTTTCCGGTTGAGAAGAATTCCTCCTCTCTCTCTTATCTCTTAAAGATTCTTCAATTTCCTCTACATTCCCTTCCTTTAGAAGAATTTCGATTCCCAGAATGATGGAATCTTTTCGATTTAAGAATTCCGTGAATCGATAGCCATGCTCGATCTCACTCGGCTTTCTGATGAGAACTTCGTCATTCTTTAAGAATTCTACAGTTTGAATTAGATCAAAGAGTTCTCCTCCATAACAGCCCGCGTTTTGAATCACGGCGCCTCCGGTCCAACCAGGAATTGTACTCAAAAATTCCGCACCCGTAAAACCAGTCTGAGAAATTTGTCGGAAGGTCGGTGTAGTATTTGTAGCGGCTCCGATTCTGAATTTTCCTTCCCCAAAAGAATCAAATTCCTTAAATTTTCCGGAAAGGCGGAGTGTAACAAAGTTATCCGGATGATCTGAAATTAAGAGGTTCGAACCCCCTCCGAGAATTTTCCAGGGGAGTTCTAATTTTTTAAAGATAGAAAGGACTTCTAAGACTTGTTCCGAGTTTTCGGGTTCTACTACGACCGGACATATTCCCCCGATTTTAAAAGAGGATAAGATGGAGAGCCGGACTTCCGACCTAAATGGTATTTTCGAGGATTCTAAAAACTCTTTTAGATTCCGGATCCGGGATTCGGAAAAGGCTACGGACATACTTTAATACTCAAAAGATCTTTCCCTACTATCTTCTGCAAGAAAAAGAACTCAAGGAATTTATAGGTTTGATTCGATCCTAATAAGGAGAGGTGGCTTATGTTTTTTCTCTTACTTGAATCCATTTATTTAGATTTTGCTTCTGGAAGAACCGACTGGGAAACCTATTGCGAATCAGTAATTCTCCTCGCCCAGGATCAGGAAAAATTGGCTGGCTTAGTCTAGAAGGAAATTGAATCTTTTCGAAGTCGCGTTTTCACCGGTCTTCCGACCTTCAGGCAAGATCTAGGACCGAACAAAAGCGTTCGATGTATCTGTTTTTAAGAATTCAACGATTTTCTTTGAAATGGCCTCTTTAGAAAGTGGGCCAATCTCGGCCACTTTTCCCCGAGAAGAATAGATGACAATGCTCGTCTCCACTTCTCCAAAGCCTTTTTCATTTTTCCCTACGTAGTTTCCCACGATATAGTCCAGATTCTTGCTCTTTAACTTACCCAATGCGTGTTCTTCCAAAAAATCCGTTTCGGCCGCAAAACCAACCAAGCAACAACCGGAAATCTCCCTCTCCGAAATTTCAGAACTTACCGCCTTGAGAATATCCGGATTCTTCACTAACTCCAAAAGAAGAATTTCGCTTCCGTCCTCTTTCTTGATTTTCGATTCCTTACTCTCCGCTGGTCGGAAGTCCGCCGGAGCGGCAGCCATGATCAAAATCGTATCTCCCATCATCTCAGAAAGAACCGCGTCCTTCATTTCAGAAGTAGTTTCAACGGAAATTCTTTTCGAACCCGAGGGACATCTGTAATCTTCAAGAACCTGTCCATGTATATAGATGACTTCCGGAATCCACCTGCCAATCTCTTCGGCAATATGAAATCCCATCTTTCCTGAAGATGCGTTTGAAATATAACGGACTGGATCGATCCATTCTCTGGTCGGGCCCGAAGTAATGATGGCTTTCGAAAATCCCACTCTTTGATTTCTCTTTCTTTATCTAAGAATTTTTTCTATACTCATCAATGATCATCTTCTGAATGATCGAGATTTCGGCTAACTTTCCATACCCTTCGTCACCGCATACGACGACACCGTGTGTTGGATCGGCCAAAATAACTCCGTCTTCCGAAAGACGTTTTAAATTTCTCTGAACGGAAGGATGAGCATACATAAAAGGATTCATCGCAGGAGCGACGATCACCGGACAATTCGCAGCGAGATAGGTCGAGGTTACAAGATCGTCTGCAATTCCATTCGCAATCTTCCCTATGATGTTAGCGGTAGCGGGAACAATAGCCATCACGGAAGCGGAATTCTTAGCGTCGATATGAGCCATTCCTTCTTCATACTCATCGATCCTAACCTTTTTACCCGTTAAGGCTTCAAAGGTGATCGGGCCTATAAATTCGGTAGCATGAGAAGTCATAATGACCGTCACAGGAAAACCTTCTTTAGTTAGGTTCCTAACAAGCTCACACGTTTTGTAAGCGGCGATACTTCCGGAAACTGCAATGAGTATTTCTTTTCCAGGATTAGGCATAGAATGGTCCCGTTATTATTTCTTAGACTGAGCCTTATTGCTCAAACTGCCTCTCGTAAAACGTACCAATAGAATTTTATTCCCTTCCATTTTTTCTACGGTAAGAGTTCCGGATTGAAGAGAAATTGTGGATCCTTCTTGAGGCATATCCTCCAATCTTCCGAGAATAAAACCCGCAATCGTTCGGATATCGCTGATTTCCTCGTCCTGAACTCCGACGAGAATCTCTTTAAGATCATCCAACTCGGCTTCCCCGTCGATCGTAAAGCTATCGGAATGTTGAGCCGGAAACGGATCGGTCTCGTGATCGTCGGTCTCGTCTCTGATCTGTCCGAAAATTTCTTCAATGATATCTTCCAAAGTCAACAAACCGGAAACGCCGCCGTATTCGTCGATGACGATCGCCATGTGCTGTTTGTTTTCTCTAAGTTTCTGCATCACCTTTTCGATCGAAAGTCCTTCCGGAACAAAGATCGGAGGCTGCATAATCGCGGTGACTTTTTCTTTTCTTCCCTTTTTGGAATTGGAAAGCCAAGTAAGATAAGTCTGAACGTGAATGATTCCGATGATCTTATCCGTGTTTCCTTCGTAGATAGGATATCTTGAAAAGTGATGTTCCGCTATGATCGAGATCAAAGAATCCATCGTCGTTTCGTGAGGAATTCCGATGATGCTCAGACGATGAGTCATTACGTCCTTCGCCTGATGTTCCGAGAACTGAAACGTGTTTTGAATGATCTGAAATTCTTCCTGATCGATCTTTCCCTGTTTGTTCTGTTCTTCGATGATGATCATCAACTCTTCGGGAGAATGCATCATTCTACTTTTATTCTCTTGAATTCCCATCCATTTCAAAAGAAGAGAAGTAAGAGCGTTTAAGAAAAACGTAATCGGATAAAATGCGTAATAAAAAAAGAATAACGGAATACTGATAAAAAGTGCGATCTTTTCCGTATTCTGAATCGCAATCGTCTTAGGAAGAAGTTCTCCCAAAAGAATATGAAGAAAAGTGATGATCGTAAACGAAACGGTGATCGCCAAACCGTGAATAGTCGCTTCGCTCGTGGAATATCCAAACATATCCAAAACGATCGTGAGCCATCTCGAAACGTAACCTTCTCCGACCCAACCTAACAGAAGACTGGCGACCGTAATTCCGACCTGACAGACGGACAACATATCGTTTAGCTTTTGAGCGGCTCTTTTCGTAATGAGCGCGAGAGGACGGTTTTCCTTGATCAATTCTTCCAGACGAGAAGGGCGAATTGAAACCAAAGCAAACTCTGCGGATACAAAAAATCCGTTTGCAAATATTAAGAAAACGATGATGAAAAAGCCGATTAGTTCCATATTTGGAGAATAGAAATTAGAGCAAGTCTAAGGTTATTTGATTTTAGAATGAGCCGTGTTTTGAGGGAAAAAGAACGGAAAGTTGAAAATGTTGGAATGTAGAACTGACTACCTTCGGGGTCCATGTGAGTTTACTGGATAGAGTCCTTAGATTGGCGAAAAATGTCGATCGTTTAAAAGAAAAAAAACCGTAGATTTTTTTTATAATCAACGTTTATAAAAAGCGATAAAACAAGTTCACTGAATTTATTCTATGTGTTTTCGAATCCGAATTCCTCGAAAAGAAGCTTCCGGCTCGTTCGTTTCTTGCGAAAGTTTTTCCAAAAGGTTTATGTCCGATTCTGAATTCAAATCTAAGGATTTGATATAATACATTCGGTGTACTCCGGAATTGATCCAAAAAGAAACCCAATCCAAAAAGTCTTCCGATCTTCCTTTCCAACCGTTTCCGCTTAAAGAATCTCTCGTAAAGAGCAATCTCTCCGGAGTATTTCGAAAATCGTAACGTCTATGTAATCTCGAAAAACGAATCTGATCTTCTCCACAATTCCACGCGTATTCGTTTAAGCTTCCAGGAGAATTGTTTTCGACTTTCAAATTCCAGACCATCATCGAATGACTTCCGGTTAAAAGTTTATTCCCTTCGAAATGTGCGGAGCCGATCTTTTCGAAGTTCGGTTTAACGGAAGAATCTCCGATCTTACAATCCCCGATATAAACCCTTTCAATTTTAGAACTGTCTTCTTTTTTACTGAATTTAGTAAACAATCGAAAGTCGATGTCCGGAAATTCTTTTTTGAGATAATCGAACGATTCCATTCCCGCGACGTTGAGATAGATTTGCATACTATCGTTCTTGGAAGAGGATTCAACCAAGGTCTTCAACATCGTTTGTACGGTGAAAGAAGAAGCCGACTCGGAAGGAATTTCTTTGAGTTCCAATTCTTGCGAATCGGCGGGTTTCCAAAATATGTATGTCCTTTTGTCCCTTACAAAAACGCTCAAGACCGGGATCTGCGATCTTTTGATCTCTTGATTTCGAAAAGGATCGAATTCTTCCAATAAGCGAGCCAGTTCCACTTTTCGAATTTCGGAACGACTCGACGTTAGGTGTTCTTTGGGTCCGGGATAAAAACCCCTAAAGGAGGAAATTCTTCTGCTCGTATCAATGATGGAGACTAACGTGTTCGGATACGCCGTATTCGCCATCACTTCCTTTTGTTCCAATCTGGATAAGAATCCCAAGAGTTCGGTTGTATGACCGTGAGTGATGTAGTAATTGATGGCCGCGTCCGTAAATTCTCTCACTCCGTAAACGGCGGGAAGATAATTTTTCAATTGCAGGAGCATATCGTCCGGTCTTCTCTGAATCGTAATCGCGATGGCTTGATCCAACGCGCCTTTGACCGTTTTTAAAGATCTGGATTCTTTATGAGAATAAAATAATCCGGTCAAACGGATCCATTCTTCTGTGTAAACTGGATCTGCGGATTTTAGAATCCCATAGGCCTTTGTAAACTCTATGATCGCCTTTCTAAGATCGTTCTTCTTATAATGAATAAAACCGTTTAAGAGCGTGGAGGAATATTCTACCCTCTTCCATCCTTTGCTCTGAGCAAGAAACGTAATCTCCGTCGCCATCTTTCCCGCGACTTCCGGCTCATCGTTCATAAGAATCTGGATGATTCTCAGACGAGTAAACAAATCGTCCTCGGTTAAATTTTTAGGAGTAGAAACGGATTTGAGCGCGTCCACCGCTTTGAAAGAGCTCTTAGTTCTCCAGATCGCCATCGAAATCAAATCTCTTGCGCTATTGATGGAAATCGGTTCTCCCAAAAACGGATTGAGAATCGTAGAAGACCATTCTAAAAAATCCAAATTGAGATAATAATCCAAAGACTTCTTATAATCTTGATTGAGATAAGCAATGGTGCCTAACTTTAAGTAGAGATGATTTTTATAAGGAGTTCTTAAATCGGGATGATATTTTAGAATGTAATCCAAAACCTTTTCCGCCGAAACAAAATCTCCTCCGATCAAATAGTAATAAGCGAGCTTCTCATAGGAATATCCGATAATTCTTCCGCTCAAGTTTTCGGAGATGATAAGAATTTTTTGAAAGTGAACCGCTTCTCTGGAAAGCCCGAGTTCCGCCAGTTGATCCGCGATATTAAAGATAAAATTGCTTAAAAAAGGAATGTATTTCAACTCCGGATCTTCCAAAAACGGAGCCAGAGTTCTGTTTAGATTCAGATATTCTCTTTCGTGAGACTTTGCGTCCGCCTTAAAATCCTCGAGATATTTTTTCAAACGCAGAGTTTTGCAAAGAGAATAGAATACATTCTTACGAGAACACTTTAGATTTTCCGGAGATTTTTTTTCAAAAATGGAAGAATCAAATCCTTCCGCCAATTCTTTGAGGTAAGAATTTTTTTCGTTCTTTGCAAATTGTGTAAGAATATTTCGAGAAGATTCTTTCGAATTGAAGTTTAATTCTTTTAAGATTCTTAATAGAATTCCGCCGAGAACCAATTCGGGTTCCGCATTTGCGGATAGTTTCAGGATCGACTCATAGCGTCTAACGTCTTTGTTGAGAATATAGTATTCTCCAGCGTAAAAAAGAAAATCAGTTTTTTCTAATAGACTTAGACTATCAGGGAAGGAAGTAATTTCAGAGTTGGACTGAAAGACAGTTCGTCCGTTGAGATTAAAAGAAAAGCCCTCAGAACTTTTTGCCCATCCGAATTCCTGTTTTGCTTGAGCCGCTATCGAATGAAAGGCGCCAAAACTTAAAACAAAACAAATACAGAATTTAGAAAAAAGAAGCTTCAATGTAAATCAGACTGAAACGCCTTCTCTTTTTAAATCGCGCTTCATAAGGTCTTTCACAACTTCTTTCGGATTCTTACCTTCGTAAAGCATTTTATAGACTTCGTTCGTGATCGCCATTTCTATGCCTAACTTCTGAGAAAGTTCATAGGCGCTCTGAGTGGTCTTTACTCCTTCAGCGACTTCGTTCATGCTGGAAAGAATTTGTTCCAACGTTTCTCCTTTTCCTAAACGAAAACCAACCGTCCGATTTCGAGATTGTTCTCCGCAACAAGTGAGAATCAAATCTCCCATTCCCGAAGGTCCGAGAAAAGTCATCGGATCCGCTCCCAGTTTCAAGCCGATCTTTGTGATCTCGTTCAAACCTCTCGTGATCAACGCGGCTCGAGTGTTTTGTCCAAAGCCAAGACCGTCGCTCACTCCCGCGGCCAAAGCGATTACGTTTTTCAAAGAACCTCCGACCTCAACACCGACGACGTCCGGAGTCCAATAGGTTCTAAAATATAAGAAGCTAAATATTTCCTGAACTTTTCGCGCGGTCGCTTCGTTCTTGGAAGCGATGCTCACGATCGTTGGAACTTTTTGTATGATTTCTTTCGCGAAAGAAGGCCCTGAAAGATAAGAAAGATAGGCGTGATATTTACCTGGCAGTTCCGATTCGAAAATCTCCGAAACAAGACGCAAGGTTCCGTTTTCGATTCCCTTACTCGCGGAAACGATAGGAACTTTTTCCGGAAGATATTCTTTAATTTCGCGTAAAATTTCCGTAAGAGCGTGCGAAGGCGGAGAAGATACGATCATATCTTTTCCTTGAACGACCGCTTTAAGATCCTTACTCGCTACTAATTTTTCGGGAAGAACAAACGTCGGAAGGTGTTTGTTATTGATATGATCGCGGTTGATACTTTCAACCTGAGAATCGCTTCTACACCAGAGTGTGACATCGTAACCTTTATCAGCCAGTAAACTTCCTAAGGCAGTACCAAAACTTCCCGATCCGATGACTCCGATTTTCATGAAAGCTCCTCAATGAGAATATCAAGTAGAAAAAAATTCTTTCTCCGATTGGTTCTAAAGAATCATTCCCGACTTGGAATCAATAATTTAGTTTACTCTTCTTTACCCGCAAACTATTTTTGATCTCCCATGCTCAATTTGAGGAAACTCATAGGCTTCAACCCTCTCGATCTTTTTACCGGATTTTCTTTGGAAAAAGAAAGCCAAAAGAGCAATTATAAAATTACGCTCAAACTCCATTCTCTGAATAAAATTTTAAAAAAGAAAATCTTAGAATCCCAAGATCAACTGGAATCCCTTGAATTCGATTCCGGAAACGGAGTTCTCATTTTAACCGGACACTTTTCGATCAAAGGATTGTTCTGGTCGAAATTCTTAAAAACGGATTCCGTCGACTACAACGTTACTCTCACTCCCGTTCGTGTCGTTCAGAATCAAGTCCGTCTTCAGATTCAATCCTTTCGCCTCTTTAGCCATACTCCTCGAAAGCTCGATCCGATTCGGATCTTTTCGAAAATTTTTCAGTTTCATAGAAGACTGATTTTAGAAACGATCGTAGAAGAAATTCCGGAGATTCTTAGAGTCACAGGCGTTCGTAACATAATCACGGTCAACATGGATACCTTCCTTTCCGAAATTCCGGACCTCGCGGGAAAAATTACGATCCAAAAGGTCATACCCGAAAAGGGTAACGTCTTCTTGTTTGTTAAGTCAGGAACGATTCTTAAACCGCTTTTGGATTTTTTTGGTCCCGAATACATACGAATCGAACCTATTTCCGAAAATGAGGATTCCCTTCTTCTCCTGTGGAGAGACTAATCATTAGAAAGGTTGGACATTTCACAACCTGTTCCTAAACTGAGTGTACCGGGTTCTCTTTTTGTTAAGAGACTGTAGCGAAAAAGAGACGGTACAATCTCTGGATCGATAGAAATGAAAATCATTTACCTGACAGATATCCACGACGGTCTTCGCGGCTTGAAGGAAATTCTTCAGCAAACAACCGCCGATCTATATCTCTTCTCCGGAGACATCATCTACAAAGCTTTTTTTAGTACGGATAGAATCATAGAATTCTGTACGATTCAAGAAGAGATGTATCGTATCTCTAAGGATCAAAAAGAAGAGATCAATGCTTACGATTATGCTACACGAGCGATCCGTTTTCCCGAAAAATATCCGGCGGCCATCGTAGAAAAATCCAAAGAATACAGAACTCTCTTTCATCAAGCCGCAAAGACGATGAAAGAAAAATACGAACTCATCGAAATCATCATTCAAAAATATTCCACGGCTCCGGTCAGAGTCCTTCCCGGTAATTACGATATCGATCTCCAGTACAGCGCGCTTTATGAAAGAGACATTCATAGAAAGACGTTCGAACAAGACGGTTATAAATTTGCAGGTTACGGTGGAGCCCCGATTCTTACTTCGGGAATTCCTGAAAAATTAGCCGTAAAATTTCACGAATACAATCGAAACGGAAAAAGCTACAGCGAACCCGAAGATTTTTTCAAAGAAGAACAACCGGACGTCGTTGTGATCCACAACCCTCCTTACGGCTTTTTGGATAAGATTCCGAATTACGGTAATGTTGGTTCTCAAGGAATAAGAAGATATCTCGACGACTATTCTCCTGCTCTGGTTGTTTCCGGTCACGTTCACGAAGACCAAGGCATCGTAAAAAAAGGAAAAACCGTATTCTTAAATCCTTCCAATTTTGGAGCCGTTGATTCGGTCTTCGGTTTTCAACCGGGGGGATTTTACTCGGAAATATTTTTAGAAAATGGGCTTGTAGAAACCGTTAAATTGAATAGACTGGTGGACCACAAAATTCGCCTGTTAATGGAAGTAGATTGTAGAGGGAATTCTCCCGCGGTTAAGTTTGTAAGTCAGGATTCGGAGGTGTCGGCGGAAGATTTTGTGAGAATCTAAACATGACAATCCCAGCTTTTAAAAATTATCCCACCATTCAAAAATTTACCGGCCTCAAACGGTATTTCCGTTCTCACGAAACACATATCTCCAGAGAAAGAATCGAAGACTTTAAAAAATTCTCCAAGTTAATCAATTATGGAGGAGACATCGTCGCCTTTGATATCTTAGGTTCGCTTAACTTCGGTCAGGCTACCGCGGAATCGGATACTGATATTGTGATGTACACTCGATGCGAAAATGCAAAGATGGGCGAGTGTGGAATGGAGGACTGTTATAAGATCGCGTTGTTCAAACATTTATTTATGAATCTTGTGACGTACGAACACAATACGAACGCTTATAAATTGGAAATCGTGGATTGTATCAATCTCAATCAACTGGAAGCCGACATTCGAGCCGGAAAATCGGATTCTGAATTGGTAATACGATTTTGTTTTTATCGTTCTATTTGCAGGGGCGTAAATCGAAAACTTTTAAGAGCGTATGAAAAAGAAATCGGAGAAAATATTCCTCTCAGCGAATCCCTTGCCGAGTCGATCGAAAACTGTTTTAACGGAATAGTCCAAACCTCTCAACACACATATTCGTTTCATAAATATTCGCATCGATTGCAGGATAAAGGAATCGGCCTTCCTCCGGGAATGGCGGCGAAAATTAAGGATTACTTAAAACAATGACAGGCTTTTTGACCGTTATGCTCTGTTTGGGAGTCGCCGCGATTTTTTTTCATCTTCTCTATTCCGTGGATACAAAACGAATCGACAAAGCGGAGAAAAAGCGGGATCAGGAAAACGGAGTTTCAAGAGAATACGGAGATCCGAAAAAAGTCTACGGAAAAAATTGGGATCCGAATCTTCCCAAACCGAGAATTTGTCCTGTCTGTGGTAAATACTTGCAAAAAACTGAATATTTATACGCCATCATTTCCGAACCTCCTTCTCCCGGAATCAAAAGACACGCTCGAATCTACGGTTGCAGATATTGTTATCTCGGCTTAAGCGAAGAAACGCCTGAAGAAAAACAGAACACGGATTCTCAAATTCAAGACCCGGAGTGGACTCCGACACAAATAAAGGATGAAGAACTCGGTCTCTAAATCGGAAAATACAAACGGAACATCGGCGCTTCTTTCCCCGGTAACCGTGATCAAAGGAATCGGACCTTCGAAGGCGGGCGCCCTCGCGTCCATAGGCATTTTTACTCTTCAAGATTTATTGAATTTTTTTCCGAGAAGATATCTGGATAGAAATCTTACGGACAACGTACTTTTAAAAGCGGGAGAAAGTGTTACTCTCATTTTGGAAGTTGTAGATGCCTATCTCGCGCACGGAAAAAAATCCAGACTTGTCGTCGGCGCTAAGACCAGAAACAACGAAAGGATCTCTTTGGTTTTTTTCCGCGGAGTCAATTTCTTTCAAAGAATTTTTCAACCGGGAACTACACTCGTAGCGACGGGAAAGTTGGAATTCTTCCGAGGTTTTCAACTCATTCATCCGGATTACGAAATTCTAACAAGCGCGATCAAACCGACTTATACGGTAAGCTCTTCATCTTCCAAAAAGAAAGAGGTCCCAAAGGAAGCGGAAGAAGAACCGGAAGAACTTCCCGAAATGATTCACGCGGGTCGTATTATTCCTTTGTATCCTTCCGGAGAAGCCTTAAAATCGGAAGGATTGGATTCGAGAGGATTCCGAAAAATTCTATATCTTGCATTAGAAAAATTGAAAGATAGAATTCCGGAAATTCTTCCCAAACAAATCGTTCAAAAAAGAGATCTTGTCCCAAGGGAAGAAGCTTATCGGGAAATTCATTTTCCAACCGACGAAAGCGCTTTAGAGAAAGCTAGATACAGACTCAAATACGAAGAATTGTTTTATTTCAATCTTCTTATCGAACACAAAAAAAAGGAACGAGAGAAGATCAAACGAGTTCTCTGGCCTCTGCCGAATTCAAAAACGGCATTAACCGTTCGTAAAAATCTTCCGTTTCAGCTGACCGAAGATCAAGAAACTGCAATTCAAAAAATTCTTGAATTAACAGTAAAGGAACAGCCGGCGGCGGTCTTGTTACAAGGAGACGTCGGTTCCGGGAAAACGTTAGTCGCTCTTTTGACCGCTCTTCGTTATCTGGACAATCAGATTCAAGTTTGTATGGTCGCGCCTACTGAAATTCTCGCGAGACAACACTATCAGACCATTCTCGGATTTTTAGGAAACATGCCTTTTCTCGGAATCGAACTTCTTGTCGGAAAGGAACCCAAGAAAAATCGTTATGAAAAACTTTATCGAATCAAAAAGGGGGACACGTTATTTGTCATTGGAACCCACAGCGTTTTTTCGGAAGACGTAGAATTCTTAGATCTCGGTCTTGTAATCATAGACGAACAACACAAATTCGGCGTGGACCAAAGAGAAGCGCTTCGCTCCAAAGGAAAGAATCCGGACATTCTCGCGATGACAGCGACTCCGATTCCTCGAACTCTTTGCCTCACTCTTTACGGCGATTTAGATTTACTTACGATCAAATCCAAACCGAAGGGAAGAATGCCGATTCAGACAAAATGGTTTCAAGAAGATAGAAGAGACGGCGTTTACAAATCCATTCGCAAATACGTTTCCTCCGGAAGACAGTGTTATATCGTTTATCCGCTCGTGGAAGAATCGGAAAAAGTAGATCTCAAGTCCTGTATCGAAGCCTACGAACAACTCAAACACGAAATTTTTCCCGATTTTCAAGTAGGACTCGTTCACGGTAAGATGGATACGGAGGAAAAAGATCGAGTGATGAAAGAATTCTCTAAAAATAGAATCCAGATCCTCGTATCCACAACCGTTATCGAAGTTGGAATCGACGTTCCGAATTCTACCGTAATGATGATCGAACACGCCGATCGATTCGGGATCTCGCAACTTCATCAGCTCAGAGGCCGCGTCGGACGCGGTGATCAGGAAAGTTTTTGTATTCTGATGACGGATTCTAAAGTTACTGACGATGCGAGAGTGAGACTCGACGCGATGGTAAACTTATCGGACGGATTCGCGTTATCCGAAATCGACCTTCAACTGCGCGGCCCCGGAGAATTACTGGGAGTTCGTCAAAGCGGTCTTCCCGATTTTAGAATCGCAGATCTCAGAGAAGATTCTAAACTTATAGAACTCACAAGAGAAGACGCTACTTTATTTGGAAATCCCGGAGACTTGGAAAAGGAAGAAATTCGTGGTAGGTTCAGCGAAGGAAGATTGTTATTTTCAAACTAATGTATGACAGACGATCTGAGATCGCCTGTCATAAAAAAATTTACTTTTAGTAAACATACCAGAGAACATACTCTCTCGGTTCTAAGTTACAATTGAATCCACCGACATTGATGGTCAGAACGTTTATCAAAAGTGCAGAGCTTGCACAATTATCTACGTCCACCTTTTTGTAGTAACGATCCTCGTCCACTTTTGCCAACTGAGGAGCGATAATCGCGATGACTGCAGTAGAATCCGGAACCGCAACCGCGCCAATCAACGCACTCGTAAGAATTTGATTCTTTGCTTCGCTTCCGGAAATCGTATCCGGAATGGTAAAGCCGATCGTATCAAAAAGGTAACAATTCGTAAGCAGCAGAAACGGAATCAAGGAAGTGATGAACCACTTTTTCATTGGAAAGATTCTCCCTGAATTTTTTTTCCTAAAAACCATGTCCTAACTTATAAGCATAGCGTTTTCCAGAATGAACAACCGACAAATCGAAAGGACAATGGGGAAACTGACAAAGTTTTTGGTCGGAACCCCGGCGAAACGAGCTTCAGTTTTTAAAAATGAAAATCAAGGAGGTTCCAAACAGAACTCAAGAGAAGCTCAATCCATAGGAGTTCCTACATAAAAAGTTCGGATTCCAAAGAACGAGAGTCAGACTTGCAAAATCTGGACGGAACTCCGCCGAAGATCCACGACAAATCCGTAACTTCAAGGCCGGATTTTGCCTTCCTTTCCCTTTAAAAACCCATTGCAGAGAAGTCCAAATTTTTCATTCTGACACCAGCTATGAAAATTCTGATTTCCATCTTTGCAATCTTGGTTTTACAGAGTCCTTTGTTTTCTCAAACGGGAAATCTTCCGGGTGTTTCCAACGAATCCTATGTCCTTGGAGACTTTAAACCGGAATCCGCCCTGGTCGCCTATTCCAATCCGGGAGAATCTCGAATTCATTATCTGAGAAAAGAAGCCTTAGAAAAACTCTTAGAACTCTTTCAATCGTATCAAAGGGAAAATCCGGAAGAAAAGCAAAAACCATTTCTTGTATCCGCCTTTCGTTCTTTCAAAGATCAAAAAGGAATCTGGGAAGAAAAATATACAGGCAAGAGAAAAATGAGGGCGTCGATTCAAGGGAAAACTCCGAAAGAAATCATTTCTCTAATCTTAGAATTCTCCAGCGCCCCCGGAACTTCCAGACATCACTGGGGGACCGACATAGATCTGAACGCATTAGAAAATTCTTATTTTGAAAAAGGTGGAAAGGGAGAAAAGTTTTATATCTGGATGCAAAAGAACGCAAAACGTTTCGGATTTTGCCAACCTTATTCATCCAAAAATTCTCGTGGAAACAAAGGTTATAACGAAGAAAAATGGCATTGGTCTTACGCACCGATTTCAAACAAACTCCAAGAAGAATGGGTTCGTCTCTTCAAAGAAGGGAAAATTCAGTTTAAAGGAAAATTTTCAGGAGGAGAATTTTTAGAAACTCTCCCCTTGGAATACGTAACATCCGTCAATTCAGAATGTAGATCGATCCGGTAATCAAGCCGGATTTTGATAAACGTCCCACATCGTTTTGAGAAGAGTTTTCGCGTCGCTGTATTCAGGAATCCACTTTAATAATTGTTTTGCGACGCCGGAAGAAGCCAACAACTCCGCCGGATCCCCCGCTCTTCTTCCTGAAATTCTATGAGCGATCGGTCTTCCGACCACTTCTTCCGCGAGACGAATCATTTCTAAAACGGAATATCCGTTTTCAGATCCTAAATTGACCGTAAGAGATTTCTTTTCAGAATCCAAATATTCAAGACTCAAAACGTGAGCTTTCGCAAGATCACTCACGTGAATATAATCTCGTATACAACTTCCATCCGGTGTTTCATAATCGGTTCCGAAAACCTCGAAATCTTTTCTCATTCCGGAAGCGGCTTCCATAATGATCGGAAGAAGATTTGCAGGAGTTCTTTCCAATCCCCGCACTCTTCCCTTTGGATCGTAACCGGCTGCATTAAAATAACGTAATGCTGCAAACTTAAATCCTTTTAAAGAATCAAACCACTTCAGATTTTCTTCGATCGCTAATTTCGTATAACCGTAGTAATTTTCCGGATGAAGAGGATGTTTTTCATCGATAGGAAGATATTTCGGAGCTCCGTAAACTGCCGCCGAGGAAGAAAAAATAAATTTCTTTGTCCCCGCCTTTTCCATAAACGTAAGAAGTTTTATCGTTCCGTTTATATTGTTCAGAGCGTATTTGGAAGGATCGGTCATGGATTCCCCTGCCGCCTTCCAGGCCGCAAAGTGAAAAACCGCGTCGACCGGTTTGGAAAATGCCTTTTCCAAAACATTCTCGTCTTGAACATTTCCTTGAATCAGTTCAACGCCGGGAAACAAGTTTGCCTTGTTTCCCTTTTCTAAATTGTCTACGATCAAAAGATCATGCTTCTTTTCGAGAAGAAGCGCTACTACGTGACTTCCGATATATCCGGCACCGCCCGTGACTAAAATTCTCACCTGTGATCCGTAACTCCCCGATCGCTATCTTTAAAGAACTTTATAATATACTTAACTGGTTCGATAAGATTTCCGGAAGCTTCCAACTCCTCCAGAGCCTTCTTGGTCGTGAGCTTCGAATGATAAATCACTTTGTAGGCGTGTTTGATCGCATTTCTAACTTCCGGAGAAAAACCGGCGCGTTTCATTCCTACACTATTCAATCCGACGACCGTGCTCGGATTTCCATCCACTGTAGAATACGGAGGAACGTCCTGAACCACTTTTGCCAGACCCGCGACCATCGCATAATCGCCTACGAAACAAAACTGATGCACGGCCGCTAAACCGGAGATAAAAGCAAAACTTCCAAGAGTAACGTGCCCGGCCAACACGCAGCCATGGGTAAGAATATTACTATCGCCTAAAATACAATCATGACCGACGTGAGAATTCCCCATAAAATAATTTTTGTTACCGATTACGGTTGGAGAATCTTCCTTAGTTCCTTTGTGAATGTTTGCATATTCTCTAAATATGTTGTGATCGCCTATGATTGTTTTTGTCAGGAGCTGTTGATTGAAACCCAGATCCTGCGGCATCACTCCGATGACCGCTCCTTGATGAAAACGGTTGAATTTTCCGATTTCACTACCGGCACAAATTTTAACGTGATTTTCAATCACGGTTCCTTCTTGGATGGAAACATGTCCTTCTATGATGGAATAAGGACCGACCTCTACGGATTCGTGTAATTCCGCTCTCGAGTCGATAATCGCAGTCGGATGAATTTTCATTTAGACCTCACTTCGGTTCTAAAATACAAAAATCGACTCGGCTTTTTTATTCAAGCTTTTAAAAGATGCCTTGAACTGATGAATCTTTTGTTGAAAAGTAGCTTGCCGAATCTTAAAAAAATCGGATATTTGGAACGAGGTTGTAACCATGCTTGTAGACTGGAACAGACTGGATTCTCTGAAACAGGGAGACGACGAAGAAGAAGCCGCTTGGCTCAAAGAAATGGTGGAATCCTTACTTTCCAACATGGAAATTCGTATTAAGAACATCGTTCGTTTTACGGAAGAAAAAAAAGAATCCGATCTTCAGGCCGAACTACATCAAACCAAAGGTGTTTCCGCTAACTTTGGATTGGAAGACCTGAGAGCCCTTGTAACGGATGCCGAACAAAAATTAAAATCCGGAGATTCCGGCTCTTCTTTTGACTTAAGTCTCAAAACTCCGGCGACTTGGGAATCAACAAAAGAAGAATTAAAGAAGAAGTTTGGAATCACCTAAAACACACTTCACTGATAGATTCTCAATCATTTAAGAATTTGATTCTATAATGATTACGATTACTTTTCCATAAGAATCTTTTATCAAAGATGCATTCCATTTGAGTACGTGAAAAATTTATGAAAAACATAATTTTGTTAAGTTTTGTTCTGATCGCTTTTTACAATTGTAGTCTCGATACAAAAATCATTCAGGCAACGAAAGAGAAGAACGTAGAAAAAGTAAAATCCTTGATTGCAAAAGGCGAAAACGTCAACGCCGTCGGCGAATGTTACAACGCTTTAAGTATCGCGGTTTTTGATGATAATATGGAGCTCATAGAACTTCTTCTTTCCAGCGGCTCCAATCCGAATGTGCGAAATTACGAATGTGTTAGAAGATTACCTCATATCGGCAAGTTTCCGATTGGAAGAGACACAGCTCTTGCTTATTCAAAAAACTTAGAAAGCACAAAAGCTCTAATGGAAGCCGGAGCCGACCCGAATATTTTAGATATAGATGGGAATTCCCCATTATACAAAGCTATTATCAAAGGGCTTCCGGATATCGTAGAATATCTAATAGCCCACGGCGCAAACGTAAACTTATTCACAAAAGAAGGAAAAAATCTTCATTTGAATGCGATAAATCTTATTCAAAAGTCGAAACCGAATGAATCCGAAAAAATTCTAAAATTACTTGTTGCCGCCGATGCGAAAGATTTCGACTTTAACTCGGTAAAAACCGATACAACCGTTCACGATACGTATCTTCACAAAATCTGTAAATCTACGACAAAAATGGATAGAAACATCGCGGAAGCTGTCACGAACAATCCCTCTCGTTTTTCCCAGCTGACCTTTTGTACGGCCGAAAGAGCGTTTTCACATTATAGCGAATTCCATTGGACCGACAACGATCAAAATATGATGCACTGGTATATCAAAAGACTCAAAGACACAAAACCGGTCGCTCCGATTAAATAAAAATATTCTAATATTCGAATGCGTGAGCGGGTCGAAAGGCGCGTAAGCGTCCTCGAAGAGGACGAGCGGGAATCCGCGAGCCTGTAGACACGCGACTCGAGCGAAAGCGAAGAGGCACGCCCAAAGAAGAATGCCCTGAGAATTCGATCTGCGAAGTCTCAATAAAAAAGGCGACCTGGAAGATTCCAAGATCGCCTTTCTAATAAGTAAAAATTTTGCGGTCTTTGTAAGATCGTTTTTTACTTACTTTCCGGATTTTCTTTTTATAAAATATGAATCCACGTCATCCGTAATCGGACGAATCGTTTCTTCGTATTTTAAAATCGATTGTACGGCTTTCTCATAGATGCTCATGAGAAGCGCCTGCGCCGCGTCGCACATCTGTTCCTTTCTAAATTCTTCCACGTGAAGGGTTTCCGTAATGGATCCGTCCGGATTGAACGGAAGAGAAGCCAGAAGATTGGAAATCACGATCTTATCGTCTCCCGCAACATGAGAAGGATCGTAGATGACCGGAAGAATCGTCTGATTTTTTACGTGGGTGATCACGTTCAAGTCCGGAGTATTTCTGCAATATCCTTCCTTGATAAAAAGAGTTTTGACTCCTCTTTCACAAAGAACTATATTCAAATTTCCTTGATTAGCGATGTATTCCGCAGCCGAGAACCATTCCACAGCTTCGTTTCCAAAGCCGCGTTTGAGAATCACAGGTTTTCCAGTTCTTCCCACCGCTTCCAAAAGTTCAAAGTCCTGCGCGTTTCTAGTTCCGATCTGAATCATGTCCGCGTGTTTTGCAACTTCTTCGGCCATCGTATGATCCATCACTTCGGTTACATAAGGAAGACCTGTTTCAGCCTTCACCTTATCCATCATCGCGATTCCTTCCCAACCAAGTCCTCTCCAGTCGGTCGGACGAGTACGAGGTTTAAAAGCTCCGCCTCTAAAGATGATTCTATCTAAGATGTTGTATTTTTTACCAAGCTCTACGGCTTGTTTGGCGATCGTCAGAGTCTGTTCATAGGTTTGTGGAGAATCCGGTCCTACGATAAAGATATGTTTTCCGGTTCCGAACTTACGAACTAGTCCATCCGGACCTTTGACTTCTACGATTCTTGTTTCTCTGTGAACCACTTCTCCGTTTTTGCCGGCCGCGGTCTTTGCGATGTTTTTATATGGAATGGACACGTTCCAGATTTTTGCGACCCCGGGGAGTTCTTTGACATAGCCTTCTTTTTCGGAAACTTTGCGTGTGTCTCCTATGAAATGAATCGTGTCCGATACCGCCGCGCCACGAATGATCTCGGTTTGATTCCCGCATTCTTTTGCCAGTTCTTTGATGATGGCCTCTGTTTCTGGATGACCTTTTTCTAACTCAACTATGTCCACACTTCACTCCGAACGGGATCTTCTCCCTTTGTTATACAAGCTTCTATTGTTCCGATTATCGTCAAGAATTCATCAGAAACTGTGATCTTTCCCCGGAAACTCTCCGGATTTTACTTCTCTATGATAATTTCCCACTGCGTCCTTTACGATCGAATGTAGATTGGAAAACTTCTTTAAAAACTTGGGCTGAAAACTTGCATCCGTTCCGAGCAAATCGTTCAAGACAAGTACTTGTCCGTCGCAATCAGGGCCTGCACCGATCCCGATGGTCGGAGCTACGATGGATTCACTGACTTTTTTTCCCAATTCCGCCGGAATCATTTCCAAGACCATAGAAAAGGCACCGGATGAAGAAAGCGCTTCGGCTTCCTTCAGAAGTTTCGTACTCGATTCTTCTCCCTTTCCCTGAATCTTATGACCTCCGAAAACGTGAACGCTCTGCGGAGTCAAACCCAGATGGCCCATCACGGGAATCCCGATTTGTTTCAGGATGGCGACTAACTCGCAAATAAAATCGGATCCACCTTCTATTTTGACTGCGTCGCAGTCGGTTTCTTTCATCATTTTTCCGGCGGAGCGAATCCCGTCTTCAATCGAAGTCTGATAACTCAAGAACGGAAGATCAGCGACGATGAATTTTTCAGGAGCGCCCCTTCGAACCGCTTTGGTATGATAGATCATTTCTTCCAGGGTTACGGGAAGAGTGCTCGTATTTCCCTGAAAAACCATTCCCAAAGAATCTCCGACGAGGATCGAATCCACTTCGGTTTCATTGAGAATCTTTGCGAAACTATAATCGTAACAGGTAACTACGGAAATTTTTTCTTTTCCCTTTTTCTCAGGAGAAAAAACCTTAAGCACGTTTCTCATATTCGCCTCCCGTAAAATGTTCATACAAAGAACTTTCACCCATGGATTCTAAAATTTCTCTTATAAAAGGACGTGTATAAAGGGAATGATGCGGAAGA